>CAZNCQ010000023.1:0-45867 GCA_964571275.1 uncultured Myxococcales bacterium
CCCTCGTCCATGCAGATGTCGATGATGTTGGCGCCGTTCTCCACCTGCTGGCGCGCGACGCTGACCGCCTCTTCGAACTTGCCGTCCTTGATCAGCTTCGCGAACTTGGGCGAGCCCGCGACGTTGGTGCGCTCGCCGATCATGATGTAGACGCCGGCCTGCTGGGTGAACGGCTGCGAGCCGGACAGCCGCAGCGGGCGAAACTCGGGCGTCGTCGCCGCGCCGTTCGGCGATTGCGATTCCGGCGCCGGCGGAACGGACACCGAAACCTTCGCGTGTGCGTGGTCCGCGAGCGCGCGCGGGTGCTTGCCCGCGACCGCGCGGCTGATCGCGGCGATGTGCTCCGGCGTATTACCGCAGCAGCCGCCCGCGATGTTGAGCAGCCCCGCGTCGGCGAACTCTGCCAGGTATCGCCCCATGTCACTCGGGCCGAGGTCGAACCCCGTCGGTGACAGGGGGTTCGGCAGCCCGGCGTTGGGGTAGCAGGAGATCGCCGCGGTCGACTTCTGCGCCAGCTCCGACAGAAACGGATACATGAGGTCGGGGCCGAGCGAGCAGTTGAGCCCGACCGCCAGCGGATGCACCTGGCTCACCGCGTTCCAGAACGCCTCGATGGTCTGCGCCGAGATCATCGTCTCGCCGCCGCGTCCGACCGCCGCCGAGACGATGATCGGCAGCTCCTTGTGGTCGGCGTCGAACACCTCGCGGATGGCGACCAGCGCCGCCTTGGCGTTGAGCGAGTCGAAGATTGTCTCGACGAGCAGGAGGTCGGATCCACCCGCGATCAGCGCGCGCACCTGGTGGGCGTACGCCGCCTTCACCTGCTCGAACGTCACCGCGCGGAACCCCGGATCATCGGCGTCGGACGACGTCGACAGCGACACCGTCATCGGACCGATCGCGCCCGCGACGAACCGCTGCTTGCCATCGGTGGCGGCGACACGATCGGCGCACGCGCGGCACTGGCGCGCCGAGGTCTCGTTGATCTCCCACGTGAGGTCGTTGAGAAACCGGTCCTCGAGGATGGTCTGGAAGAACTCGGGATCCTTGCGGCCGTTGTGCTCGCGCGGATCGTCGACGAAGAAATCGCACTGCACCAGCGACGTCGCGCCGAAGGTGTTGGTCTCGACGATGTCGGCGCCCGCCTCCAGGAAGCGGCGGTGGATGTCCGAGACCATCTGCGGCTGCGTCAGCGAGAAGAGATCGCCGTTGTTGAGCAGGTGCTTCTTCGCGTCCGCGAACCGTTTGCCGCGGATGTCGTCCTCGGTCATGCGGTACGTGCGCAGCGTGGTGCCCATCGCGCCGTCGATGATCGCGATCCGCTCGTCGAGCAGGCGGCGCAAGGGGTGAATGGACGGGGTGCCCGCGACGGGGTTCGAGGGCGGCGGCGACGACGATGACGGCTGGTGTATTTCAGGCTTCATTCAACGGCTTCTTGCGATGACTCTGGTTCTAGCTCCGGCTTCTCTGCGATCGCCAGCACCACGCGCAGGTACGGCTTCTTGGCTTCGCGGCAGGCGACTTCCGACGACACCACTTGCAGATCGGTGCGCGCCAGCAGCTTGCGCAGCGCGCGCGGCGAGAAGCCGGGATGGCGCTCACCGAAGCGCAGCGAGACCTCGCGGTGGTCGTGCTCGTCGAGGCACAGCACCACGAGTCGGCCGCCAGGCCGCAGCACCCGCGCGCACTCCTCGAGCGCGCGCGGCGGCCGCTCGGCGTATGCCAGCGTGTGAAACATAAGCACCGCGTCGAACGACGCATCGGCAAACGGCAGATCGTGAACGTCGGCGACCTCGACCCTGGCTTGCGGATAGTGCGCCAGACGCCGGCGTGCGCCCTCGACCAACCGCGCGTCGGTGTCGACGCAGGTCAGCGACCGGCAATAGCGAACCAGCGAGCGCGCCGCGGTGCCGTCACCCGAGCCCACGTCGAGCACGTCGCCCAGGCGCAGCAACCCCGCGACACCCGCCGCGAGCGATCGCCAGCTCCGGCCGGGCGTGTAATCGCGCTCCAGCTCATCGTTGAGCGCATCGGTCTCCGTGCTGCGCCGGCCCGACTCGAGCTCCGCCAGCCGCCGCTGATCGGCTTGCAGGGTCGCGTCCTTGGATTGCAGCGCCTCGTAGATGACCGCCTTGGCCGTGGGTGGCAGCGTGTCCTCGGCGAGCGCGTAGAACGACTGCGCCCCGTGCCGCCGGTCGCGCACGAAGCCGGCTTCGCGCAGGCGGCCGAGATGACTCGAGACGCGCGGCTGGGAGATGCCGGTCACCTGCACCAGATCGGTCACGCACAGCTCGCGCTCGTTGAGCAGCGCGCACAACCGCAATCGGCTCTCGTCACCGAGCGCGGTCAGGGTATCGATGTACTGGGCAAGACTCATATCTAGGTATCTCGATGGCCGTATGCTTTGAAATATGGCCGGCGGTACCCGCCCCTGTCAACCCCTGCGGCAAACGTAGCGCCCCCCGCGGTGAACCTCACGTGACATGGACGCCGCCGTGGCCGGGTCCGCGCCGCGTCAGGCGGGCTTTCCGGCGATCGGCAGGCGGACCCAGAACGTCGTGCCCTGCCCGACCCGGGTCTCGAATGTCAGGTCGCCGGCGTGCTTCTCCCGGATCAGGGTGCGCGCGCTCGCCAGGCCCTGCCCGGTCCCGCGACCCACTTCCTTGGTCGTGAAGAAGGGGTCGAAACAAGGTTGGCGTCCTTCGCGCCCAAGTTCTCCGTGCAGGGACTCCGCCAACAACCCTCTCCGCAGGAGGGGACTCCGCCGCTGGTCCGACGCTTGCTGAATCGCACGGCCGATCATGCAGCCGTCACAGGGAGAATGCTCAACGTTGCGCGCAGCCTCGGACACCGGAGGCGCGTCCCCAAAGGCGACCAGCTCCCGGACGGCTGGCGTCTCGAATCCGGACGCCACCGGTCACATCGCGCGAGGCGCCCGGTGAGCCGCGTCGACGCCCGCGTTCAGGTCGTGGACACCCGGACCGGACGCACGTTCACCGAGCGCTTCGATACGACGCCAATCCGGATCGGACGCGCACTGGGCAGCGATCTCTTCTTGCCGCACCGATCGATTGCGGCACGCCAAGGTGAGATCGCGATCGGTCCGCGGTTGGCTTACTTCCGCAGCTGCGCCTGGTTGCGCCCGAGCCGCATCGACGGCGTGCGCCTCCGGCGCGGGCGCGCGATGAGGCTGACGCCGCAATCGGTGATCTCGCTCGGCCCCTTCGAAGTAACGGTCTGGTTCCGCGTGCGCGATCGCAGTTCCGAACGGGATCGAAAGGTCACGCCACTCGTGCTCGCGAGCCTGCCCGCTGCCCTCGCGCCCGTCGGCGCGCACCGGGCGGACGACCCACTGCTATAGTCGCGGCATGTTGGGACAAGCGCCGATCATGGCATTCCTGGCAACGCTCGATCCGGCGCGTGCGCGCCGCTTCTACGCAGACGTGCTCGGTCTGAGGCTCATGTCTGAAGATCCGTACGCGCTGGTGTTCGACGCGGCGGGGACGAGCCTGCGCCTACAGAAGGTCGACGAGCTGGGCCCGCGTGCCTTTACCCAGCTGGGCTGGCGCGTCGCAGACATCGAGGCCGCCGTCGACGCGCTGGCCGCGCGCGGCGTGCAATTTCAGCGCTACCACGGGATGGAGCAAGACGCGCGCGGCCTGTGGAGGACACCGGGCGGCGCACGCGTCGCGTGGTTCAAGGACCCCGACGGCAATACGCTCTCACTCACGCAGCATCCGTGAGCGCGCTGCCGGCAAGCGCGACCGCACACCGATCTCGCGCTCGCGCCCGCGCTATTCTTCATCCATGCACGGAGACCAGGATCGGACCGGTTTCACCCTCACCGGTGAAGTGAACATCACCGCGACGGACGTGGCCCAGGGGTTGGGGCAGCTTTCGCTCTTTCGGCGCCGATGGAGCTACTTGTTGCTGGCGGCCTTGTTCGTGGGCTTGCTGGCCGTGTCCGGGCAAGTGTCTCTGCCGGCGCTGACGCCGTTCCTGATCTTCACAGCTCTCTTCCAGGCTTACCTGTTCCTGGGGCCTCTCATCATGGGAAAGCGAACGATCGCAGCCATGCCGGATCGAACGATCCGCTATCGCGCCGATGATCGCGAGATCACCATCGCAACCACCGGCAGCACGGTGACACGAAGCTGGGATCGGCTGACCCAGTTCCGCGAAGTCGACAAGGCGTTCTTGATCTGGGTCGGCCCCTACGCCGTGCAAGTGATTCCCAAGCGCGCCTTCAACGCCGAAGGAATCGATTGGTTGCGCGCCAGGTTGGCCCACACGGTCAAGGCCGAAGGGACGAGCTCCGCCAAACGCTGGAGCCGGCTCATCGGCTTGTGGCTCATCCTGGTCCTCGCCTTTCTCTTGCTGTGGCAACTCCTGAACAGCGCTCCTCGGCGAAGTTGACGCGTGAACCCGCGATACCCGTCGTGCGCGGAATCCTCGCTTTTGCGGCGTACCGAAAACTGGAATCGCTGTTCGAAAACCGGAGGGTCGCAACCCCTGGTGCCCGCGGCTCCGATCGGCGATCATCCGACCGCTACGGGGACGGGTCGGGCGCAAACCTCACGGCGGTTCACCTCATGAAATATTCGCAGCTGGCCCTGGTCGTCTCGAGCATTTCGTTCACGGCGGCGCTTCCGTCACCGGCGCGCGCCGAACCTACGAGCACGGCCGACGCGCGCGAAGCGCAGCCGGCCGATCGCCCCGTCGCAGAACCGAAGATCGGCGTGCCCACGCGTGGGCGGGGACGTCTGCCGGTGTGTGACCTGGCCGAGACCGGCGATCCACTGTGGAAGCTCGACGGCGACGATGCGCGCGCCGCCACGTCGGTCTTCGTGCTCGGCTTTTCGCCGTCGGGACGGCTTGGTTGGCTCGAGCAGCGCAACGCGCGGGACGGCGCCGTCGAATGGATCGTCCACGTGACCGCGCTCGCGAACGGCCGCTCGGTGGCGACGCAGACCTATCGCGCGGCGCGGGGTGGTGTCGCGTCGCTGTGCGCTCGGCACGCGCGCGAGGTCGCGTCGTTGTTGACGGCGAACGGCGTGACGACCACCGGAGCCGTGGCGCTGAATCAGCCGGCGGTCGACGGCGATCCGACCGCCGTCGAGCTGCGCGCGGCGACATTCGAGACCGGCGGCGGGGATCGAGCGTTCGATCTCGTCCTGCGCGGATCTTCCGGAAGCAAGGTGATCGGCATTCTCCCGCACGCCGAGGGAACCGCCCCGCCCGCCGTGCTCGGCTTCATTCGCAGCCCATTCGAACGCCGGGTCGCCGTTCCGGTCACCGAAGAGGCCGCGGGTCCGCGCGGCCGCACCGAGACGCGCGTGCAATTCTACGGCGGGCGCCTCGACCGCGGCTGGACTCCCGACGAGAGCCAGCCGTAGTCTCTTCCGCGCGCGACTCACCTCATCGCGCCGCGCACTGGCGCACCTTCTTTCCGGCGACCGCCGCGCGGTAAAAGAAATAGCTCGCACGGTACGGCACCAGGACTTGCGCGCCGACATGCCCTCCGTCGCATCCGTTCGCCGGCGCGGCGCCGCCCTCGGTGTCGAGGCGCTGAATCCAGGTGACGTCGCTGAGCGCGCCGGGGCCTACGTTGGTTGCCGCTTGCAGCAGCAGCCAGGGGATCGCCGTGGGATCGGGACCCGGATCGCTCGCCGTGCGCGTGCCGGTGACCAGGCTGCCGTCGGGCGCTTGCCAGCTTGGTCCCGCAAAGTGAATCGCCGCGGTCTCGAAGCCCTTGAACAGCACCGCGTGCGGCGCCTTGAGCGTCCACGCGGGCGCGCCACCGGCCGCGGGCGTCGCGCAGGTGTAGATCTGGACACCGCGCGCCGCGAACGCAACCTGCAGCGTGGCGTCCGCGGGTGGATCGAGGACCGCGGGCACGTCGAAGGGACAGCGCACATGTACGGTCTCATCGTCGACGTCGCGGTCCGCACGCCCGTCGCCGTGCGCCGAGCGAGGCCCCACCGCGGCGGCGGCGGGGCGCGCCGAATCAGCGGCCCAGCCGGTCAGAGCGACCCAAGCACCCAACACGATCCCGATCGACTTTCGCATCTGAGTTGTCCCTTCGCAGATAGTGCGACGTCCTCCGCCCCCCTCGAAGGCCAGCCAGCCTCTCGCGCGTCCAGCAACGAGATCACTGGTTCGTCGAACGGCTCTATGAACGAACCCGCGAAAGGGTTCCCGGTTTCTTTCAACCGAGGTTGATTTTCTGGTGACGCCGCTCCCGAGGCCGCCGCGCGTCGGCAAGCGCCAGAAATCTGGCGCGCTCTCGGTGAGTCGAAACCGGTTGCTGGATCGAGGATCGCATCGGCCAGGCGCGCTCTGTGAGAGACTCCGTCGCAAAACGAAGTCGCGCCGGCCACCCATAGATCGAACGAGGACGACTCATGACCAACGACGCCGTCGAGCTGTCCCGGCTGCTGCGCACGTCCGGCCCGGCCGTGATCTTCACGGGCGCCGGTATGAGCACCGAATCGGGCTTGCCGGACTTTCGTTCGGCGGGTGGGCTCTGGCGCAACCGCCGCTTCGAAGAGCTCGCGTCGCGCGAATCAATGGCGGAGCGCTACGACGAGTTCGTCGCGTTCTATCGCTGGCGCATGGAGATGCTCCGGGAGCACGAGCCTCACGCCGGCCACCGCGTGCTGGCCGACTGGCAGCGCCGCGGACTGGCCGGCACCCTCATCACCCAGAACGTCGACGGTTACCACACGGCGGCCGGCGCGCGCGATGTCCTCGAGCTGCACGGAACGCTGCGGCGGGTTCGCTGCGAGACGTGCGAGGCCGAAGCGACCGGTGACGACTTTCTCGCGCCAAACGGCGAGGCCTGCGCCTGCGGCGGACGGCGCCGCCCCGGCGTGGTGCTGTTCGGCGAGATGCTGCCGGAAGAAGCGCTCAGCGCCGCAGTTCGGGCGAGCCGGCGCGCGCGGCTCTTCATCGTGCTCGGCTCGTCGTTGCTGGTGTCGCCGGCGAACCTGTTGCCAGAGATGGCGCTCGACGCCGGCGCACGGCTCGTGATCGTGAACCGCGACCCGACGCCCCTCGGCCCGCGCGCGACGCTGGAGATCCGCACCTCGATCGGCGAGATCCTGACGGCGGTCGACGGTCTTCTGCCGGCGAGCTGAACGGAGATCGTGGCCGCCGCTCAATCGGATTGATCGGGTTCGGCCATCGCAAACAGGACGTGGATCGTCCCACCGGCTGACGGCGAGCCGGCTGACTGCGAGCCCGCGACCGAGCGCACCACGACGATCGCCACGTTCAAGCGACGCGACTGAACCAGCTTGGCCGGGAACGGAACGTAGTCGGGGCTCGGGGCGTCGACCGACCAGTAGGCGATGTCGCGCTCGCCGTTGTCGGCCGCCAGTTGCAGCTGGTCTTCCAGAACCTCGTTCGGCGGCTGGCCGGCGAGGATCCGGGCTCGCGCGCGGCGCAACAGCGGCTCGGCGACCGCGAACGTCCCGGCCGGCGAGCGACCGGCGCGCGCCCGCAGCGTGGTCAGATTCGCGCGGACGCGTTCTGCGGCCGCGACATCGTCGGCCAGCGCGCGCTCCCCTGCGGCGTCCGCGGCGGGCCCCGATGCGACGCCGCTGTCCGCGCATCCGGCGGCGCCAGCCAGCAGCAACAAAATGAGATGGACGGGCTTCATGCGATCCATCAAGGTTCGCGCGTCCCGGGCATCTGGTCGAACGGAATCCGCCAGCTCGATTGCGCAAGCCGTTCGGCCCAGGCTCGTTCGGTCGCGGAGCGATCGCGATCGAGGGCCTCGGCGCCCGCCGCCGGCCGGGGCCGCACGAAGACCTGGGTCAGCCCGCCGCCGGGTGCGAACGCACTGACCTGCCACGCGGGTGAGGCCGGCGACGCGCGATGCCGGCCGCCGGCGACGCGGCGAATGGCGTCGCGCCAGATCGACTGGCGCATCTCGGCAGGCAGGGCGCGGAAGACCGCGGGTGGACGGTGCCCGACTCGCAGCGTGAAACCGCCGGGAAAGGCGCGGGCGTGCTCGCGCGCGAGCCCGCCCGCATCGCCCGCATGCACAGGCGCCGCCAACCAACCGAGGCGCACCATCTGCTCGACGGCCTGCGCGCCGCTCGGCGCACGCTGGAGATCGAGCGCGGTCACCAGGCCTGCGCAACGAACCACCCACGCCTCTCGCTCGCGCCCCGCACCGACCTCGAACGCCATCAGCCATCCACGCCAGCCGAGCACCTGACCGCGCGGCCCCAGCGCGCGTCCGACCTCCGCGACGATCGCCGCCGCGCGAGGGCCGGCGAGCCGCGCGCGCCAGACATCGACCGGCCCGCGCCGGCGCTGCAGCCGCTGCACCCAGGCGTTCAGCGTCGTGGCAGCGCGCGCGTCGGGTGCGCTCAACCCGCGCGCCAGGATCTCGTGCGCGACGACGGCGATCCAGGGACAGGCGGCGAGCACGATGTACCAGACACGCACGTCGCCCGCGGGCATGCCCCCCCCGCTCTTCCCGATCACGGCGCCGGCGACGGCGACAGCGCCGATCACCACGGCCGCGCTCAGCGCCTGAGATACGAACTCGCCGCGCGAGAACCCGCGCAGCTGCAAGGCCGTCCACATCGACAGACCGAGGTAGGCCGGCGCCAGCGCCGCGACGATCGGCGCGACCAGCGTCCAGCTTCCGCCGGTGAAGCCGCGCACCAGAAGCGCGGTCACGCCCCACGCGCCCGCCGCGACCACGACGCCGACCGCGAGCAATCCGCGGTGTAGCTGGGCCCCGAGCACGGCGGCGGCGTCGACCTCGAGCCGCTTCCAGTCATGATAGAAAACGAAGCTCCACTGGGTGGTGATCAGGATCAGCGGCGCCGCCAGGTGCAGCACGAACGCGAGCAGCTGCACCTCGGCGTCGGCGGTGCCCAGCGACGGCAGCACCGCCCCCAGCAGCACCACCGACGCGAGGCGCGTCGTCAGGTTCGCCGTGCCGGCGAGCGCGCTCTCGCCGATCAAGCGGAAGTCGACGCCGCGGCCCCGCCAGCGCCAGCGCCACGCCGGCAACGGAACGTGCGCCAGCCGATACGCGCGCAGCGAGAATCGCCACAGCAGCGCCCGCGAGCCGATCACCGACGCGAGCAACGCCGCGACGAAGCTCCACCCGGCGAGCCAGGGCCACAGCGCAATCGTGACCGCGAGCAGGATCGTGGACGCGACCGGCGCGGCCCACGCGGGCCGGTGCACGCGCCCGTAGGCGTAGACGCCCGAATAGAACGCGCGCAGCACCATGTCGAGCGCGAGCCGCAGCAAGCAAACCAGCGCGTACGCGTCGAGCATCGTCGGTGCGACGCCGTGGCGCCAGCGCCAGGCGGCGCGCGCGATCGGCACGCCGCAACCGAGCAGCCCGGCGAAGAAGGCGACGGTCATGTAGCGCGTGGTCAGCACCTGCGCGTCGGCCCGCATCCCGATCGCGCGGATCCGGCGCCGCAGTCCCTCGAGCGCGCCCCACCAGAACGCGTCGATCACCAGCGTCGCGTTTTGCAGCGCCAGCGATGCGACGAACGGACGCGCGACGAAAATCTCGGCCAGGAACGTCAACTCGAGCACGTGCAGCGCGGTCGCCCATCCCCGCGCGAAAAGGAATACCCAGAGCCGCCGCAAGGCGAATCGCCAGAACCGTCCGCCGAGAAGCGCCTCCTCGAGCGCCCCCACGCGATCGCCGGCGGCGCGCGCGCGCAGCCACGCCGTCAGGCGCGCCTGACCGCTGCCGGCCGGCACGGCCGCCACCGGCGCGCTCGAAATGTCGGCCCGCGCGGTCATCCGTTGCGTGCCTCGACCAGCGACCGCAACCCCAGCGCGCGCAGCCGGCGGCACGGCAGGCCGCGCAGCGCGCGCACACCGGTGCGCCGCGTGACCGCCTCGGCGATCCAGAGCGCCAGCAACCAGTCCAGCTGCACCAGCTGCCGGCGATCGCTCACCAGATCCGCCAGCAGCGGCGCGTAGTCGGTCGCGAGCGGCGACTGCAGCGACAGGCTCTGGTTCACGACGTCGACCAGCGCTTGCGCGAGCGCCGCCTCGCTCGCGGACGATTCCGTCGACGTCGACGTTCGCAAGAGCGCCGCCGTCCGCCGTACGCGCGCGCGAAGATCGCCGGCCAGCGCCGACCATTTGCGTGGCGACAACGCGATCCCGCCGCCAAAGGAGACCGCGCCGCCCAGGAACGCCACCTCGCGCGCACCGTCGATCTGCGGCGCGGCAGCCGATCGCCGGCCCGCGCCGTTCCAGAACAGCCAGCGCACCTTGCGTTGGTTCAGGCGCAGCCCGCGCGCGGTCAGCACCGACTCCAGCGACGATCCCGCCGCGCGCAGCACCTCGAGATCCGTGTGCGCGCAGAAGATGTCGTCGCCGAATCGCGCGTAGATCAGCGCCGGGACCGCGCCCATCTGCTCGTCGAGGGGCGCGAGATAGAGGTTCGCCAGCACGTTGGTGGTCGGCGCGCCGAAGAGAACCCCGCGCCGCTCGACGCCAAGGTCGAGCGCCGGCGGCCCCGACGAAACGCTCGCGCCCTCCCCCACCGGCTCGACCTGATCGCGTGGACGGAGCTCGGCTTGCCGAGCGGAGTCCGTCGCGGGAGGGTTCGGGAACTCTCTCAGGGTTCCCGATTCGACGATCTCCGGCACGAGCAGCCGGCGGAGCATGCGCCAGTGCGGGCCGTCGTCGGGCAGGCCGGTGAGCGCGCGCAGCTCCGGCCACAGCGGCGCGCCGTCGTCGATCGGCCACGAGTCGGTGAAGTCCTGGACGTCGGCACGCAGGACGTAAAGACCGCGCTCGCGCGGATCGGCGTGCTGCCGGCGGTGGCGTGAGACGCTGCGCGCGACCGCGCGCAAAGCCGTCCACGATGAACGGCCGCGCCGGTACGAGAACAGGTTCGGCGACAGCCGCGGCTCGAGCCGGCGCGCCAGCTCGTCGGCGATCACGGCGTGCACGACCAGATCCAGCGGCGGCAACGCGACCAGCGTCCGCACCTTGCCACCCAGCTCGGCCCGCCGCAGCGTGACCGCGCTCGGCGCAAAGCTCCCATCGGCGAGCGCGCGCGCGACCAGCTGGCTCGTGCGCCGCGGCTCCTCGAGCAACCGCCGCAGGCGCACGCCATCCTGGGTGAGGCGCGCCAGCCGCGCGCCGCGCGCCCGCGCGCCCAGGCGATGCAGCTGACCCTCGATCCGCTGCGGATCACCGATGGCCTCAACGAAGTCGTGCGCGCCGATCAAAATAGGCCCCCCAGGGGATGGTGAAGAGCCCTTGCATTTCGTGAATCGGCGCCAAGACCGCAGTCTCTAACGCCGAAGCGATCCGCATTGCTGCGAGCCTGGGGGGCACCACACGATATCGCGGCGAAGCGCGAGCCGCCAAGCCCCAACGAGCAGGAATCCCGTGTGTGGCGAGCTCCGCCGCCGATTTCCGCCGCCGACCTTCACCGCTGACCTATCGCCTACGGCGGCAAATAGGTCAGCCAGGGCCTGCCGGCGTTGCAGCCCGGCGTTTCGCACTTGGTCTTCGGCGACGGCGTCCCCGGCAGGGTCACGCCGGTCGCGTAGTTGTGCGCGTCGGGATGCATCTTCGCGAACCCCGTCGGGAGGTTATAGGTCGCGACGGAAGTCGTGCGGTAGGCGATGCCCGACGCGGACGTGCCGGCGTACGCCGGCGAGATGGTGATGGCGGTCGCCGTGGGCACGGGCATCGCCGCGATCTTGTACCAGCGCCCGGTCACGGGCGGAATCTGGATGACCTGGTTGGCCTTGCCGACGAAGTTGGTCAGAGAGCCGACGACCGACGTCGAGTTCAGCGTCGCGGTCACCGTCCCCGCGCCGTTGGCCGGGGCCTCGATCGCGACCGGGATTGGCACCGTTCCCCCGGTCGTGAAGCAGAGGCCATTGCCGTGGCTGTTCACGACCAGCGCTTCGCAATCGACGGTGTGGTTGGGATAGTCGGGCCCATAGAAAAGGTGGCCGACCCAGATCAGGTTCTGGCACGGCGCCGCCGTGTTCACCGGGTGCACGAAGTGGCGCTTCATCAGAATCATGGTGTGGCCCGCGTTGATGACCCAGCTGTGACGCAACGATCGCTCATTGAACAGATAGTTGGCGCCGGCCGCCGGCCAGGACGTCGCGAAGCCGGTGCCGTAGCTGG
The DNA here is from genome assembly GCA_964571275.1 of uncultured Myxococcales bacterium. Classification (GTDB taxonomy): domain Bacteria; phylum Myxococcota_A; class Polyangia; order Fen-1088; family Fen-1088; genus DASRQZ01. Next base: position 12,160 of record CAZNCQ010000023.1, read on the forward strand.
CGTACATGCCGCCGCTCTCGGCGACCCCGACGAAGGGAATCTTGATGAACGGATTGCGCAAATAGATCGCATCGGTGCGCGCCGGAATCGCCGCCGGCGACGGGAAGGTCGCCGACACCGGGAACAGCGTTGGGTTCGCGGCGGCGAACGTCTGCGCGGCGTTGAAGTAGTCGGTGTCGGCGAAGTGCGGCCCGTCGGCGGCGACGCCCGCGCGCGGACAAGTAGCCACTTTGTCGAGGCTGTGGTGGATGTAGTAGCGTGCAGCGAGAACCGAGCTGATGTACGTATCCTGGCGATAGCGATACTCCGTGCGGTAGTTGCCCTCGGGAGTGGTCGGGTTCGGCGTCGGCGTGTGATTGCGTCCAACGCCGGTCGCGCCGTCGCACGGGCCCCACGCCGGCGTCGTCGTGGTGAAGCTGGCGTCCGGTCCGGTGCGGCACTCGTAGACCACGCCCGGAATGCCCGTGTCGGCGACGCTGACGACCGGCGCGGCGCCGCTGGGGTCGAGCCAGCCGGTCGGATCGGTCGGCGAGCGCGTGATCGCGGGCGTGACCGGGTTGACGCAGCCGTTGTTGCAGACCTGGTTCACGGTGCACACGGCGCACGTGGGCCCACAGTGGTTGCGATCGGACAGGGTCACGAAGCAGCCACCGCACATGGTGTTCGAGCCCGGCGGGCAAGCACCGTCGGTGCCGCCATCGATCTTCACGTCGGTGCCGGCGTCGGGGACCGATCCGCCACCGCTACCGCCAGCACCGGTGCCGGCGTCGTTGCCGCCCATCGCGCCGCCATCGGTCCGACCGCCGTTGCCGCCCAAAGCACCGCTGTTGCCGCCGTTGCCGCCGTTGCCGCCGATCGCCCCACCGCCGGCACCGCCGAGCCCGCCGGCATCGGCCGCGCCGCCCGCGACCGAAACGGAGATGGCCTCGCAGCCGTCGCCGAGCACGCTGTCGGCGCTGCCGCTACCCACCGGCTCACCCGCGCGGGTCGCGGTGACGGCAACTTTGACCCTCTGACCCTTGGGGTAGCCGTTGGGGAAGTCGACCTCGACGGTGCCGCTCGTCTGACCGGAGGTGTGATTCAGCGTGCTCATCGTCGGCGCCGCGGTTCCGACGGTCACAATGATGGCCAGCTTGTCGGCCATGGCCGAGGCGCTGTCGAGCGCAACCGTGACGAGCAGCGTGTTGCTCTTGCAGGCGCGCGTGCTCGTGCACGACGACGTCACCGAGGCCGTAACCAGCCAAGCTGCCGCGAGCAGCAATGCGGACACGGTCCGCGGCGCGCGGGACCAAGCAACGAGTCGACACTGGGGCATGCGTGATTGTAACGGTATCCGGTACGCAGCGTAAAGCGACCTCTGATACACTGGTCTCGGCCATGTCCATCCAGAGCCTGCGAGTGCGACCTTTGTTGTTCGCTTTGGCGTTCGGGCTGCTGCTGGCGTCCGCGAACGCCCGCGCCGCCGAGGGCGGTACCAGCGACGCCGATGAGGCGCGCGCGTTCCACGAGAAAGCCAAGGCGGCGTTCGCGCTCAGTCACTACGATCAGGCGGCGGAGTTCTTCGAGAAGGCGTTCGAGCTCAAGTCCGACCCGGCGCTACTCTACAACGCCGCGCAGTCACACCGGCTGGCGGGCAACAAGCAGCGCGCGCTGACGCTGTACCAGAACTACCTGCGCGTTTACGGCCGCGACGAGCGCCGGCCGCAGATCGAGCTGCGCATCGAGGAGCTGAAGAAGGCGATCGAGAAAGATCGCTCCGAGGTGCCGGTGCCACCGCCCGCAGGCTGGCCGCCAGGGACCACCGGCCCAGGCGCGACGGGCAAGGCGGGCACGCCGTCCAACCTGCGCGCCGCCGAGCCGGCCAGGCCGCTCCCGCCGGCGCCGTCCGCGACGCCCTCGCCGGCTCCGGCGCCGATCGCCCTCGCGCCCATGCCGGCCAGCGCCCCGCCCCCGGCGGTCGCGCCTGCGTCGTCGTCGGGGACGCCGTCGTCTCCGACATTGCTGACCCAGTCGACCTCGCCGGGCGGGACCTCCGAAAACGACGATCGCTCGATCACGCAAAAGCCCTGGTTCTGGGTCGCGATCGGCGGAGGCGTCGCCGCCGCAGCGGCCGTCGTGCTGCTGCTGACGATGAGCAAATCGAAGGATCCGACCGCGAGCTTCGGGCAGATCAACGGCAACTGAACCGTCGCCGCGGCCCATAAACTCACTTGCGCCGCGGTTCCGCAGCAACGACCATCGGGTCGTGCGTTCGCTCGTTTTCGTTCCCGCGGCGATGATCCTCACGCTGGCCGCCTCGCAGGCGCGCGCCGATCTGCAAATATCGGCGCCGGCCGGCGAGCACATGGTGATGCAGCAGGGCCGCCCGCTGCGAATCTCCGGCACCGATACGCCGGGGCAAGCGATCCACGCGAGGCTCGGCGCGGCGAGCGCGAGCACCGTCGCCGGCACGGATGGGCGCTGGCAGCTGGCGCTCGCGACGGCGCCCCCGGCGGGCGGGCCGTTCACGATGACGATCGCCGGCTCGACGACGGTGACCTTCACCGACGTCTGGAGCGGCGAGGTCTGGATCGCGTCCGGTCAATCCAACATGGAGCTTCCGCTGCGGCGAGCGAGCGGCGCGGACGAGGCGGTCGCCGACGGATGCGCTGGATTGCACCTGTTTCTCGAGCCGCAAGAGACCGCCGCCGCGCCGGCGACGAAGCTGGCCGGCGGGTGGCAATCCTGTAACCGCGACACGGCCGCCGAGTTCTCGGCGGTCGCCTTTCACTTCGGCCGCCAGATCCACCGCGCGCTCGCTGTCCCCGTCGGCTTGATCCAGTCGGCGTGGGGCGGCACGCCGGCCGAGGCGTGGACGCCGCGCGCGGCGCTGCTCGCCGAACCGACGCTGAAGGCGATGGTCGACACCTTCGACGCAGCCACGCACAACCCGCACCGGCGCGAGGAGATCGAGCGCCAGGTCGCCGCCTGGGAGGCGAAGAACTTTCACCAGGACACCGGCAACCGCGGCGAGGCGCGCGGCTACGCGGCGCCGCGCACGAATACGCACGGCTGGTCGAAGATGGAGCTCCCGCAGCTGTGGGAGAGCGCGGGGCTGGCGATCGACGGCGCGGTCTGGTTCAGGCGCGAGGTGGAGCTGCCCTCCGACTGGGCGGGCCGCGACCTGGCGCTGTCGCTGGGCGCGATCGACGATTTCGACACCACCTACTGGAACGGCGAACGCGTCGGCGCGACCGGCGCCGAGACGCCGCACTACTACGCGGCGCCGCGCCGCTACACCGTGCCGGCGCGGCTGGTGAAGGCGGGCGCCAACGTCGTCGCCGTGCGCGTCTTCGATCACTACGGGTCGGGCGGTTTCGCGGGAATGCCCGCGCAGCTGCGCGTGATGCCGGCGGAAAGGACGACGAATGGGGCGAATGGGGCCACGCCGCTGTCGCTCGCCGGTGCGTGGCTGTACCGGATCGAGCGCAAGCTGCCGCCCGCGCTCGCCGACTTCTCCACGCGCCCGCGCGGCCTGGCCAGCGACGATCCCGAGAGCCCATCGGTGCTGTGGAACGGCATGATGGCGCCGCTGGCGCGCCTGCCGATCGCCGGCGTCATCTGGTACCAGGGCGAGAGCAACGTCGCGCACGCGTCCCAGTACCGCACGCTGTTCCCGACGATGATTCGCGCGTGGCGCGCGGCCTGGGGCGAGCCGGCGCTGCCCTTTCTCTACGTGCAGCTACCGAACTTCGGCGGCACGCGGCCGGAGCGCGCGCTCGGCGACAGCGGCTGGGCCGAGCTGCGAGAGGCGCAGGCGCTGGCGTTGCGCGAGCCACGCACCGCGATGGCGGTGACCCTCGACGTGGGCGACTCGAACGACCTGCACCCGCGCAACAAGCAAGAGGTCGGGCGCCGGCTGGCGCTCGCCGCGCTGAAGTCCGTCTATGGCCGCGACGTCGTCGCCGCCGGCCCGACCCTCGCGTCGGTCGCGCGCGAGGGGGCGACGATGCGCGTGCGTTTCTCGTCAGTGGCGAGCGGCCTCGACACCAGCGACGGTGCGCCGCCGCGCGGGTTCCTCATCGCGGGCGCCGACCACACCTGGCACGCGGCCAGCGCGCGCATCGACGGCGCGTCGGTGATCGTCTCCAGCCCCGACGTCCCCGAGCCGATTGCCGTCCGCTATGGATGGGCCAACGACCCGGCGGCCAACCTGCGCAACCAGGCCGACCTGCCGGCGGCGCCTTTCCGCAGCGACGACTGGCCCGCGGTGACCGCGGCCATCGCGACGCCCTGAGCGAAGGAAACGCGTCGACGAAGCGCCTCGGCGGCGACATGCTCCAGTCGTGACCATCCCGATCTCCGTGCTGGATCTCGCGCCCATCGTCGAGGGCGGCAACGCGGCGCAGGCGCTTCATAACGCCGCCGATCTCGCGCGCCACGCCGAGCGCTGGGGGTTCGCGCGCTTCTGGCTGGCCGAGCACCACAACATGCCGGGCATCGCCAGCGCCGCGACGTCGATCGCGATCGCGCACGTCGCCGCCGCAACGTCGTCGATCCGCGTGGGCGCGGGAGGCATCATGCTGCCCAACCACGCGCCGCTCGTGATCGCCGAGCAGTTCGGGACGCTCGACGCGCTTCACCCGGGGCGCATCGACCTCGGCCTCGGGCGCGCGCCCGGCACCGACCAGCTGACCGCGCACGCGCTCCGCCGCACGCTCGGCGGCAGCGTCGACACCTTCCCCGACGACGTCGTCGAGCTCATGGGCTATTTCGGCCCCGCCACGTCGACGTTCGCGCAACCCGTGCGCGCGATCCCCGGCGCGGGCGCGGACATCGAGATCTGGATCCTGGGATCGAGCCTGTACGGCGCGCAGCTCGCCGGCGCGCTCGGACTGCCCTATGCGTTCGCGTCACACTTCGCGCCCGCGCAGCTGATGGAGGCGGTCGATCTGTACCGGCGCTGCTTCCGTCCTTCGCCGCGGCTCGCGCGCCCGCGCGTGATGGTCGGCGCGACGGTCGTCGCCGCCGACACCGAGGACGAGGCGCATCGCCTGCTCACGTCGCTGCAGCAGGCGTTCGTCAACCTGCGCACCGGCCGCCCGACGCCACTGCCGCCGCCCGTCGACGACCCCGACTTCGCGGCGCGCCTGCCTCCGCCGCAGGCGGCGATGCTCGACGAGGTGCTCGCCTGCGCGGCGATCGGCGCGGCAGACACCGTTGCGAGCCGCCTGCGAAGCCTGGTGGCGCAGACCGGCGCCGACGAGCTGATCCTGACCTCGCAGATCTACGACCACGCCGCGCGCCTGCGGTCGTTCGAGATCGTCGCCGGCCTGCGCGAACGGATCGCCGGCGGCTGACTCAAGGCACGCTCATCGCGAAGCTAAGGTGACAGCGTCAGCGAGCCGGCGTCGAGCGCGACCTCGTAGTAACCGTGATCATTCCAGGTGAGCGTGCTCCCCGCCTGCGCGAGCGTGCCGCCGCCGACGGTCACGCGCACGTACTTCCCCGACGGAAAGTGCGGCGGCAGCGTCCAGGTCCACGTCTGCGTGGTCCCCGAGGTGACCGGCGTCGTCGACGAGAGCAGCTTCTGCGCGCGCCAGTAAGCGCCGATCGCGACCACGGTGCCGGTCCACACGTCGGGCAGTGACTTCGCGTGGGTCATGCTGCCGGTCACGTCGGTGATCGCAACCGGGTTGTACCAGTTGGCGTCCGTGGGCGTGATGGTGTGAATCAGAAAGATCAGCCATTTTCCGGCGGAGTGCGCCGAATCGGTGGCGGTGTTGAACATCGCCGCGGTCTCGCCGGTCGTCGCCAGGTGAATCGGCAAGTTGAACGGATCGGTCGTGTCGTTCGCGCCAATCATCCCGCCGCCGACGCCGCGGTTGATGAACACGCTCGCCTGCGCCGGCGTGTCCCAGCCGGTATCTCCGAAAGGCGACGCCATGGTCCAGACCGCGCTCTGCGGATAGTGCTGGGTGACGTACGTCGCGTTCTGGCTGATCTCGGCGCTGGTCGAGCCCAGCGACGTGCCGAAGCTGCAGCCGGTGAGGTTCGCCTGGCAGTGATGGGCGGTGTGGTTGCCGAGCTCGTGGCCGTCTTTCGCGGCCTGCGTCCAGGTCGCGTCGAAGCTCGCGAGCCCGCTGTTGCCGTCGCAGATGTAGAACGTCACGGGCACGCCGACAGCTTGCAGCTCGGCGTAGTGCGCGATCTGCGACGGCTGCGCGTCGTCGAAGGTGAACGAGATCGCCGCCTTGAATCCCGCCCAGTCGAGCACGCGGAGATTGCCCGCCTGCCCCGCCGGACGCGGCACGCCGCTCGTCGCCGGCGTCGGTAATCCCGACGGCCCGGAGGACGTGACGCCGCCGGCGCCGCCCGAACCGGTTGCCCCGCCGCTCCCCGTCGCGCCACCAGCGCCGGTCTTGCCGCCCGCGCCGCCGCCTCCGATTGCGCCGCCCGTGCCGAGCGTTCCACCGGCGCCCGACGCGCCCGCGCTGCCCACGCTTCCGCCGGTGCCGGCGCCGCCGCCGGCGGCGCCGCTCATCCCGCCGACGCCCTCCGCGCCTCCCACACCATCGCCTTTGCCGCCCGTGCCGCCCGAGTCACCACCGCTCGCCCCGCAACCGACGCCGGCGGCGAACAGGGTTGACGCTGCCAGCCAAACCAGGCGACGACGTGAGGATGACAAGAGAGGACGCATGGGGGGTTCCTCGAAAGTCCCGGATCACGCTATTTTGATCGCCCTGAGCTGGCTTTTCCCCAGGGAGTCGGTAGAAATGTCGACGATGTATGGTGGGGCGATCTGATGCCGAACGGCACGACCTCCGCGGCCGGCGACCCTTATGTGATCCTGGGCGTCGCCCGCTCGGCGACGGTCGCCGAGATCCGTGCCGCCTACCGCGCTCTGGTCGAGCGCTATCACCCTGACCGTCACCAGGGCAATCCGCTCGAGAACCTGGCCAGCGAACGTATGGCCGAGATCAACCAGGCGTACGGCGTGCTCTCTGACCCGGAGCGGCGCGCCGCCTTCGATCGGCGCGGCGGCGATGCGGCAGCCGCGACGCGCGCCGGACGAGCACCTGGACAAGCACCCGAACGTCCGCGCGCGGCGCCTCCCGCCCCCCGCCTGAGCTCGCTCGCCAAGTGGGGGCTTGCGATCCTGCTCTTGCCGCTCCTGCTCCGCAGCGGCACCGGCATCGTGCGCGCGCTGGCCGGACTGCTGCGCGCGCTGTTCGGCGAGATCGGGTCGTTTCGCGGCTCGCCCGTCGCCCTGGTGTTGGCGCTGGTCGCCGCGGTCTTTCTCGCGCGTGCGCTCTGGCGGCGGTATCGGCAACCACGCTCGTGAGCGTGCGTTCCGCGTCACCAGAATCTGCTTGTCCCGGGCCAAGATCACGAAGCTCTACGTCATCTACGCCTGTCCGCTCCCGCCCATTCCGTAGACCGACAGCGGGCGCCGCTCGTCAGCCGCCGCGTTCGCAGATGCCGCGATAGCGACGCACCGTCGCGGCCAGCCCGAATTCCAGCGCGTCGGCGATCAGCGCGTGGCCGATCGAGACTTCGTCGACCGGGTGCACCTGCGCCAGGAACGGTCCGAGGTTGTCGAGGTTGAGATCGTGGCCGGCATTGACCCCCAGCGCCTGCGCCTGCGCCGCGGCCGCCGCCGCCGCGTAACGCGCCACCGTCGGGGCGACGCTCCCCTCGGCGAAGGCGGCGCCGTACGGCTCCGTGTAGAGCTCGACGCGATCGGCTCCGATCCTCTTCGCCAGCGGCATCAGCTCGACGATCGGATCGATGAACAAGCTCACGCGGCAGCCGAGGGCGCGCAGGCGGCGGATCGTCCCCTCCAGTGCGGCCAGCTCCTCGCCGCGGATCTCGGCCAGGTTCCAGCCGTGGTTGCTGGTGAGCGCCTCGCGCGCGTCGGGGACCAGCGTCGCCTGCGTCGGCAGCGTGCGCTCGCAGTGCTCGACGAGGCCGTGGAAGGGATTGCCTTCGACGTTGTACTCGGCGCCCGGGAAGCGCGCGACCACCGCCGCCAGCGCGGGGACGTCGTCGGCGCGGATGTGGCGCTGGTCGGGCCGCGGGTGCACGGTGATGCCGTGCGCGCCGGCGTCGAGCGCGATCGCCGACAGGCGCGCCAGGTCGGGGATGCCGTTCTCGCGCGTGTTCCGCAGCGTCGCGATCTTGTTCACGTTGACGGAGAGGTGAGTCACGGGGTGGTGCCGCATCATAGCGGACACGACGGCAACTCGCCCATCACGCGCGCACCGGCGAGCGGCCCTCGGCTCACCGCCGTCGGGTCACTTCTCGACGAAGGCGCGCTCGATCACGTAGTGGCCGCGGCCCGCGCTGCTGCCCTCCTCGAAGCCGCGGCGCTCCAGCATCGTCACGAGGTCCGCGAGCAGGCTCGGCCCGCCGCAGATCATCACGCGGTCGTGCGCGGGGTCGAACGCGGGCAGCCCCAGGTCGCTGCAGATCTTGCCGGTCTCGAGCAGGGTGGTCAGCCGGCCCTGGTTGCGAAACGGCTCGCGCGTCACCGTCGGGTAATACAGCAACTGGCGCTGCGCCTGCTCGCCGACCAGCTCGTGCTCGGGTAACTGGCGCTCGATGTAGTCGCGATAGCCGAGGTCGCTGACCAGCCGCACCGAGTGCGCGACGATCACGTGCTGGTAACTTTCGTAGGTCTCGGGATCGCGGATGAGGCTCATGAACGGCGCCAGCCCGGTGCCGCTCGCCAGCAGGTAGAGGCGCTTGCCCGGCAGCAGGTGATCGAGCAGCAACGTCCCGGTCGCCTTGCGGCCGACCAGGATCGGATCGCCGGGCTGGATGTGACGCAGGCGCGACGTCAGCGGGCCGTCGGGCACCTTGATGCTGTAGAACTCCAGATGCTCGTCGTAGTTGGCGCTGGCGAAGCTGAACGCGCGCAGCAGCGGGCGCCCCTCGACCTCGAGACCGACCATCACGAAGTGACCGTTGCGGAAGCGCAGCGCGGGGCTGCGCGTGGTCTTGAAGCTGAAGAGCGAATCGTTCCAGTGGTGCACGCTGAGGACGCGTTCTTGATTGACCTGGCTCATGTCCTGTTTCTCGCGGTTTGAAAGTTCACGGCGCGGTGAAGCGCCACAGCCGTGAATCTACGGGCAGTTGACTCATCGGTAAAACCGGTTATTCATCTATATCTATTCGGTCCAGCCGATATGCGCTACACGCTGCGCCAGCTCGAGGTCTTCCTCGCCGTCGCCCGGCTCGGCAGCGTCAGCCGCGCCGCGCGCGAGCTGGCGATGTCGCAGTCCGCCGCGAGCGGGTCGCTGGCCGATCTCGAGCGGCAGTTCGACGTGCGCCTCTTCGACCGCGCGGGCAAGCGCCTGCAGCTCAGCGACCTCGGCGGCTCGCTGCGCGGCCACGCCCAGGCGGTGCTCGACCAGGCGCGCGAGCTCGAGCGCGGGCTCGAGGGCCAGAAGGAAGCGGCGCGCCTGCGGATCGGCGCGACGCTGACCATCGGCAACTACCTGGCGGCGGCCCTCATGGCGCGGTTCATGCGCCGGTATCCGGCGGCCGAGGTGACGCTGACCGTCGCCAACACCGAAGAGATCGCGCGCCAGGCCGGCAACTTCGAGATCGACATCGGCTTGATCGAGGGCGAGGTCTCCGGCCCGGATCTCGAGGTCACGCCCTGGCGCGACGACGAGCTGGTCGTGTTCTGCGCGCCCGACCACCCGTTCGCGCGCAAGCGCGTGCTCACTGACCGCGACCTGCGCGGCGCCGCCTGGATCGTCCGCGAGCACGGCTCGGGCACACGGCAGGCGTTCGATCGCGCGATGCACGGCTTGCTGCCCGAGCTCCGCATCGCGCTGACGCTGCAACACACCGAAGCGATCAAGCGCGCGGTCGCGGCGGGCCTGGGCGTGAGCTGCGTGTCGCGCATCGCGCTCGACGACGCCTTTGGCCGCGGCAGCCTCAAGGCCTGCCGCGTCCCGCACCGCGACTTCAGGCGCCAGTTCTTCTTCTTGCTCCACCGGCGCAAGTTCCGCAGCGCCGGCATCACGCGCTGGATAGAGATCTGCCGCGCCGGTGACGATTGAAGCCGATCAGCGCGCGCCTTCGATCACCATCGGGCGGGCCGGCGCGCGCGTCGGCGGCAGCTCGTCGTCGTCGACGCGGCCCACCGCCTCGGGCCAGGTGACCGCGCCCGCCAGCGCGAAGCGCAGCGGGATCGCGACGACGCGCGGCAACGGATCGGAGTCGAGCTGCGTGCTCACGTACAGCGTCCCCTGCACTTGCCGCACGCCGCTCACCGGCTCGGCCAGCGCCGCGCCCGGCGGCAGCGGAACGCGCACGACGACCGGCACGCTGCGGCCGAGATCGTGGCGCAAGCTCACCTGCAACGGCGCCGTCGCACCGGCGCGGGGCGCGCGCGGCAGCTCGAGATCGAGGTGCAGCGGACCGTTCGCGGCCTCGGTCGTGCGCACGAACGGCCGCAGCGCCGCGCGCTCGATGCGCGCGATCAGCCCGGGCGACGACGTCTCGATGCGCACGGCGGCCGCGGTGGCCGACAGCGCGACGGTGACCGGCGCCGCCGCTCCCAGCGTCAGGCGGTGCCGCGCGCCGACGACGCCGTCGCGAGTGACCTCGCTCCAGTCGATCGTCGCCGGCGGCGCCGCCGCCGCGCTCGCGCCGGGCGTGCCCAGCAACGCCGGGAGCACGAGGCGCGTCGCCTGGATCGATCCGTATCCGCCAGCGGCGTCGCGCTCGACGAGCAGGCGCGTCCAGAGCCGGCCCGCCGCCGCCTCGATCGCGGGCGCGCCGGAAGCAGCCGCGCCGCCGCCCAGGTGGCGCACGCGCACCAGCGCCGCCATCACGATGGAGCGCGCCGCGCGGTCGGCCGCGTATCCACCGGGCAACGCGAGCGTACCGTCGGCGCCGATCGGCACCGCCGCGCGCAACCGATCGGCCAGCGCTCCGGCGACGACGGCGTCGCCCGGACGATCACCGACGGCGATCGCCGCGCGCGCGAGCTGCAGCGGATCGCCCGTCCCGGCCAGCCGCTGCAGCGTCGAGCTGGTGAAGGCAGCCCAGCACGCCGGCTCCGTGCCGCGCTCGGCGCGCGGCGCGCCGTCGAGCCATTCCAGGCTCGCTTGCACCGACGGCGCCGACGGCGGTGGGCAGCTCTGGCCCGAGCGTCCGTGGCGCTCCCTCGCGTCGCCGTCCGACGACGGAAGCGCGATCGCCCGCCACAGCTGTGCGCGTGCCTCCAGCGGCGCTTCGGCGTCGTTCTTCTTGTCCCTGGCCTGCGCGCCCAGCCGCGCCGCGACCTCGGCCGCGACGGCGCGCGCCCGCACCGCCAGCGGATCGGTCTCGCCCCCGCGCACGAGCGCCCAGGTCCGGATCCGCCCGCAGATCTCCAGCGCGTCGGCGAGCGCGCGCAGGCCGTGCAGGCTCTCCGGCCTCACCGATTCCAGCACCGCCGCCAGGGCCGCGGTCGGACCACGCTCCAGCACCAGGTGGCCGGGCTCGGTCGGCGCCGCGCCATCGACCGAGCCGCTCGGCAACGCCAGGGTCGCGCTCCGATCGACCCAGATCGCGTCGGCGAGGACCGTGCGCTCGCCCGCGGGGCGGATCGCCCATTCATGATGAACCGCATCGGGATCGATACCAGCCGCCGACGCTCTCACATCGAGGATCGCGGTCCCGACGGTGCGCGCGACCACGAACAGCGTCGCGTCGACGGTCGCACCCGCGGGCACGGTGATCGCCTGCGCGGGCGCCGTGCCATCGGCCAGCGCCGCCGCGCCTCCAGCGGCGACGCGCAAGAAGACCCGCAGCGCGCGATCGGTCCGGTTGCGCAGCTCGGCGCTGACGCCGACGCGATCGCCGACGATCCAGGCGGCGCCCGCGCGCACGGTCACCGAGAGCGGCAACGTCACCGGCACGTCGACGCTGGTGACCGCGGGGGAGCTCCCGTCGGGAACGCCGACCAGCACGACCTGCCAGGTCGTCTCGCCGTCGGGCAGCGGCACGACGAGGCGCGCGTGGCCGTGCTCGTCCGTGCGAACCGGGGGTAGCCAGATAGCCGGGCCGACGTCGATGCCGTGCGTGCTGCGGCCGTGCCCGACGCCGCCGAGCCCGCCCGCGCCGTTGCCATAGCCACCGCCATCACCCGTCCCGGCCATGCCGAGCCCACCGCTCCCGCCGAGCTCGGTGCCGGTCAGCGCCTCCATCGTCTCTTTCCAGGCGGCGACGGTGTCGTCGCCGACGCGCATGTCCCAGCGCGCGTCGACCAGGCGATCTTCGTCGACGGCCTTCGCGTAGGGCGTCTTCGGGGCGAGCACGCGCTGAAACGGATCGCGCACGTCGTCGGCGGTCCCGGCGCGACCGTCGGGGCCGGCCGAAATCAGGCGCTGCCCCGGCACCACCGACAGGAACGGCACGCGCGGGCCGCTGTCGCGCACGAACACCAGGTCGTGCGCCCAGGGATCGAGCAGGTCGGACGCCTGCAGCGTGTGCCCGCGCACCAGGCGGCGCAGCAGCGCGTTCGGGTCACGCAGCATCGGCTCGTCGCCGTCGAGCTTCTGTTCGTGAATGTAGTCGCGGATGGCCGCCAGCACGCGAAACAGCTTGAGCCGCGCGACCCGGCGCGCGACTTTGTCGTAGGTCACCTGGCGGTCGACGACCATCAGGTCGGCGAGACGCCAGGGCTCGCCGCCGGGTGTGGTCGGCGCCTCGGGCATCGCGTCGGTGGTCAAGGTCATCATCTCGGGGTTGAGCGCGGAGTGGCCGGGGGCGCCGATGCGCACGTCGCGCAATCGCTCGGGATCGCCGCTGGCTTCGAACACGCCGCCCTCGAGTGAGCGCACGATCGCGCTGAAGACCCTGTCGATCTCGGTGTCGACCGACGCCACCGGATCGACCGCGGCGGCCAGCGGCTCCGGCGACGAACGCGCCAGCGCGGCCCAACGTTCGCCATCGAAACGCCCGTCGCCCTCGAGAAAACCGTCGATGTCGGCATCGGCGACGCCGAACCCCGCCACGAGCGCGCGGCGCGTGTCGAGCGCGAGCAACGGGTCGACGCGGCCGCCGCCGCGCGCGTCGACCACCACGGCGCCGATCGAACCGGTGAGCGGCTGGCCGCGGCCATCGCCGAGATCGGCATCGAGCTCGACGGTGCCGCCGCGGGCAGGCGGGCCCGCGACGCGCGACGCCCGCAGGCGCGGCAACACGTTCGGCACGACCAGCACGTTGCCCGCGAGCACGCGCGGCCGTTCGCGATTGCCCGCTTCGGCGCGCGGCCGGTTCGATTCCGTCGCGCTCAGCGACCAGAGCCCCATCGCCGCGTCCGGCGCGCGCACACTGGCGCCTGCGCCCGCGCGATCCAGCCAGCCGCTGGCCGCCACCGCGCGATCCGGCGCCATCAACACCACGCTCGCCGCCGCCGCGCCGGCCTTGCGCTCCGCGGCGCCGGCGACGTCACCGACCAGGTGCACGGCGATCGGGTCGCCGGCGCGCGCGAGGGGACGCGCGGGCCGGATCGCCGCGGAGGCGTCGCGGTCGACCTTCACGCAGATCGCGAACGGCTCGGGGTGCGCGCCCGGCGCCGGCGAGCGCGCGAGCGGCCGGGCATCGACGTGGACGTGGACGTGCACCGTCGCCGCCACCTCGCCTGCGCACCCGCCCTCGAGCCGACCGGGCAGAGTCGCGCCGATCTCGCGCGGCACGCGCCAGGCGGCTTCGCCCCAACCGCGCTCGTTGGTGTGCACGCGGGCGGACAGGCCGTGACCCTCGAGCGCCAGGTCGGCCGACAGCGCGGCGCCGCCGAAGGTCGCGTGCACGAACAGACGCTGGGGCTGCCCGGGCAGCAGCGCCCCGAATTCGGGGATCAGCTCCAGCTCCGGGCGCGGCGTCTCCAGCGCCAGCGTGTCGCGCTCGGACAGTACGTGCCCCTGCGCGTTCGCGCGCACGGCCACGAGCAACGTGCTCCCGCGGCGCGGAATCGTCGACGGTGTGTCGACGGCGATCACGGCCACGCCGGCGGCGTCGGTCAGGCCCGCGGTCGAGGCGCGCTCCCACGCTGCGTCTTCCGTGGGCGGCGACGTCCCGCGCGGGCCGACCCAGTAGCGCAAGGGCAGCTTCGCGAGCGGCTCGCGCGTGCCGTCGCGCGCCTCGACTCGAAAAGCCGCCCGCGTCCCCGGGCGCGCCGATGACTGCGTCCAGTGCACGGCCAGCGACGGCGCGCTCGGCGTCTCTTCGCGCACCGACAGCGGCTGCGTCGCCGAGACGTCGTCGTCGGAGCCGAGCGCCGTGCGCGCGCTCAACGTCCAGCGCGCGTCGGGATCTTCCGTGAACGGCACCGGCACCTGCGTGGCAACCATGCCGGCGGTGTCGGTGAGCAAGCGGCGCGAAAGACGCGTGAAGGTGCCCTCCCGAAGCTCGACGTCGACCGGAACGCGCGCGACCGCCTTTCCAGAAGCGGTGTCGCGCACGAACGCCCATGCCGACAACGTGCCGCCCGGCACGACCGCGCGATCGCTGACGCGCAGATCGATGGTACGCGCGTCCAGCCGCTCGATCTCCAGCTCGCGCGTGCGCTGGTGCTCGCCGGAGCGCGCCGACAGCAGCAGACGCAGCTTGCCCTTGCCGTGGGGCACGTCGATCTCCAGGTGAGCGCAACCGACGGCGTCGGACTTCGCCGAGACGACGGGCGGCGCCGACGCCACCGGCTTGCTGGTTGATTCAGGGTCCCAGGTCGCCTCGATCGTCGCGCCCGCGAGCGGCGCCAGCTTGGAGACCTGCAGGAACCCAAAGACACGCACCTGCACCGGCAGGCGCCCACCGGCGGCGACCCTGTCCGGGGCGTGGACGAACAGATCCAGGCCGCGGGCGGCCGGATCCGAGCGCGCGGCGGCCGGCAACGCGTGCGGAATGACGGCCAGCGTGAGACCGACCACCACCAGGAGCTGGGACGTCATGCGCGCGGGGGCCTCCGACGGAGAGACAACCTCCGGACGCGCGGGTTCCCGATTCTGCGACGAAGCGCCGGTACGCCACGGGAGGGACGCTGGCCAACAGCCGACCCCGGTGACAGGATGCCGCGGATTCCCAACCACGGAGGCCCCACATGAAGAACAGCGACGAGAAAGTGAACCAGCTGATCCTGACCGGCAAGGCGATGGACGCGTTCGAGGAGTTTTACGCGGACAACATCGAGATGTGCGAGAACTTCGACGAGCCCTGCGTGGGCAAGGAAGCGAACCGCAAGCGCGAGCTGGAGTTCTTCGGCAAGGTCGGCGAGTTCCACGGCGCCGAGCTGCTGTCGCAGTCGTACGATGACAAGAACCACGTCGGGCACTCCGAATGGATGTGGGACCTGACGTTCAAGGGCGGCCCGCGCGTGCAGATGAAGCAGGTGGCGGTGCGGCGCTGGAAGAACGGCAAGGTCGTACACGAGCGCTTCTACTACAAGCCCGCGATGTGACCGCCGGCGCGGCGGACGCGGAAAGCGCTCCCGCGCGGGAGCAAGGCACTGCGCGCGGCGCCCGCGGTGCCCGTATGATGGGGCGCGATGTGGATCGCGCCTCTCTGGATCGGATTGCTGGCGTCTGGCGCGCCGCTCGACGGTGCGGCCGTGGCGGCTCCCGCGGCGACCGCGCTCGACTTCGCCCCCAGCCGCGAGGGCGTCAGCCTGAACGGGCGCTGGCACACGATCGTCGATCCGTACGAGAACGGCTTTTACGACTACCGCCAGCAGCCGCGCGCGCACGGCTACTTCGACGACGCGCCGCCCGCCACCAAGTCGGACCTGGTCGAGTACGACTTTGCGCGCTCGCCGACGCTGGACGTGCCCGGCGACTGGAACAGCCAGCGCCCGGAGCTGCTCTACTACGAGGGGACGATCTGGTACGAGCGGCGGTTCGACTGGGCGCCCAAAGACACGAAGACGCCCGCCGCTGGCACGCGCGTTTTCCTGCAGTTCGGCGCGGCGGCGCAGCGGGCGATCGTCTGGCTCAACGGCCAGCGGCTCGGGGAGCACGAGGGCGGCTTCACGCCGTTCGCGTTCGAGGTGACCGGCCGCCTGCGGCCGCTGGGAAATTCGCTGGTGGTCAAGGTCGACAACACCCGGCGCGCCGACGCCATTCCGACGGTGAATACCGACTGGTGGAACTACGGCGGGCTCACGCGCGACGTTCGCCTGATCGAAGCGCCGCCGGTCTTCGTGCGCAGCGCGCGCGTGCAGCTGGATCCGGCCGACGCGGGGCGCATCGTCGCGGTCGTGGCGCTCGACGGCGCGCCGAGGCGGCAGGAGGTCGCGATCGAGATCCCCGAAGCGCACGTGCGCGCGACGGCGACGACCGACGCCGTCGGACGCGCGGCGTTCTCGTTCCCGGCGCGCCTCGCGTTGTGGTCGCCGGAGTCACCCAGGCTCTATGACGTCGTCATCCACGCCGGCGGCGACCGCGTGCGCGACCGCATCGGCTTTCGCACGATCGCGGTGCGCGGGGCCGAGCTGCTGCTCAATGGGCGGCCGATCTTCCTGCGCGGCGTGGCGCTGCACGAAGAGGCGCTGGGCCGCGGCGGGCGCGCCACCACGCGCGCCGACGACGAGGCGCTGCTGGGCCTCGCGCGCGAGCTCGGCTGCAACTTCGTGCGGCTGGCCCACTACCCGCACAACGACGAGATGACGCGCGCCGCGGATCGCCTGGGCCTGCTGGTCTGGTCGGAGATCCCGGTCTACTGGACCATCGCCTGGACCAACGCCGCGACGCTGGCCAACGCGCGCCAGCAGCTGGCGGAGATGATCGCGCGCGATCAGAACCGCGCGTCGGTGATCCTCTGGTCGGTCGCCAACGAAACGCCGATCACCGACGCGCGCACGCGCTTCCTGCGCCGGCTGGTCGACGACGCGCACGCCGCCGATTCGACGCGCCTCGTGACAGCGGCGCTGGAGCATCACTACGCGGCCGGTGAAGGCGGCGGCGCGGGCGCGGCCACGGTGATCGTCGACGATCCGCTCGGCGCAGCGCTCGACGTCGTCGGGCTCAACGAATACGTCGGCTGGTACGACGGCCTGCCCGGCAAGTGCGATCGATTGACCTGGCGCTCGGCGTACGCCAAGCCCCTCGTGGTGAGCGAGCTCGGCGCCGACGCGAAGGCCGGCCTGCACGGCGACGAGCTCACGCGTTTCACCGAGGAATACCAGGCCAGCTTCTACCGCCACCAGCTGGCGATGTTGCAGTCGATCCCGACGCTGCGCGGGATGTCGCCCTGGATCCTGGTCGATTTCCGCTCGCCGCGGCGCCCGCTGCCCGGCGTGCAGGACGGCTGGAACCGCAAGGGCCTGGTCGCCAGCGACGGCACGAAGAAGCAGGCGTTCTGGATCGTTCGAGACGCCTATCGGGCCCGCGCGGCTAGCGCCGGGCGGTGATCTGGCGGTGCGAGCGGCGCGAATGGGTACGCGCGGGCTTCGCGGGATGCCGCGGCGGTTCGACGGGGACGACGGCTGCGCCCGCGCCGCGTTGAGTGCCCGCAGCCGCCGCGCTCTGAGCCACCGGCGGATGCTGAGTCGGCCGCACCTCGACGATGCGCGGCCGCGGGTGGATCGTAGGCTCGGGCTCGGCGATCGCGCTCTCGGTGGCGGCCGCGTCGGTCGCGGGCTTCGCGCGCGAGCCCGACATCACGATGACCGCGGCCAGCACCAGCACCACCGTCGCGCCCAGGAACATCATCTGCGTGCGTCGCGTGGGCATCGACGCCGTCGGAAATGACGCAAACGCCAGCGGCGTCGCCGGACCCGTGGCAGGCACCGGAACGGCCGCACCCCGCGGCGGGGTCGCGCGCGACTTGCGCATGAGCGCGCGCAGCGACGGATCCTTGTCGCGCCCCAGCAACGCATCGGCCTTGGACTTGAGGTAGCGCGCCGCGCCCGCCAGGCGCAGCGACCTGATCTTCGCGGTCGAGTGCGACCGCGGCTGCAGCCAGGGTCCCCGCTCGTCGACGGGCGGCGGCGACGGCGCAGCCGGCTCCATGTCGCCCGCGGCGGGCGACCAGATCACCGTCGCGCCGTCGTCCCAGACTGCGCCCGGGTCCGACACCTCGCGCAGCGCCGCGATGAAGTCGTCGATCTTGGCGTAGCGCTCGCCAGCCGCGAGCGACAGCGCGCGCCTCAGCACCTGATCGAGGCCGCTCGACACCCCCATCACCAGCTCGCTCACCGGCGGCGGCATCGGGCGCGACCACCCCGTGGCGTCGGGCTCGCCCACGGTCGTGACGTCGCCGATCTCCTCGGGGAACGCCGGGCAACCCGCGAGCATCTCGTACGCGATCGCGGCCAGCGAAAACTGGTTGGCGAGCTCGCCGCGGCTCTGCCCGAGCGAGGGACTTTGATCCTCGGGGGCCAGGTAGCTGGCGCGCGGCCCGCCCGGTCGAACCGGCAGCTGGTCGGCGCGGCGGATCCCGAGCACGTGCGTGCGCGTCACGCCCGGCGCGTCCGTCACCAGCTCCTCGGTGACGAGGATGGCGCGCGGCTCGAGGGCGTCGATGACGCCACCCTCGGCTTTCGAGGCGTTCATAGCTTCGACGATCTGCGCCACCAGGTCGACGGTGCGCGCCAGTGGCAGCAGACCTTCTTCTGCTATCAGATCCTCGAAGGAGCGAATTCGCTTCTCGTCGATCAATTGGGACCCCAGCTCAGGTGTAGACAATAGCACCAGTTGAGCCCACAAATCACGCACGTCGGTTACCGGGCCGAGCCGCGTCATTCATTGTCAACGAAGCGCGGAATTGCAGGGGATCAGCCGCGGCCCTCGATACGCCCCCCCGAAATGACGCAATCAGGGTGGTCATTTATCGATAATTTACCAGCTAGGTGCACCAACCGCCGTCGACGTCGACCACCTGGCCGGTGATGTAACGCGCACCGGTGCCCAGCAGAAAGAGCACCAGCGGCGCGACATCTTCGGGTGTCCCGGTGCGTCCGAGCGGGACGCGCGCCGCATAGTCGGCAAAGACCGCATCGCCCAGGTCCGCGGTCATGTCGGTGCGCACCAGGCCGGGCGCGACGCCGTTGATGCGGATGCCGGCCGGGCCCAGCTCGCGCGCGAGCGCCCGCACCGCCGCCTCGACGCCACCCTTCGCGACCGCGTAACCGACGTTGCCCGGCACCGTGCGCCGCGCCAGCGTCGACGACAGCATCACCACCGACGAGCCGGCCGCCAGCTGGCCCGAGCCCAGCAGCGCGCGCAGCAGGCGCAGCGGCGCCTCGAGATCGCTGAAGATCTGCGCCGCCAGGGGATCCACCCCGCCCGCGGCCAGCGCGCGCCCGAACGGCGCGCGGTGGATGATCCCGGCCGAGAACACCGCGCCGTCGAGCGCGCCCGCCTCCGCGAGCACGCGGGCAATCCCAGCGTCGGTGTCGAGATCCGCGCGGATCCAGCCGGTCACGGCGCGCGCGCCGACCTCGGGCGGCGCCAGGCCGCGCGTGACCCCGACGACCGCGTGCCCGGCCTCGCCAAGCGCGGCGGCGATTCCGGCGCCGATGCCGCGCGACGCGCCGGTCAGCAGGATCTTCACGTGGCCACCGACTCGCTCGCGCTCACGAGGCGATCAAACGCCCGTGCGGATCGCGCGGCGCCCAGACGTGCTCCGGCGCCACCTCGGCCGGCGCGCCAGCCACCTCGACCTCGTCCTCGAGGATGAAGCGCGGCCGATCCACACACAGGACGGTTTGGTAGTCGGCGCTCGGATTCTCGTAGAAGTGCGCGGCGCCGCGGGGCCAGTGAAACGCCGTGCCGGGAAACACCTCGCGCCCCTGGCAGCGAATCCCGCGCGTCAGCACCAGCTCGTGCTCCTCCATCTCATGGTGCACATGCAGGGGGATCTGCCGCCCGGGCGCGACATTCAGCCGGTAGATGCCGGCGTTCGCCGCCTCGTGGATCACGTCGACGGTGCCGAAGCTCTTCACCTCGACGCGAAAAGGCTGCGGCGCCGCCCGCTCGATCGACAACGACGCGGTCGTCGGCGACGGCAAGGCGTTCGGCTTGTGGATCTCGAGCGCGATGCGCTGGATCGCCGCGCGGCGCTCGCCGGGGGCGGGCGGTGCCAGCAGGTACGACGTCAGGGCGTCGGCGGCCGTCTCGAGCAATCGAAACCGGCACGCCGCCAGCAGGAAGCTCACCTGCCCGGTGATGGCCAGGTAGTCGACGCTCTCCTCGAGCGATTCGATCACGGCGTGCGGGCGCGGCGCCAGCCCCAGGCGCAGCGTCACCGATACCGGCTGCACGCGCGAGTCCTCTTCGGCGAAGATGCCGATGACACAGTTGACGCGCAGGTCGCGGATCGTGATCCAGTCGAGCGACTCCATCGACGGTGGATATATACCCAAGGCGGGCGCGCCCCGCCAATCAGCGGCGCGCGCTCAGGAGGACGCCGTGGTCCGCCATCGCGCCACGGCGGTCACTGCCCGCGTCGGCACTGACGCCCACGGTCTCCTGAGCTTCACGCAGAATCTCGAGCGCCCGTGACAGCATCGCCGGGCGGGACATCGAGCCGGCGAAATTCAGGTCAACGATGGTGGCCGCCAGCTGCTCGCGCTCGCGCGACGACGTCGCGTCGAAACGCACGAAGGCCGGCGCCGGCATGAGCTCGATCGACGTGAACCCGTGGCCTGCCAGCGCCTCGGCGGCCCGGGCCAACAAGAAACCGTGGTGTGCCAGCGGACGGCCCGTGATCGCCGCGCACGCGTTGTAGCAACGAACGACCGGGTTCTCCGGATGAGCCTGCACGATCACGATACGCGCGCGCGGTGCCGCCACGCGGATCATCTCGCTGACCGCACGCTCCGGGTCGCGGACGTATTGCAGCGTCCAGGTCGCCACGACGGCGTCGAAGGCTCCGTCTTCGAACGGCAGGGCCTCGGCGCGGCCCGGCACGAGCCGGATCGGCGTGCCGTCGTCGGCGAACGACGCGCGCTCGACGGCGCGCAGAGAGTCGAGCGGCGGGTCGACCCGCGCGCACCGCCGGCCCGCGAGCCGCAGTTGCCGCGTCACCGCGCCCAACCCGCCGCCGACGTCGAGCACCGACGCGGCGTCCCCGATTTCACGATCGATCGCCGCCGCCGAGGCGCTCGCTTCCAGCCGCGCCGAAAACGCGCTCCACGCCTCCTCGTCGAGGGACTCTGGGCCCCAGAAGACCGTTGGCCATCGGTCTGCAGGGGCACAGAGCGGATGATCTCGCCAGATCACTGCACTTCGAGAATACGCTCAGCTCGCGCACCCGCGCAACAAAGCAGCGCGGCGCTCGCGCGATTTTCTGACGGCGCCGACTCGGTTGGTCCTGTGCTCTCTCGACATTTGGACCTAGGGGACACCTACGGGACCTTGATTAGCGGGTCCTGCCGGGGTAATCCTGCGGGCACTCGGTTTCGCGGCTTGCGGCTTGCGATTTGCGGTTGCGGCTCGACGGAGTTCTCGTCATCGACAGCTCGGTCGTCATACACGCCCTCCGCCACGTGTTCCCCGGCGACGTCGTCGCACTGGATGGCATCGACGTCGACATCGCCGCGGGCTCGTTCGTCGCACTGCTCGGCCCGTCGGGGTGCGGAAAGTCGACGCTGCTGCGCCTCATCGCCGGGCTCGAGGTGCCGACGCGCGGCGAGCTCGTCGTCCTCGGTCGGAACCCGGCCGGGCGCAGCTCCAACGGAAACAATGGCGGCCCGCACGGAAGCGACGTGGCGTTCGTCTTCCAGGACGCCAACCTCTTGCCCTGGCGCACCGTCCTCGACAACGTCGCATTGCCCCTGGAGCTCCGCGGCGTGAGCGCTCGAGAGGCCCGCGAACGGGCGCGCGGGCCTCTCGGCGACGTCGAGCTCGACGACGCGCTCGGGCGTTACCCGGATCAGCTGTCGGGTGGAATGCGGATGCGCGTATCGATCGCGCGCGCGCTGGTGACCGAGCCGCGCCTGCTATTGCTCGACGAGCCGTTTGCGGCGCTCGACGAGCTCACGCGCCAGCGCCTGGACGAGCGGCTGCGCGCGTTGTGGGCGAAGAAGCGCATGACGATCTTGTTCGTGACGCACTCGCTCGCCGAGGCGGTCTTCCTGTCGCAGCGCGCGCTGGTGATGTCGAAGCGCCCGGGCCGCATCGTGCTCGACCACGCGATCGAGCTGCCCGCCGAACGCGGCGGCGCGGTGCGGACGTCGCTGCCCTTCGTCGAGAACACCTCGACTCTGTATCAGGCCCTGGAGACACACGGTGGGTTCGACGAAACGGGCGTTTGACACCTTCATTCCGCCGCTGCTCACGCTGTTGCTGGTGGGCGTGGTCTGGGAAGCGGCGGTGCGCGTGCTGGCGGTCCCCGCCTTTCTCGTCCCGCGTCCGACGGCGGTGCTCGCCGCTGGCTGGAACGAACGGGTGCTGCTGGCGAGCGCGGTGACGACGACGGCCGCGGGAGCGCTGTCGGGCTTCGCGCTGAGCCTGATCTTCGGCACCGTCGCGGGGCTGTTCCTGTCGCTGTCGCGCACGCTCGAGCGCGCGCTCTATCCCTACGCGCTCTTCTTGCAGACCGTGCCCATCGTCGCCGTCGCGCCGCTGCTGGTGCTCTGGTTCGGGCCCGGGCTGCGCGCCGTGTCGGTGTCGGCGTTCATCGTCTCGGTCTTTCCCATCATCGCCAACACCCTGGCCGGCCTGCGTGGCGTCGATGCGCGCCTGACCGATCTCTTTCGGCTCTACGGCGCCAATACCGCCGACAGCCTGCTCAAGCTCGGGCTACCGTCGGCGGTGCCGAGCATGGCGACCGGCTGGCGCGTCGCCTCCGGACTGGCGGTCATCGGCGCGCTGGTGGGCGAGTTCGTCGCCGGTTTCTCCGAGGGCAGCGCGGGGCTCGGGATCACCGTGCTGGCGGCCTACCGGCAATTGCGCACTGACCTTTTGTTCGCGACGGTGATCCTGGCGTCGTTGCTCGGGTTGTCGTTGTTTGCCGCGGTCAGCCTGTTTTCCAACCGTTTGTTGCGGCGGTTGCGCGCGCGTGTATGAACATCTCTGAAAAGGATCCGCGTGATTCATCGATCTGCTTCGCTCGTCGCCGGTTGCCGTTGGCTGTCGCTGCTGGCTCTGCCCCTGGCCTTCGGGTGCCACAAGAAGACCGAACCCGCGCCGGGCGGCCCAGGCGCCACACCGGCGGCCGGCGCCGCCGCGCCCATCACGCTGGCGTTGAACTGGTTGCCGGAGCCCGAGTTCGGCGGCTTTTACGCCGCGCGCGAGGACGGCGCCTATAAGCGGGCGGGCCTCGACGTGCACGTGCAGGGCGGCGGCGCGGGCGTCCCGGTCGTGCAGATGGTCGCGACGGGACGAGCTGACTTCGGCACCGTCACCGCTGACGAGTTGGTGCTGGCCCGCGCGCGCGGCGGCGACGTGGTCGCGGTGTTCGCGACGTTCCAGACGGCGCCGCACGGGATCATGGTCCATTCGTCGCGCGGCCTGACCCGCATCGAGCAAGCGTTCGATTCGGGCACGCTGGCGCTCGAAACCGGCCTGCCGTACATCGCCTACCTTCGCCAGAAGTTCCACTGGAGCGGCGCGAAGATCGTGGCTTACGACGGCGGGATCGCGCACTTCCTGACCGACCCGATGTTCGGCCAGCAGTGTTACATCACGTCGGAGCCGATCCTCGCGCGGCAAAAAGGCAGCGACCCGCAGGTCTTTCTGATCGCCGACGCCGGCTTCAATCCCTACACCACCGTCGTCATCACGCGCGGCGAGCTGGTGAAGCAGAATCCCGACAGGGTGCGGGCGTTCGTGGCGGCCACCGCGGCCGGGTGGCGCGACTACCTCGACGACCCGGGGCCGACCAACAAGATGTTGGGCACGCTCAACCACGCCATGGATGCGCCGACGCTGGTGGCGGCAGCCAAGGCGCAGTTGCCGCTCATCGAGACCGCCGAGACGAAACGGCTCGGCCTGGGCGCGATGACCCGCGCGCGCTGGCAAACGCTGGTCGAGCAGCTGGTGTCGCTCAAGCTCATCGATCACGCCATCGACGTCGACACGGCGTTCGTCTCGCCCGAGGCCCGCTAGCGGAGCGCTCTTACGATTCGTCACATTCTCTGCGTCGAGGGGAGGAGAGCGGGGATCAAAGCGTGGCGGCGCTACGGAAGCTGCGCGGGTCCTGCCGCTGCAGGGGGACCCCGACGAGGTGGGACGGGTTGGGCTTGTCGCGTGGAGCTCCTCCAAGAAGGTTGCCGTGGTCTAGGCCCTACAACGCGGCCCCGACCCGGCCCACCTCGGCGGGGAGGACCCCGCAGCGACAGGACCCGCACAGGTTCCGTAGCGCCGCCACGCTTTGATCCCGCTCCGATCGATCCCGAAAATGTGACGAATCGTGAGAGCGGAGCGCTAGCGGTCCGTCGAGGGGCCCCGGGGACGACCGGGGCGCCGGAGCGGAACGACCTCACGGTTGATCGATGCGCAGCTCGTCGAACGTGACGTCGATGTCGTTGCCGCCCTGGCCGTAGAAGGTCGCCGTGCGCGCGGCGCCGTCGACGGTGACCTTCCAGACGTAGCGCGTGCCGTCCTTGGTGAAGCCACCGTTGGGATTGAGCGCGCCGGTTGCGTCGACGCCCACAATGTCCAGGGTCTGATCGTTGTTGGCGTTGCTCAACGCCCAGTACGTCCAGCGGCCCCATTTGACGACGGGGCAGGTGTTGGTGAGCGTGACATCGGCCGAGCTGCCGACGCAGGTCGCGTTCCAGCCCGCGACAACCGGCGCGAGCTCGATCGCCGCCTCGCTGGCCTCGGGCGATGGTGGCGGCTCCTCGTCGAGATCCGCCCAGCTGATGGTGACGACGCCGTCGCCCTGTCCGAAGTAGCTCACGGTCACCGCGGTCGAATCGACCGTCGCCTGCCACACGTAGCGTGCGCCCATCCGTTCGAAGCCGGCCGACTTGAGGTTGCCGTTCGCGTCGACGCCGATGATCTGGAATGCTTCGCGGTTGTCGGCGTTGCTGAGCGCCCAGTAGGTCCACTGCCGCCATTGAATCACCCAGCAATTACCGGTCTGGGTGACGTCGACGTCCGAAGCGGCGCAGTCGGCACGCCAGCCCGTGACCGTCGGTGCCGATGCACTCGGAACCTGGACCGCGACCGGCGTCGCCGGACCGCCATCGATCGCCAGATCCCCCATGGCAACATCCGACGTCGAGGAGTCGATGCGACTGTCTCCGTCGACCGTGGCCCCATCCGATGCGGGCGCATCGATCGCGGTATCCACGCCGGCGTCCGCGGACCGATCGTCGCCGCCGCCGTCGCCGGGCGCGTCGCCGGCGTCAGACGCGATCGCGTGGTCGGGGGCGGAGCCGTCACCGGCGTCGGAGACCATGTTGTCTCCACTCCCACCGTTCGACGAGCAGGCGGCGACCAGAGCCGCCAGTCCAAGCCACGCGACGAACACCCGCGCCAGCCGCCGGTTCGAACCCGTCGCGGCCGCACCTCGGTCGAGCTCAGGGCACATCTCGCTCGACTGTATGCCGTCTGCGATCCGCGGTCCACGCCGCGGACTGGCAAACACAACGATCTCGCGTCGCTGCGCCTCGGGAACAGAAGAATTCCCGCTCGATCGTTGGATCACAGAGGGCCGAGCCCATCCCGGCCGCCCCACACGAAACATCCGATCGATCTCACAACCAGGAGACTGATACATGTCCAGGCCGTTCCCCGTTCTTTCCAGGCTCGCTGTGGTCCTGTTGGGCGCTCTTCCGCTATCGCAGCTCGGTTGCGGCGAGCCGGAGGCGGACTCACCGGCGGCTGACGACGCAATCCAGCTGGTCTATCAGGGCAAGCTCACCGTCTCGCAAGCTCAGTCGGCCTGCCGCTGCCAGCTGCAGGTGGTGAAGATCGGCGGCACCGTGTTTCATTTCGGGCTCGATCTTTCGCAGAGTCCGCCCGCGTCCTTTCCGTTTCAATCGACGGTCCCCGGCACGCTCGTCTCGGTCGCCGAGCTGCCGATCACGCGCCAGCTGAACGTCCGCAGCAGCGCCAGCGGCCAGTGGTCGGTGAACGTCGTCAAGATCAAGGGCGTCCCGCTGCGCGCATCGTTCGTCTACGAGAACGCCGGCTATGTGACCACCAAGTCGCAGGTCTTCGAGATCGGCGATGGCGGCGTGACCGATCTGTCGGTGCAGTTCCCGACCCAGGCCTATTTCTCGCTGGCCAAGGCGCAGATCGAGCAGCAGATCGGCGCGCTCATCGGCGCACCGTACACGCTGAACAACGTGCTCGTGACCACTGTCGGCAAGGCGTGGGCGTCGATGTTCAATCCCATGCTGCCCCACGGCGACCCGGGCGCGCAGGTGACGACCACGCCGGCGATTCAATTCCCGGCGTCGGTCGGACCGATCTACTTCAACGAAGCGGTCGCGCCGGATCCGACGATCAACGCGACCTCGGTCGACGGCGGCGTGCTGTTCGGCAATCTGACCAACGGCCGCCATTCGTTCACGGCGGTCAAGGCGCCGTTCTCGTATTCGACGCTGAGCTTCGTCGTTCAGGACGGCATCGGCCTCTACGTCGCGTCGCCGCCGCACGGCATCCAGAGCAGCAACGATTCACTCGCGGGGCAGCCGTGAAACGGCGGCCGTAGCGAGGCGGCGGTCGAGACCTCGCGCGGAGGAGGGATCACACCCAGGCGGTGATCGCGGCCAGCAGCGCGCTCGCGAACGCGATCAGCAGCGAATCGCGGCGGATCCCGGCGGCGACGCGGCGGCTGGCCGCGACCTCGTCGTCGGGGGCTGGCGTGCGGCTGAAGTCCTCGTGCTCGAACGTCCCTTCGGCGGCGCGCGCCACGCACGTGTTCCGCCGCACCTGCAGCAGCGAAATGGCCGCCAGCCCCGCCGGCAAGAAGATCAGCGCGCGCAGGTACCAGGCCGTGCCGCGCGCGATGAAGAACGCGAGCAGCCCGAGCGAGATCACGGTGGCGATGTAGCCGATCCGCGACCTGCGCCGGCGTCCGGCGCCCGAGATATTGGGGCGGCAAGCGGCGTAGGCGATCGGACCCGGGCCTTCGGGATGAGCTTCGGTGCTGGACGTCATGTCTCACGATCTATGACGAGCTCTGCCGGCGCGCAATGGGGAGCACGCGCGCGCGGTCCCGCTGCCGGCTGTGACGGGGTTGACGGCGCCGACCGATCGTTCTTACGCTCCGCCGCCATGGAGAAGCGCTGGGTGTTTCAGCTGAGCCCGGAGGGGGAGATCCTGGTGGCGGCGCGGACCGCGGCCACCGACGTCGAGAAGGCGAGCGCGCTGCCGTCGGCCGACGCGGCTCGCATCCTGACTCGTCTGTTTCCCGCGGGTGATCGCTGGGGGACGCCGCAACAGCGGCGCGCGCTGGCCGACATGGCCGACGTGCCGGCGCCCGAGTTGCGCTGGCTGTCCGAGGACGCGCTCCGCACGCTGGCGCTACGCCGGGTCGGCCCGCACGGACAGCTGGTGGTCGTGCGCGAGGAGACGCACCTGCCGCCGTGCGGGTCGGGTCCGCCGCCGACGGTGCACCCGGATCTGCAGGTCGACGCGGTGACGGGGCCCGCCGCCGCGACGACCGCCGCGGCCGTGGCCGCTCCCGCGACGGCTGTCGCGCGCAAAGCGCCGCAGCCGCGCATCTCGCGACCGTCGACCGCGCACAAGACCAGCGCCGGCTGGAGCGGCGACAGCTCGAAGTGGCCGCAGGAGAAGAAGCTAGACAGCATGCACCCCGACCTGCGCCCCAAGGTGTCCGCGGTCATCGCCGCGCTTCAACAGCGCGGCTTTCAGGCCAAGATCTTCTTCGCCTGGCGCTCGGTCGCCGTGCAGCTCGAGATCTTCAAGAAGGGCCACACCAAGGTCAAGTTCAGCTTTCACAACGCCCAGAAGAAAGACGGCACGCCCAACGCCTACGCCGCCGACATCGTCGACGGTCGTTACGGCTGGTCGGCCAAGGCTGAAGCCGCGGGCTTCTGGAAGGCGCTCGGCGAAGAGGCTCGCGCGCAGTCGCTGTACTGGGGCGGCGACTGGAAGACCTTTCGCGACTGGGCGCACGTGCAGCTGGTGGACAACTCGCAGCTCGGGCGCGTGAAGAAAGAAAGCGGTCTGTGATCTTCGCGGTCGCAGCGACGGCGCTGTGGCTGGCGGCCGCCGCTCCGCCCAGGAGCGACCAGGTCTGGCTGATCGTCGCCGCGAGCGAGCCGACGGCGACGGCGATCGCGCAGAGAGCCAGGGCGCTGGCGAGCACGGTGCCGCGCGCGCTGATCGTCCAGACGCGCGACTGCGGCGACAAGAAGAACGTGTTCGCGGTCGCCGCGAAGATCGCGGACTCCGCCGACGACGCCAAGGCCGCGTTGCCGGCCGTTCGCAACACCGTCAAGGACGCGTTCGTCAAGAAGTGCACCGTCGTCGCGAATTCGCTGCTGTCGCTGCGCTATCCCGCCGTCGACGCGTCGATCGCCGACGTCCCCGATTCGGCCGTGAACTGGGACGAGGACGACCGCGTGTCGACGGCCGCGCCGCTGCCGCACGACGGAGCGCTGGTGGTGGCCCGCTACTTCGTCAACCAGCCCGACGATCCGCTCGAGGGCCGCAGGGAGCGCGTCGTCCGCCCGGGCGCGGGCCCCACCGACGGAAAAACGCTGTCCGACGACTGTCCCAGCGCCGGCGCCTTCACCGAGCAGCAAGGCCGCATCGCGTTCGAGTGCGCGCGCGAGCAGGCGGCGGATCAGCTGCTCCACAGCGTGGTGGTGTTCGACGCCAGCGGCGCGAAGCTGGCCGATGTGTCCCACTGCCGCAAGCCGCGTTTCACCGGCGCCGACGCGCTCACCTGCAGCGAAGAGTCGGTCGACGCGAGCGGCAAGCTCAAGCTACGGGCCAAGCGCGTGAGCCTCGCCGCCGCCCCGAACAAGAGCTCGGCCCCCTGACGACGCGCGAGGTCGCCCGCTCGTGGTCGCAAGCCGCGCGCCAGGCCGGCTCGACGGTGTATCCTCCCGAGGTCGTGTTGTCGCGTCGTGGAGGGATCGTGACCGCCGCCGGTGCCGGGGCCATCGGCACCGCCATCATCGCGTTCGTCGCCGGGGGCTGTGGCGGCCCGCTCGATACGCCGGACCCGCGCCCGGCGCGCGACGCCGGGATCGACTCGGGCTCCGGCGGACGCCGATCGATCGATGCGGCGCCCGATGTCGTGCGTGACGCCCGCGTGCTCCCCGACGCCGGTTTCGACACCGGCATCGACGCTCCGTGGCCAGTCGTTCCGGGATGCGTCACCGGCCTGCCGCCTTCACCGCAGTTCAATCCCCAGAGCATTCCTCCCATCACGATCAGCTGCGCGAACAGCGCCACGATCCTCACGCGTCTTTCGGACGCCGCCGGTCAAGGGATGATCTTCAGCGCCACGCTGAACCCGCCGATCGATGGCTTTTCGGTCTCCTTCAACAGCGACCTCTGCTCGTTCGCCGTTGACCTGCCGATCGAGCTCGACGTGATACAGTCGGCCGCGGCGCCGGAAAACGTCTTCAACACAGCGTTGAATGTCACCGTCTACGGACCGCCGCCCCAACGGACCTACGTGTTTCCGTTGGAAATCAATACCGTCGCAATCGACTTCACCATCGACCCGGCCGTCGTCGACTTCGGTACCGTGACCGTGGGGCAGTCTCTGAGCATCCCATTGACGGTCACGAACGCCATGGACGGCGCCCCGCTCCAGAACGTCTATCCGTCGCAGATCTATCAGGGGGCCTTCCAGCTTTTTCCGTCCCGGTCGGGATCATCCTTGGAGCCCGGCGATGCGCAGCCACTGCTCAACGCGGTCTTCAGCGCCCAGCTGCCAGGGACGTACGACACGACATTCTACGTGAGCGCCTTCCCGCCCGGCAGTGTCGCCAACATCGGGTGCGGCGTCGTCCAGACCGTCGCCATGCACGCCCAGGTCGTCAGCGAACTTCCGTGACTCCTGTTCGGCCGGGGAACTCGCGGGGTCTTCGTGCGTTTTATATCTGGAAGGCGTACAAGGCACTCAGCGAAGGGACGGCGAGACAGAGATGACGATCGGGACGAAATGGCGAGCTGGGGCTTGGATCCGGCTGGCGCCGGCACTGCTGATGGCCTGCACGACGGCGCGCTCGGCGCTGCCGACGTTGCCGGGTGAGTCGACCGACGCGGGCACCGTGACCGACGTGCGCGCTGTGACCGACGCGGGCACCGGCGGGACGACCGGCACCGATGCTCGCCCCGTCGACGCGCCCGCGACGCCGCAGTGTTCGACCGGCCAGCACCAGTGCCCGGGCGGGTGCGTGCCGGACGACTCCATCCAGACCTGCGGAACGTCGTGCGCCCCGTGCGTCGCGCCGACCGGCGGCACCGGCACCTGCGATGGCAAATCTTGCGGCGGGAGCTGTCCGAGCGGCAAGCAGCTTTGCCTGGGCGCATGCATCGACGCGAACGCGGCCTGCAGCGGCGTGTGTCCGTCGGGCCAGCACGCGTGCGGCGGGCTCTGTCCCTCGCTGATGGACGTCACCGCCTGCGGCACGTCATGCCTGCCCTGCCCGGTCCCGAACGGAGCCAGTCAGGCCACCTGCGACGGCACGAAGTGTGACTTCACCTGCACCACCGGGTATCACAAGTGCGGGGCGCTCTGTGCGCTCGTGACCGATGCGACCGCGTGTGGCGCCTCGTGCATGGCCTGCCCTTCCGATCCGAACGGCGCCGCCCAGTGTGTCGGCGGTGCCTGCGCGCTCGCCTGCAACACCGGCTACCACCTGTGCGGCAACAAGTGCGTCAGCAACCTGGACACCGCCAACTGCGGAACCACGTCGTGCGCGGCCTGTGCGGCGCCGACCGGCGGCAGCGCGACCTGCGACGGGACCGCGTGTCAGCCGGCGTGCCCCTCGGGCATGAAGATCTGCTCCGGCACGTGCATCGCGACGGCAGCCGCCTGTTCAGGGGTTTGTCCGTCAGGAACGCACAACTGCAGCGGCATTTGCGCCTCCAACACCAGCGTGAATTCGTGCGGCAGCAACTGCGCGTCGTGCCCCCAGCCCACCGGCGCGAGCGCGACCACCTGCAGCGGCACGGCCTGTGATTTCACCTGCGGCACGGGCACGCACCGGTGCGGGACCGGCACGGCGGCCCGGTGCGCATCGGACACCGACGCGACCGGGTGCGGGACATCGTGCGTGTCGTGTCCGACCGACGCGAACGGGACGGCGGCGTGCGTGAACGGAACGTGCGCGCTGATGTGCGCGAGCGGCTTTCACCAGTGTGGCGGCAAGTGCGTCGACAACAAGGCCGTCGCAACCTGCGGGCCCGTCGACAACTCGTCGTGCACGCCCTGCACGGCGCCGACGGGCGGCACGGTGACTTGCGACGGGCTCTCGTGCCACCCCGCGTGCTCGTCGGGAGCTCAACTGTGCGCCGGGGCGTGCATCCCCAGCGCAAACGCGTGCAATGGCGTGTGCCCGTCCGGTCAGCATGCCTGCGCGGGGATCTGCCAGGCCAACACCAGCACGACCGCGTGCGGGCCGAGCTGTGTCCAGTGCACGACTCCGCAGGCAAACGGATCGGCCACCTGCAACGCGACGACGGGCGCCTGCGGCATCACCTGCGCGAGCGGCTTCAAGAACTGCCCGGGAACCACTTTGTGCATCCCGTCCAGTGGCTGCTGCGCCAACACCGATTGCACGGCGCTCCCCGCGAACACCACGGCGGTGTGCGGATCGGCCAACACCTGCAGCTATCCCTGCGCGAGCGGGTTCCAGCTGTGTGGGACGTCTTGCATCTCGACGGCCACCTGCTGCCTCAGCCAATGTCCGACCGCCTCGGGCGGAACGGCCGTGTGCGCCGGTTCCGCGTGCGACATCACCTGCAACAGCGGCAACTTCACCTGCGCGGGAAGCCCGAAGACATGCGGCGCGCGGGTGGTCAACTTCGACTCGGGCACCGTGCAAGGATTCGCGATCGACACCGCCGAGTCGCCGTCGAACTCCGTGGTGTCCAATCGGGCGGCGCCCGTGGCCCGCGCGGGCGGCTCGCAGACGAGCTCGCTCGCGTACTCGGTTTCGCTGCCGGCGCCGAACGGGCTCTTCCGGACTGGCGCCATCCAGACGCTCTGCTCGATCGGGTCGACCAACCTTCTGGGCGCGACGCTGTCCGTGTGGGTCTACATCCAGACGTCCTCGCCGATCGCGACCGGCAGCGACGCGAGCATCTATCTCTGGACGCAGGGCGGAGGATATTACCCGTTCCCTGGAGTGAGCAATCCGCCTGCCAACACCTGGTTCCAGATCTCGGGCGTCGCGACCAACAGCATCGCTGCCAATTCCAACGCCATCGAGCTCGAGTTCTACGACTTTCCCGCGAGCACCTTCACGGGGACGATCTACTTCGACGATTTCAACATCGGTCCTTGAGCGGGCGCTGGGCGCCGGATCGCGCTCACTCGAGCGTCGGCGCCGTCCAGTCGATCCAGCGGGCTTGATCGAACGCCGGCCCATCGGTCTTGTTGACCTTGGTCGCGACGTCCTGGCCGAGCAGGAACTTCTTGATGAAGGCGTCGACCTCGGGCTCCTGCGAAGCTTGGAACGCGCAGTGGTCCGGGTGCCCGACCTGAGAGGCACCGAGGTTGTCGGGCACGCCGAGCGCCTGATAGATCAGCTGAGCGGCCTGCTCGCCGCCCCACGAGCTCGGCGCCGTGAGCCAGTCGATGCCGGTGTTGTCGATGGCCAGCAAACCGCGCGGCGCCACCATCCCCATCAGCATGTGATGGTCGAACGGCAATTTGATGGCCGTGATGTTGAACTGGCCGAACGACCCGGCGAACCAGTCGTTCTCGCTGGTGATCTCGCTCAGCGTCTGCACGTTGGTGCCCTGTGACTTCTGGAAGTCGGAGATGCGCCAGGTCGCGGTGCCGCCCGACCCCGACTCTTGCGGAATCGTGAGCGCGATGCGTTCGTCGAACGCGCCCGCGACCAGCGCGCCCTTGCCGTCGCGCGAGCAACCGGTCACCCCCACGTGCTTGGCGTCGATGACGGTGTTGTGGCTCTGCGCGAGCACGTCCATGATGCGGCTCACGCCCCAGGCCCACGCGATGATCGAGCCCGCGCGGTTGCCGGCGCCGTAGAGGTCGTAGAACTTCCCCTGCCCGCGCGAGCTGGCGCTGACTTGAGCGCCGAGATCGTCGTTGCTGTAGCTGATGATCGCGACGCCCAGGTTCTGGATCGCGGTGGCGTTCAACGAACCGCCGATGAACCCGATGATCGCGGGATACGGCGCGCTCCCCGTCGCCGGCAACGAGACCGAGACCGAGAAGGAGATCGAATTCGTGCCGTCGCCAGCAGTCACCGTGATGCTGGTGCTGGTGACGCTGCCGCTGACCACCATCGGCTTCGGCGGCTTCGCGCCGAGCTCCCAGCTCTCGAGCTGCGCCTTGATCTCCGCGCGGCGGCACGTCCAGTCGGCCAGGGCCGTGATCCGGGACCCGCTCATGGAAAGAAACGGATCGGGGAGCAGCGTGTCCGTAGACAGCGCGCCGTATGGAGGCATGGCGGGGATCACGCAGGCGCAGCCGCTGAACTCGCCCGTGGTGTCGGCGTCCGTGCCCGTGCACGTCGGGCCCGACCCGCCAGCACCTCCAGTCCCCGCCGACGCCGCGCCGGTGCCGCCCGCTCCGCCCGGCTGCCCAGCCGTGGTGGCGCAGGAAGAGGCGAAAGAAGAGAGAGAGGCGAGCGCCACGGCAACG
>CAZNCQ010000024.1:0-45325 GCA_964571275.1 uncultured Myxococcales bacterium
CGCCGTCCCGGTTCATCCGCTGCGCCGAGGAGACCGGGCTCATCGTCCCGCTCGGGCACTGGGTGATCGAGGAGGCTTGCCGTCACGCGCGCGCTCTCCGTAGCCATGGTCACTCCGACGTGCGCGTTGCCATCAACGTGTCGGGGGCGCAGTTTCTACGCGGCGATCTCGTCGACAGGGTCGCGCACGCCATGCGCGCCAACGAGCTCGCTCCGGGGCAGCTCGAGCTCGAGCTCACCGAGAGCGTGCTCATGCGCGAGACGTCGCGGATGGCCGCGGAGCTGTCGGCGCTGCGGTCGTTGGGCGCGCGCCTGGCCATCGACGATTTCGGTACCGGCTATTCATCTCTGTCGTACCTGCAACACCTGCCCATGGACGCGATCAAGATCGACCAGTCCTTCATTCGCGGTATCGGAACCGGCACGCACGGCAAGGGCGGGGAGCTCGTGCGGTCGATCATCCACCTGGGGCACAGCCTGGGTCTCGAGCTGATCGCAGAAGGCGTGGAGACCCACGAGCAAGCCGCGTGGCTAGAGGGATCGGGTTGCGAGCTGGCGCAGGGGTACTGGTACGGGCGCCCGGCGCCGCTGTCTCGGTTCCTGACCGAACAGGCTCTCGCCGCAGCGGCGTTCGGCGGGCGCGAGCCGCTGGCGGCCGGAGATGTGGATGCCCCCCTTCTTGAGGAAGACCGGGCTCCTCGACGACGTACCCAAGTGGCACGCGAAGGCGATCGCGACGATGGAGATGGCGCGTGACCGCAGCCAATGAGCCGACGTCCAGAGAGCCCGACTGACACCGTCGCCGCTCAGCCCACCATGATCACGCGTACGGGAGGCGCCGAAGACATGCCCGAGGAGATTCGTGGATGCACGACGGCCATCGCCGGGTTTCGCCAAGAAGAGAGTGGGCACTGGATCGCCGAGCTCGCCTGCGGCCACACGCAGCACATGCGCCATCGGCCACCGTGGGAAGATCGACCGTGGGTCGAGAGCACGGCTGAACGCGCGGCCAAGTTGGGCGCCCCGATCGCGTGCCCCTCGTGCGAGATGCCGGCTCTGCCCGGGACCGCGCGGGAATACCGGCGCTCGTCGACCTTCACCCAGGACACGGTGCCGGCTGGCCTGCTGCGCGAACATGGGACCAAGGCCGACGTCTGGGCCTTGATCGTCGTCGAATCCGGGCAGCTCGACTACACGTTCGATTCGCCGCTGCGCACGTTCCGGCTGGTTCCGGCACGGCCCGGCGTGATCCCGCCGAAGGTGCCGCATCACGTGAGCCTGATCGGTCCGGTGCAGTTTTACGTCTCGTTCCTGGCGCTTCCCTAGCAGCCCCTCTCACGATTCGTCACATTTCGCGCGCCGATCGGAGAGCGGATCAAAGCTAGGCGCCGCCCAGCTTTGATCCCAGCTCTCCCCTCGACGCAGAAACTGTGACCACTCCTGAGAGCAGCCCCTAGCAGCGGATCGCCTTTACTCGAACAGGTCGATCTCGCTCGCTCCCGCGATTTCTTGCTCGATCAACTGCGACATCGCCGTCCGCTCGCGGCTGGCAAGGTCTGGAACGACTTTCGAGAGCGGACGGACGAATGCCTGACCGGTGTCGGTCCGGAACCGGACCTCGAGCGCCCGCTTCCCGAGCAGGCGTTCAGCGACCAGGGGGATCGACTCCTTGTCCAGAAACGTGCGCACGAAGCGCGCGTTCCGCGCCTGCACCTCGGAGCGAAAGTTGCCGATCGTCGAGGCGCCGAACACCTTCGCCTTGAGGCGTCCGCGCTGCGCACCGAGGCGCAGCAGATCGTTGATGAGGCGCTCCATGGCGTGCACGCCGTAACGGGTGGTCAGCGGTCCATCGTCGTGGACGGTCTCGGGCAGGAGGAAGTGATTCATTCCTCCGATGCGCGCCTCGCTGTCGAACAAGCACGCGGCCACGCAAGAACCGAGCACCGTTGTGACCAGCGTCGGCTCCTGTGACGCGAAGACCTCACCCACGACGATGCGTGCGGTGGCCACGGACCACGGCGCAGCCGTTTTGGCCGCACTGCTCCGCCCGCCCGCGACGCAGCGATGGACGGTGCCCTGCATCGTCTCGAAGCGCTCGCACAGCCCGACCAGGCTCTCCGAGTGACCGAGGAACAGATAGCCGCCGTCGTGCAGATGGTCGGCGAATCGCTCGAAGAGCCGCTGCTGGGTGGGTCGATCGAAGTAGATGATCACGTTCCGGCAGAAGATCGCGTCGAACAACCCATCGGGCGGCCAGTTCGGCTTGACGAGATTGACGGGTCGGAACTGCACCAGGGACGCGACCTCGGGCTTGACACGCCACGACCCGCGATCGCTGCCCTTGCCGCGCAAGAAGAAGCGGCGTCGCACGTCGGGTGCGAGCGCGTCCACGCGGTCATCGGAATAGGTCGCCTGCTTGGCCAGCGCGAGCACGTCGGTGTCGACGTCGGTTGCGATGATTTGAACGGCGGCGTGGTCCAACCCCGCGGCCAGCGCGGTCATGGCCAGGGTGTAGGGCTCCTCGCCGCTCGAGCACCCGGCGCTCCAGATCCGAATGGGCCGCGATCCCCCGCGCTCGACGCGCGCCTTGAGCTCGGGAAAGACCTCGTGCTCCAGCACCCGGAAATGGTGAGGCTCGCGAAAAAAATCCGTCTTGTTGGTGGTGATGGCGTTGATGAGCGCCTGGCGCTCGGCGTCTCCACCACGCTGCTCCCTGAGATACGACACGTACTCGCCGAATGACCCGAGCTGGAGGTCACGCAGCCGGCGCGCGATCCGGGTCTCCACCAGCGCATGCTTCAGATCGTCGAGCCGGATTCCCACCTCGTCGAAGATGATCTCGCGGAGCGCGCGGAACTCGCTCGTGCCGAGCGCTGGCGCGGAGATGGTCTGCATGGCAGCCGCCTCAGATCTCCTCGAACCCTCCGCCCTCGACCTCGGAGGCGCCGCGCATCGCCTGATCCATGGCATCGACTCCGCCTGGCGCCACCGCTTCGATGCGAGGCGCCGGAGCTGGCGCCAGCGGCGGGCGAGGTGGCCGGCGCTCGGATGATGCGGAGCCGGCGGTCGAATGGCGCGCGGCACGTGGCGTCCGCGCCACGGGTGCGCGGCTCGTGCGCGCCGCCACCCTGGGTGGCGCGACGGCCGCGAGGGCGTCGTCCAAGGTCGAGTCCACCCCCGCGCCCACGGCCGGTGCGTTCAACTTGAAACGCCCGACCTTGGACAGGAGAGCGCCGGCTTGTCGCGACAGGACTTGCGCGATGCTGGCCAGACGTTCGGTCTCGGTGGCGTTGGTCTGCGTGACGGAATCCATCTGGTTGACCGCGGTGCTGACCTGCTCGACGCCGGCGCTCTGCTCGCGCGACGCGGCCGCGATCTCGTTGACGATGTCGGTGACCCGCTTCACCGACGTGAGGATCTCCTGCAGCGTGCGTCCCGACTCGTTGACCAGCCCAACGCCCCCCTCGACGGCGGCGACCGCCTCTTGGATGAGCAGCTTGATCTCCTTGGCCGCCGTCGACGAACGCTGCGACAGGTTGCCGACCTCGGTGGCGACGACGGCGAACCCCCTGCCCTGCTCGCCGGCGCGCGCGGCTTCGACGGCCGCGTTCAGCGCGAGCACGTTGGTCTGAAATGCGATCTCGTCGATGGCGGTGATGATCTCGGCGATCTTCCGCGACGAGCGGCTGATCTGGCCCATGGCATTCACCGCCTGGGTCACGACCGCGCCGCCCTGCTCGGCGACCCCGCGCGAACCCGACGCCAGCTGCGCCGCCTGATGGGCGTTGTCGGCGTTCTGCTTGACGGTCGAGGTGATCTGCTCGAGGCTGGCGGCGGTCTCCTCGAGGCTGGCGGCCTGATCTTGGGCGCCGCCCGAGATCGACGCGGCGCTGCTCGAGACACGATCGGCCACCTGGCTCAGCTCCCGGGCGGCGCCGACGACGCCGGCCACGACCCCGTGGATCTTGTCGGCGAAGTTGTTGAAGGCCCTGGACAGCGCCGCCGTCTCCTTGCTCCCGGTGCAGTCGAGGCGGCGCGTCAGGTCACCGTCGCCGTCGGAGATCTCGTGCAGCATCGCGGTCGTCTCCGCCAGAGGCCGCGTGATCGACCAGGAGATCAGCAAGCTCATCGCGATGCCGGCGGCCATGATCAGCAATCGAAGAAAGAATTGCTGCTGCTGGCGCTCGCCCACCAGGGTCACCGCCGAGCCTTCGCGCTGGCTCAGATCCGATCTCACCAGGGCGACGACGCGATCGAGCGCCTGGCGGTGTTCCCGATAGGCTTGTTCCAGCGCGCCCGCCGCCTTGGTGGTCGCGGCAGCGTCACCGTGACGGACCGCGGGGATGAGCTGCGTCTCCAGGATGCTGAAGAAAGGACCGGCCGTATCGTGCGCCGCCTTGTCGATGTCCTGTCTGATGGCCCCTTCGAGCAATCGACCGGACCAGAACTGAACGCGCTCGTCGTGCTGTCGGTGCAACGTGGAGAGTCCCTGCACGAGCGCGTCGACCTGGTTCGGCGCCGCCGTGCGCAGGAGCTGTGCGTCCAGGAACGCCTCGACGACGTAGAGAGGCGGCGGCAAGAGATCAGCGATGAGGTCCTTGTCGTCGATGATTCCTTGATAGGCCGAGCCGGTGATCTCGACGTCGCGGATCGTCGACGCGACGAAGGCCCCCATGCCGAAGAGCGCGGAGGCGAAGCCGGCGACGAGGACCAGTAACTTCGATCGGATGCTGAGGCTTTTGAGCACGTTGCACTCTCCGTTGGTCAGTCGGCGCCTGGATTGGCGGGTGAGGCGCCCACGCCGAGCGCGGCGCCCACGACCGCTTCGAGATTGAGCAGCAGCGCGAGCCGATCTTTGAGCCGGGCCACCGCATCGACCGTTGCGCGAGCGTCGCCCGTCATCTCGGGGGGGTCGGTCAAGGAGCCCGGAGGAACCGCGAGCACGGCCGACACCGCATCAACGACGACGCCGACCAGCTTGGACGCCGCCTTGACGACGACCACCAAGGTCAGGTTGTCGTAGGGCCGAGCCGGGAGACCGAAGCGCAACCTCAAATCCATCACCGGAATCACCGTGCCGCGCAGATTCATGATGCCTTTGACGTAAGCGGGCGCGGTGGGCACCGGCGTGACGTCGGAGAAGCCGCGGATCTCCTGCACGCGCAAGACGTCGATGGCGAAGAGATCGTCGCCAAGCGAAAAGGTCAGCACCTGTGCCGGTGGATCTTCCTTCACGAGGTCGGCCCATGCGTCTGCGCCACAATCATGGTGAGGGCTCATCGACGACGGTGCCCGGGACTTGAGGTTCCCGGAAGAATCGCGCGCCGTTCCGGTGACCGGTCGTGCCGGCCGCCACGGGGCGCCGGCGCCGGCTCTGCCTCACGACCCTCGCGCGGCGACCAGCGCGGCAGCGGCCAGCCCTTCGAGCGGCAGGATCTGGTCGACGCCGCCGCGCGCGATCGCTTCTTTGGGCATGCCGAACACCACGCAGGTCTTCTCGTCCTGGGCCAGCGTGCGCGCACCGGCGTCGTGCATGGCCTTCATACCGACCGCGCCGTCCGCCCCCATGCCGGTGAGGATCACGCCGACCGCGTTTCGACCCGCGGCGACGGCGCATGACTCGAACAGAACGTCGACCGACGGGCGGTGGCCGCTCACGGGTTCGGCGTCGTCGAGCCGCACGAGATACTGTGCGCCGTCGCGCCGCAACCGCAGGTGGCGGCCGCCGGGCGCCAGCAGCGCGTGCCCGACCAGGACGCGATCGCCGTCCCTCGCCTCCCGCACCCGCACCGCACCAAGGCCGTCGAGGCGCTGGGCAAAGGGAGCGGTGAACCGGGTGAGCATGTGCTGAACGATGACCAGGCCCGGAGATTCGGCGGGCAGACCGGCGATGAGCGTCGCGACGGCCTCGGTACCGCCCGTCGAGGCCCCGACCGCGATCACCATCCGCGTGCTTCGAAACGTGGGGGCCGCGCGCGCGGCGGCGGTCGGATCGAGCGCGGCCCGCGGCGCTCCCCGACGAGGACGGGCCAGCGCCGCCTCCTTGACCTTGGAAATCAGCTCATGGGCGAGCGCCGTGTACGACTCGGCCAGGTCGGTCGTTGGCTTCTGGACGACCTCGATGGCGCCTTGTTGCAGGGCGCGCAGCGCGATGTCGTCGCCTCGCCCGGTCAACGACGAGACGAGGACGACGGGCAGCGGGTGATTGGCCATGAGCAGGTCGAGGAACGTCAGGCCGTCCATGCGGGGCATCTCGATGTCGAGGGTGAGGACATCGGGCTGATGAGCCTTGATCGCGGCCCACGCCGCCTGAGGGTCGGGCACGGCGGCGACGACCTCCAGCTCGGGGTCGGTCGCCAGTGTCTCGGAGACCAGCGTGCGAAACAGGGCGGAGTCGTCGACCACCAGAACCCGTGTGCGTCGAGCGCCCATGCCGCGGCGACGGCCCGGATCGGTCAAGCGGCGCGCACACCCGCGGGCTCGTC
The DNA here is from genome assembly GCA_964571275.1 of uncultured Myxococcales bacterium. Classification (GTDB taxonomy): domain Bacteria; phylum Myxococcota_A; class Polyangia; order Fen-1088; family Fen-1088; genus DASRQZ01. The sequence goes on from CAZNCQ010000024.1 coordinate 6,485, forward strand.
GAGCGGCGGTCCGCGGTCGGCCTGGACGCGCCCGAGTCGGGCCAGGCCGGCGATGTCGAGCACCAGCGCGACGCGGCCGTTGCCGAGGATGGTGGCGCCGAGGACGCCCTCGAGGCGCCTGAAGTTCGTCTCGAGGTTCTTCATGACGACCTGCAACCGTCCCCGGATTCCATCCACCAGCAGGCAGAATCGCCGGCCCCCGTCCTGCAGGACGATGGCCAGCGCGTCGCCGGCCGCGGTCGTGCTCTCGACGCCCAGGATGGTGCCGAGGCGGACGAGCGGCAGTGGGCGAGGCACGAGATCGACGAGCTCACTGCCGTCGTGCAACGCGCGCAGTTGCCCGGGGCGCAGCGAAAAGGACTTCAACACCGAGAGCAGCGGCAGCACGAACACCTGCGCGCCGACTTCGACCAGCAGGCCTTCCACGATCGCCAGCGTGAGCGGCAGCCGGACAATGAACGTCGCGCCCTGGCCGGGCCGATTTTCGACCGCCAGCGTTCCGTTGAGCGACTCGACGTTGCGCTTGACCACGTCCATGCCCACGCCGCGGCCCGACACGTCGGTGACCTCGCGCGCCGTGGAGAACCCCGGCTCGAAGAGCAGCGACAAGACGCGCGCGTCGGTAACCTCCTCATCGTGACCGACAAGTCCGAGGGCGCGTGCCTTGGCGATCACGCCGGCGTGATCGATCCCGCGGCCGTCGTCCGCGACCGAGATGACGACCGAGCCGGCGTCGTGGTAGGCGCGGATTGTCACCGTGCCGATCCGCGGCTTGCCGGCGAGGAGCCGCGCCTCGGCTGTCTCGACCCCGTGGTCGACCGCGTTGCGGACGAGGTGGGTCAACGGATCGCCCAGAAGATCGATGAGCGTCTTGTCGAGCTCCGTCTCTCCGCCGAACGTCGTGAGCCGCACGTCCTTGCCCAGACGCTCGCCGAGCTCGCGCACGATCCGAGGGAATCGCTGGTAAAGCGTGGACACCGGCAACATGCGGATCCCCATGACGCGCTCCTGGAGCTCGCGCGTGTTGCGCTCGAGCTGCTGCACGGCGGCTTGCAACGCCGGCAAGCTCGGACCCGATAGCTTCGCCGCGAGATCCTTGACCATGGCCTGGGCGATCACGATCTCGCCGACGACGTCCATCAGCCGATCGATCTTTCCGATGTCGACCCGCACCGACGAACCGGCGACCGGCACGCCGGAGAGCCCCGCGGCGCGGGGCGCCTCGGACGCGAGCGTCGATCGCGGCGCCGGCGGATTCCCGGGCGGCGGTGCCGCTGCGGGGAAGGGTCTCACGTCGGCAGGAGGCGCGATCGCGCCCGCAAGCGGCGTGGTGTCGCCCTGTTCCTCGATGAGGAGCGGCCGGTCACCTCCCACGAACTCGAAGATCTCTTCGACGGCGGCGCGCCCCTCCGCGCTTTCGATGTCGATGACGAACGTCAGGTACGACTGCTCGGGATCGAATTCACCCGGGCCGTCGAGCCCGCGCTGGTCGCAGGTGCAGTGAAAGCGCTCCGAGATGCGTGCGAGATCGCGCAGCAGCAGCACCGGGTCGAGCCCGCGCAGGAAGGAGTCGCCTCCGGGACGAAACGTCAGCCGCGCGCGAAAGGGACCGTGGGCCTCCGGCGCGTCGGTCGACGGGGCCGCAGCGGCGGGGTGCGATGCGCCGCCGCGGATCGCCTCGAGCTCACGTTGCGCATCGTGGACGCTGGGGCTCGGCGCTCCCTCCTGCGCCGCCGCGACCAGGCGTCCGATCGCATCGACCGCGCCGAGTACGGCCGCGCCCACGCGCTTGCTGGGATCGAGGCGTCCGTCGCGCAGCTGATCGAGGAGATCCTCGAGCACGTGGACGAAGCTCGCCAGGTCCTTGAGCCCGAGCGCGGCGCCGCTGCCCTTGATGGAGTGCGCGGCCCGAAACAGCTCCCCCACCTGCTCTTGCGTGGCCTCGCCGATCTCCAGCGCGAGCGCGCCTCGCTCGAGGATGGCCACGTGCTCGACGACCTCCTCGAAGAAGATGCCGAGGAGACGAACGCGCGTCGCCTCGAAGTCCTTCATCAAGGCACCACGCGCGCGATGGTCTGGAGCAGCTTCGCCGGATCGAACGGTTTCACCAACCACCCGGTGGCGCCGGCCGCGCGCGCCTTGTCCCGGGTCGCCGGGTTCGAGTCGGTCGTCAGCATCAGCACGGGCGTGCGGGCGTAGGCCGGCAGAGAGCGGATCTTCTTGATCAAGGTCAGTCCGTCCATGACGCCCATGTTCAGATCGGTGATCACCAGATCAAAGCGGTGCAGACAGATCTGCTGAAACGCCGCGTCGCCGTCGGCGGCCTCCGTCACCTGGTAGTCGTTGGTCGACAAGGCGTACCGCAGGAGCTCGCGCATGGAGCGGGAGTCGTCGACGATCAAGACGGATTTCGGCATGTCACTCCCTCGGACGCGAGACCGACTCGAGCCACCGCTCGAGCCCCATGATGGTGAACGCCTGATGGATCTTGGAGGGCACTTCGGTGATCCGGATCGATCGGCCGCCGGCCACGGCGGCGCGCTGGCAGACGAGGAGCGCCTGGATCACCGCGCCGCTGAGGTGCTCGGCCTGTGAGAGGTCGAGGACGACGTCGGCACCCGCGCTCAGCAGCGCCAGCAGGCGCCCATGGAGCTCCACCGCTTCGGTCAAGCCCTGCTCGCCGCTCACGCGGAGGGTCTCGCGTCGAGGCGGGGGCACGGCGTTTGCTGCAGCCAAGGCGGATGTGGAGGTGGGTGCCGTCGACTCGGGCATCGCGGATGCCATCGGTCCCAGACCCGAAGTCTTGAATGGCGATCACGCCGAGGCTGGATCCACGCGCCCCGCGTGGTCACCGCGACCCCTCCGAGCGATCCACAAGGGCGCGCCCCGCTTCGGCGGGTTCGAAAGCACATTCCTGGGCCAGAACAGTGGCGTTATCAAGGTCCGGGGCCTTTGGTCGATGGGGAACGCGATGTCCGAGAATGACCGCAAGAGACAGGCCGCAGCGGCTGCCAGTCGGCAACGCCGGCTCATGGCGCGGATCGTCGCTGGCTGCGTCTCGCCCCTGGTGTTCGCGCTCGCCCTCCAGGCTTCGTCGACGATCGTGACGCAGCGGCACGAGATGGTCCTCGATCTCGAGGAGAAGGCGTCCGTCGTCGCAAAGCTCATGGTCAACGTGGTTGGCCCGAGCATCGTCATGGAAGACTCCGCGGCGGTGCAGGAGGGCCTCGGCTACGCCAACGCCGATCCGAGCTTCGCCTTCGCGCTGGCGCTGGGCGCGGACGGGCACCGAGCGGGCTTCGTCGGAAGCGAGCAGCTGACGGCGCCCCCGCCCGCGTTCGCCAGCCTGGTCGCCGCGGCTCCGATGATCTCGCACCCGCCCGGTCTGGTCGTTGTCTCGACACCGATCCTCGGCAACGGCAAGCGGCTCGGCACACTGCATGTCGCGCTGCGCACGCGCGCCGTCGAGGCCAACGTCGCGGCAAAGGCCTGGCGCGCAGCCATCATTTCCCTGGCCGGCGTCCTGGTCTGCGTGGTCGTCGTGCTCTGGTTGGCCCGCTCGGTCGCGCGACGCGCCCGTGACATCGAAAAGCTCGACGGTCTCGTCTTGCACATGCGCGACGTCACGGCGCATGTGACCCGGATGGCTCGCACGGTCTCCAAGACCGCGGGCTCCATTTCGGAGAGTGCCGACAGCATCGCCTCCGGAGCCGGCGCGCAGGCATCGTCGACGGACGAGACCCTCGTCCATCTCGGAGATCTCAGCCAGGCCGTCGCGAGCAACGCCGGGCGCGCGCAGGACCTCGCCGAGCTGGCGCGCAAGTCGGAGACGACCGCGGCCGCCGGTGAGAAGGAGGCGCAGGAAGCCGCGCGCGCGATGGAGGAGATCCGCCAGGCATCGCACCGCATAGACGCGATCACGGCAACCGTGGGCGAGATCGCCTTTCAAACCAACATTCTCGCGCTCAACGCCGCCGTGGAGGCGGCCAGGGCCGGCGATCACGGCCGCGGCTTCGCGGTGGTCGCCACCGAGATCGGAAACCTGTCGCAGCGCTCGGCCGAATCGGCCCGCGCCATCAAGACCTTGGTCGAGGAGACCCGAGTCGTCGTCAGCCAAGGAGCGAAGCTGGTCGTTCAATCCGTCGGATCACTGCAGGCGATAGCGAGCTCGACCCGCGATGTGTCGCGCATCGTGAGCGAGATCGCCGACGCTTGCCGGCGCCAGGTCAGCACGCTCGACAGCGTCAACGGCGCCGTGGAACGGGTTGCGACGGTCACGCGCAGCAACACCGAAGAGACGGCGTCGCTGGTGAACTCGTCGCGCGGGCTGGTCAGCCAGTCCACCGATCTGTTGCGGAGGGTCGAACAGCGAGGCGACGGCGAGATGGCCTCGGCGACACGGTCCGACACGATAGCCCTATCTCCGGGCGCCCTCCACGCGGTCGGCGGCCAGTGATACCTGTGCGGACTTGATTGCCCATCGGGACCTCGCCGGCGGAGACACTCAGGTGGAAGGGACGAGAGATGGACTCGGCCATGACGACAGCGGCCACAGCGAAGACCGCTTGTCGAAGGTGGCTCGAACGGGAGTCGTTGGCATCGTGGGCACGACCGCCGCAGGCGGCCTCACACACGCAAACGATGCCTTCCTGACGATGCTCGGCTACTCGCGAGACGACCTCGCCGCCGGTCGGATCAGTGATCTCGAGCTGATACCAGCGAGTTGTCGCGATCACAATGGCCCTCTGTGGGAACAATTGCGGTCAACCGGGGTCACCCAGCCCTGGGAGCGGGAGCTGGTTCACAAAGATGGGACGCCCGTTCCCGTCGTCATGAGCGTGACGTTGCTCGACGACGCCACCTTCGTGTGCGTCGTCTCCGATCTCACCGAACGGCACCGACAGGAAGCACTGGTCCGTGCCGCTCAGACGCGGCTCAAGGCTCTCTCCGACTCTGGAATCATCGGCATCCTGGTCGCCACCCTCGACGGCAAAGTGTTTGAGATCAACGACGGGCTCCTCCACGCCCTCGGCCACACGCGTGAAGACATTCTCTCGGGCCGGATCCCCTGGCGGTCGCTGACGCCCCCGGAGTGGAACGAAGCGGACGAACGGTCGTTGCATGAGCTGAGGAGCACCGGCATCCGGGGTCTCATGGAGAAGGAGTATTTTCACAAAGACGGAGCACGCGTTCCGGTGATGATTGGGTCGGCGATGTTGCCGGGGACCGACGAGAAAACGATCTCTCTGGTGCTCAACCTGACGAACAATCGACAGGCAGCGATAGCGGTCGGACATCTGCGAGAGGCGCGCGCGTCGGAGGCGAGGTTTCGCGGCCTGCTCGAGGCCGCCCCGGATGCGGTCGTCATCGTGGAGGCCAGCGGAGAGATCGCCATCGTCAACAGCCAGGCGGAGCGCATGTTCGGCTACTCGCGCGACGAGATGATCGGTCGTCAGGTCGAGATGCTCATGCCCGAGCGGTTCGTGGGCAAGCACAACGCGCATCGGAAGGGCTTCTTCGCCGCCCCCAGAGTGCGTGCGATGGCTTCGCACCTCGAGCTCTTTGGACGCCGGAAAGACGGAACGACCTTTCCCATCGAGATCAGTCTCGGGCCTCTGGAGACCGAACAGGGCCTCCGGGTCACGAGCGCGATCCGGGACATCAGCGAGCGAAGGAAGGCCGACGAGCAACGGTTTCGCCTGGCGGCCCTCGTGGATTCATCCGACGACGCGATCATCGGCAAGACCTTGACCGGGATCGTCGTGAGCTGGAACCCCGGGGCGCAGCGACTCTTCGGCTATTCAGCGGAAGAAATGGTCGGTCAGCCGATCTCATGCCTCATCCCGCCCGACCGCCTCGACGAGGAGGTGCGGGTCCTCCGGCACCTGGCCGATGGGCAAGTCGAGCGCTTCGACACGGTCCGGATCCGCAAGGACGGGCGAGCGATCGGCGTCGCGGTCACGAGCTCCCCGGTTCGGAACTCGATCGGCGAGCTCATCGGGGCCTGCAAGGTCGTGCGTGACATCACCGAGCGCCAGCGAGCGGAGCAGGCGCTATCGCAGGCCAAGGAAGCCGCCGAGACGGCCAACCGCGAGCTCGAAGCCTTCAGCTATTCGGTCGCGCACGATCTTCGCGCGCCGCTGCGCGGAATGAACGGCTTCGCCCAGGTGCTGCTGAACTCCTACAAGGACAAGCTCGACGCCGAGGGACGCGACTGGTTGGAGGAGATCGTCCTCAACGCGGGAAAGATGGGGTCGCTCATCGACGCGCTCCTGGCGCTGGCCCGGGTGACGCGCAGCGAGCTCAAACCGGAGCCTGTCGACCTCACGCAGATCGCGCAGGAGGAGGCGCGGCGCCTGGGATCTCTGGAGTCGAGCCGGCAAGTCACCGTCGACGTCCAGGAGCACCTGCAGGTGGAGATGGATTCCCGGCTCGCGCGGGCTCTGGTCGAAAACCTGCTGGGGAACGCCTGGAAATTCACCGCCAAGGTCCCCTCGGGACGGATCGCGTTTGGCGCCAAGGAAGAGGGCGGTGTGCGCACTTTTTTCGTCAAGGACAACGGCGCGGGATTTGACATGAACTTCGCCAGCAAGCTCTTCGCCCCCTTTCAGAGACTTCACTCTGCCGCCGAGTTTCCCGGCACCGGCATCGGCCTCGCGACCGTCCGGCGGATTGTGCAGCGGCACGGCGGGAGTGTCTGGGCCGAAGGCAAGGTCAACGGAGGCGCGACGTTCTTTTTCACGGTACCCAAACGACCGGCCGGAGCCGCAACACCATGAGCAAGACCATTCTCCTGGTAGAGGACAACCCAAGCGACGAGAAGTTGACCGTGCTGGCCTTCAGGACCTGTGGCGTGGCGAACGAAATGGTCGTCGCTCGCGACGGGGTCGAAGCGCTCGAGTACCTTCACGGGGAAGGTCAGGCCGCGGGACGCCACGCCCGCCCCCTACCCGCGCTGGTCCTGCTGGATTTGAAGCTGCCACGCATCGACGGCCTCGAGGTGCTGCGCCGAATCCGGGCCAACGACCGCACCAAGCTCCTTCCCGTGGTGATTCTCACGTCTTCAAAGGAGGAGGAAGACGTGATCCGCGGTTACAACCTCGGCGCCAACGCCTACGTCCGCAAGCCCGTCGAGTTCACCGAGTTCGCCGAGGCGGCAAAGGCGCTCGGGTTCTTCTGGCTGCTCTTGAATGAGGCAGCTCCCCCGGGGATGGGCGGCTGAGCGGTGGCCTCCTCCCTACGTGTTCTCCTGGTCGAGGACTCACCGACCGACGCAAAGCTGGTGCTCCACGCGTTGCGAGACACCGGGCGAACCGTCGAGTCCCGGCGGGTGGAAACGGCAGCCGCGATGCGGGAAGCGCTGGAAAAGGAGACCTGGGACCTCGTGATCTCGGACTGGTCGATGCCGGACTTTTCCGCGCCGGCGGCCCTGGCGACCTTGAGGGCGAGCACGCTGGATCTTCCATTCATCATCGTGTCGGGCACCATCGGCGAGGATACCGCCGTCGACGCCATGCGGGCGGGAGCGCACGACTACGTCCTCAAGGACCGGCTCAACCGGCTGGCGCCCGCGGTGGAACGCGAGCTCCGCGAATGCCAGGAACGCGGGGCGCGTCGTCAGACCGAGATCGCGCTGCAAGAAAGCCAGGCGCGCTTTCAGCGGCTCTCCGCGTCCGGGATCATCGGCATCACGATCGCCGATGTCGACGGCGGCATCTTCGACGCAAACGAGACGTACTTGAAGATGCTCGGCTATTCCCGCGACGACCTTCTCGCCGGCCGGCTGCGCTGGTCCGACCTGACCCCGCCCGACGCCGATCACGTGATGGCCAGCTCGCGAGCGCAACTGGAAACCTCGGGCGTCGCCCAACCGTGGGAGATGGAGTCGCTTCGCAAGGACGGAAGCCGCATTCCTCTCCTGGTCGGCGTCGCGATGCTGGACCAGTCGAAGTGCATCGCCTTCGCTTTGGACCTGTCGGCGCTCAAGCGGGCGGAGGCGGACAAAGCCCGGCTCGGCCTCGAGGCGAGGGAAGAACAGGCGGGACGCGAGCGCGCCGAAAAGGCCCTGCGCGTGAGCGAGGAGCAGCTGCGTCACGCGCAAAAGATGGAGGCCGTCGGGCGGTTGGCGGGAGGTGTCGCGCACGACTTCAACAACGTCTTGTCGGTCATCCTCGGATACGGCGGACTCATGCTCGGGAGCTTGAACCCGTCAGACCCTCTTCACGGCGATGTCGACGAGATCTGCAAGGCCGCTTCCAGAGCGGCTGACCTCACGCGCCAGCTGCTCCTGTTCAGCAGGCATCAGGTGCTCGAACCGAGGGTCGTCGACCTTCACGATGTCCTGACCGGCATGGCCAAGATGGTCCGGCGCATCCTCGGCGAGGACGTCGAGCTGGTGATGGCGGCCCCGATGACCATCGGACGGGTCAGGGTCGACCCGAGTCACATCGAGCAGGTCATCTTGAACCTGGTGGTCAATGCGCGGGACGCCATGCCGACGGGCGGAACAATCACGATCGAAACCAGCAGCGTCGTTCTCGACGAGAGCTACTGTTCGAGCCACCTGCGGTCCGCGCCGGGGCCCTATGTGATGATGGCGGTCACCGATACGGGCATCGGAATGGATCGCGCCACGCAAGAGCGGATCTTCGAGCCCTTCTTCACGACCAAGGAGCCCGGCAAAGGGACCGGCTTGGGGCTATCGACGGTCTTCGGCATCATCCAGCGGAGCGGCGGCAGTATCTGGGTCGACAGCGAGCCGGGAAAAGGATCTTGTTTCAAGGTCTACCTCCCGAAGATCGACGCAGCCGTGGATGTCCCCCGATCGGAGATCGCGGTGACGACGCTGCGCGGAAGTGAAACCATCCTGCTGGTCGAAGACGAAGACCAGGTCCGCACGGTCATCACCACCTTGCTCCAGCGCCAGGGGTATCGCGTCCTCGCCGTCGGGAACGGCGCGGACGCGCTGGCGCTTTGCGAGACGCACACCGAGGCGTTCGACCTGCTTCTGACTGACGTCGTGATGCCTCGGATGAGTGGCCCCGAGCTGGCGCGCCGCGTGTCCGCGATCCGGCCCGGCATCCGGATCCTCTGCATGTCCGGATACACGGACGACAGCATCACCCGACATGGAGTGCTGGCAGCGGAGATGGCCCATCTACAGAAGCCGATCACGCCCCAGGTGCTGGCGAGGAAAGTCCGCGAAGTACTGGACGCTCCCGACGGACGTCACATCCGAACAAACCGCGACGCTTGAGCCAGTCGGAGCGGACGCCCGGGTGCGCGTTCCAGCATCGCCCGTCTCAGCGGGCGCGGGACGACTAGAAGAGCTCGATTTTCCCGGCGGCCATGCTCTTTTGCTGGACGGGATGCGAGGACGGCATGCGCGTCCCGGGCGCCGAGGTCGACGGGTCGCCCTCACCCGCCAGGTATCGCGCATGCTTCTGGATGCTTCCCATGAGCTGGACCAAGATGTCCTCGAACTGAAGAGCCGTGACGGCCTGCGATGTGGACTCGGCCACGCGCATGGCCGAGAGAGTGGCCCGATCCACGTTTCCGGTCAGGAACTGCTGGAACACCTCGAGCTCGCCCAGCATGATCTGGATGCGCTCCTTGCCCGACAGAGCGACGTTCAGATCGCGCGACGCCATCGCCCCGATGATCTCCCGCACCTCGTTGACGGTCGTCCGGGTCTTCCCGACCTTCTCTCCGATCTGGTCATTGAACCGCCGCGTCTTCTCGCTGAGCTCTCGAATGTTGCTCGCGATGACTGAAAAGCTGCGGCCGCTCCGGTCGGCCTCTTTCGTGCGCGCCGCCTCGAGCGAAGCGTTGACGGCGAGGATGAAGGTCTCGTCGGCGATGCCGTTGATGCTGTTGATCAACGTGAATACGTGGTCCAGCTGTTCGACCATGTCGTCGATGCGATAGACGGTCCGGATGCTTTGCTGGCTCACCGATGCCAGCAGGTCCGTGAACTGGTTGAGAAACGCGCCGGTCTCACCGATGAATTGAGGAATGTTGATCCGGGGATGATCCTCCTCGACCGTCGAATCCTCCGGGGCGCGCACGAGCGCGTGCAGGATGCTGCGCATCACCTCTTCCTGGACCTTGGTCTCGCCGTCCATCGCGTTGAAGCTGCCGCTCAACTTCGACACGGCGTCGGCGAGGATGCTGCGCGCGCGCTCGACCTGCGCGTGGATCGCCTCCAGATCGCTGTCGGGCGATGTCACACCCGGGCCAGCGGCTCCGAGGTCGGCGCTCCCGGACGGCTCCTCGCGTATCGGTCTTGGCACTCCTCGGACCATCGTCGCGGGCACGCTCGACTTGAGGGGATGGACGAAACGTCGCCGAACGACGCCCGGGTCACGCGCAGGACCCCACCCATTCGTGATAGACGTGATCACTACGCTCAGGGGGGCGTGCAGGGACGTCGGGAGGGCTATGTTAAATCGTGGTGATGGCGATCGGGACGGTCGGATGCTGGGAAAGCGGGGAAGGAGGTTGCTGGCCGTCGACGACGACGAAGGTCAACGCCAGCTCGTCGCCTCGATCTTCAAGAAGACGCCCGCGATCGAGGTGGTCGCTGCCGTAGACGGGGAAAGCGCGCTCGCATCGGTCAGCCAGCAGGCGCCCGACATCGTGCTCCTCGACCTGTCCATGCCAGGCATCAGCGGGCTCGAGCTCCTCCAGAAGCTCAAGGGGCTCCTGCCGAACGTGCCTCTCGTGGTGATCACGGCCAGCTCCGAAGTCCGCACGGCGGTCGAGGCGATCCAGCTCGGCGCCTACCAGTTCCTCACCAAGCCGGTCAACCCTCACGAGCTGGTGGTGATGGTCGAGCGCGCGCTCGAGCGAACCGACCTTCTTACCGAGCTCGAGGGCTTCCGCAATCTCCCCGAGAGCGAAGACCCGCTCGTGGCGCGGCTCGGCTCCAGCCCACCCATGCTCCAGGTGGCGCGCGAGATACGGCAGGTTGCCGGTTCGCTGTTCACGGTGCTGGTCCAGGGCCAGACGGGCGTGGGCAAGGAGGTCGTCGCGCGCGCGATCCACGATCTCAGCCCCCGGGCCCAGGGTCCGTTCGTCGCGCTCGACTGCGGCGCCATTCCCGAGAACCTCCTCGAATCGGAGCTCTTCGGCTATGAAAAAGGCGCCTTCTCCGGCGCCGACAAGCGCAAGGACGGCCTCCTGCAGGTCGCGCAGGCAGGGACGCTGCTCTTCGACGAGGTCGGCAATCTTCCCCCGGCCACCCAGGCCAAGCTCTTGCGCGTGCTGCAAGAACGCCAGGTGCTTCCCCTGGGGTCGACGGTTCCCCGCAAGCTGGGAGCCCGGCTCATCTTTGCGACCAATGTGTCGCTGGAGGACGCGGCCGAAGAGGGGCGCTTTCGCGCGGATCTGTTCTATCGCCTGGCCGAGTTCACCATCACGGTCCCGCCGTTGCGGGAACGGGGCCGCGACCTGCTGATGCTCGCCCGCCGGTTCCTCGACGAGGCGAACACGGAGTTGCGACGGGTGGTCGCCGGATTCGACGAGTCGGCCGAGGCCGAGCTCCTCTCTCATTCCTGGCCTGGAAACGTCCGCGAGTTGCGCAACGTGATCCGCCGCGCTGTTCTCCTCGCCGAGGACTTCACGATCTCCCGCAATGACCTCGGTCGCCTCATCAGAGGCAACCGCTCTCCCGCGACTCCGATCGGCAACCCGACGGCGTTGCGGGACATCGCCGATGCGGCCGTGGAGACCGCCGAGCGCGATGCGATTCTTCGCGCGCTCGAGGCGGCGAAGGGCAACAAGAGCCAGGCCGCGCGCCTCCTACATGTCGATTTCAAGACCCTCCACCTCAAGATGCGCCGGTACGGCATCACGATCAACCACCACGCCGAATCCTGATGGGCGAGTGAACGCAGCTCCCCCTCTGGCGTCGTCGCCGGAGGTCTGGTGGATCCGCCATAACGCGCCGGCGAGTGACACTCGCTAAAAGCCCGCAGCCATGAGCGATCGGGCCTCGGGGAACCTGGCACTCTCCTCGCACTGTGCCTGGGCATGTCCACGTCCTCCTCGACCGGCCGGAGCCTCCCGTCCGCCTCGCTCGTCTCCGCGCTCGACTTCGCCACCACCAAGAGGCAGCTGACAGGACACCTCGCGCTCGTCCTGGAAGAGGACGTGGAGTCCTTCGGGCGCATGTTCCTGAGCCTGTCCAGCGCCGGTTGCCCGGCGACCCTGGTACGCCGTTGGGCGCAATTCGAGCCCATGGTGCGCCGTACGCGCGCGAGCCTCATTCTCTTCTCCACGCGGTTCGACGACTCGAAAGCCGCGAATACCATCCGCCGGCTACGCGAGGATCCAGCCACGACGAACGCGATCCTGGTCGCCATCGCCGACCATGAATCGAGGAAGGAGCGGCACCATCTCCTGAAGCTCGGTTGTGACGGCTACGTCTGGAAGCCGGCGGATCGCTATCTCTTCGCCATGGACGTCGTCGGCCGCACTCAGCGCCTGCTCGACTCGAACTGCGCCAACAGAGACCGCCGGACAGGTGGCGAAAGCCACCAGCGGGCCTGAGCTACCGGCGCTCATCAGGCCGGTCGAGCTCGAAGGCCGAGGCGTGCAGCAGGTGGCCAACGGAATCGGGATCCACGGGCTTCTTGAGGCACGTCATGCAACCGGCATCGTGGACGAGCTTTTCGGTATCGCCGTCCAGGAGGTCAGCCACGGCGACGACCGACACGCCCCGCGTCGCCGGATCGGCCTTGATCTGACACGCCAGAATGATGCCGCTCATGAACGGAAGCACCAGATCGAGCACGACCGCGGCGGGCCTGAAAGATCCAATGACCTCGAGCGCCTCCTCGGCGCTGCCGACGACCTTCACGCGCCACCCCTGGGAGCGCATGCCGTCGGCCAGGACGTAAGCGGCGCTCGCATCGTGGTCGACGATCAAGACCCCACGCTGGAACGCTTTTGCTGCCATGGGGATCGACGAGAGGGAGGGCGGGCTTGACGACATGCGCTCTTCACTCAGCGAGATTCGTGCCGTCGGCTCGACAGCGCAAAGCCCGCGGATCGCCCGCTGGACCCTGGCGGCGCGACCAGCATTGTGGCGCGGGCGCCATGGCCGCGTCCCGCAAGCCACCCACCCGGGAGCTCGATGAAGCGAACGAGCAACGGTCCGAGTCACGAGCCGGCCGATGCCGTGCGCACCATCGAGTCGTAAACCCGGCCGAGGTCGAGCTCCAGCGCCCGCACCAGAGGTGCGAAACGATCGCTCTCGGACGCGCGCGCCGATTGCTCGAGGTCGGTCGCGGAGGCCGCCGCCTGCACGGCGCCCACGGTGAGCAGCATGCCCTTGAGCTTGTGAGACATGGCGCGGACCGCGGCGATATCCGCCGCCGACGCCGCGCTCTGGATCGACTGCAACAGGGCCGGTGCGTCCTTCTGAAACATGTCCAGGATGGAATCCCTCATCGAGCGGTCACCCCCGAGCATGATCAGGAGTTGCTCGGCGTTGAAGACCGGCAAGGCCGAGGGGGCGCGCTCAGGGGCTTCAGCGACCGCGAGCGAAGGGACGGCTTCAGGCTGCATGGGTCCTTCGCCAATGCCGGAGAGCGTGGCGATCTTCTGAATGAGCTGAGCGCGATCGAGCGGCTTGGTCAGAAAGTCGGTGTAGCCCGCGCGCGCGCAGCGCTCACGATCTTCGAGGTAAACGCTCGCGGTGAGCGCGATGATCGGGATCGTGAGGCCCGCCCGGCGCAAGGCTTCGACCGCCTCGGCTCCGTCGAGCTCGGGCATGTGGAGATCCATGAGAATGACGTCGAAGGGACGGCCCTCGCGCGCCGCCGTCAGGCCCATCTCCAGCGCCTCGCGGCCGTTCGATACCACGGCGACCTCGGCATCGATATCGGCGAGAAATCGCGTCACCAGGAGCAGGATGTCGGCGGAGTCGTCGGCGACCAGGACCCGAAGCCCCGTGCGCGGCGGGATTCCAATGGGAGCGATGACGACCGTGGTGTTCAGGTCGGCGGAATCGGGGAGTGCGATGACGGGGAGCAGGAGGGTGAACGTCGAGCCCTTGCCAGGAGCGCTCCGCACGGTGAGCTCGCCGCCGAGAACCGCCGTGAGACGCCGGCAGATGGCCAGGCCGAGCCCGGTGCCTCCGAAACGGCGCGTGGTCGACGAGTCCGCCTGCTCGAACTCGGCGAAGATCCGCGTCATCTCCTCGTCCGTCATCCCGATTCCGGTGTCCTCCACGTCGAATCGAAGCCACAACGAGCTGCGCGGCGGGGCGCTGACCTCGATCGTGACGCTTCCCTTCTCCGTGAACTTGATGGCGTTGCCGACCAGGTTCATCAGGATCTGACGCAGCCGCGTCGGATCCGACTCGATCTGGCCCGGGAGATTCGGCGGGACGATCCGCAGCGACATGTCGAGGCCCTTCACCTGTGCGCGGTTTCGCATGAGCGCGCACACTTCCCCCGCGATCTGACGCGGCGAACAAGCGATCGCCTCGACCTTCAGCTTGCCGGCTTCGATCTTGGTGATCTCGAGGATGTCGCTCAGGATCGCCAGCAGGTGCTCCCCGTTGCGGCGAATGACGCGCGCGATCTCGTGCCGCTCGGTGAACTTGAGCCGCTGGTCTTCGAGCAGGTCGGCGAAGCCCAGAATGGCGGCCAGCGGCGTCCGGATCTCGTGGCTCATGTTGGCCAGGAAGTCGGTCTTGGCGCGGCTCGAACGGGTCAGCGTCGCGTTGGCTTCGGCGAGATCACGGGTCCGGGCCTCGACCCGCCCCTCCAGTGAGAGACGCATCAGCCTTTGCCGGCGCAGGCCCTGGATGCCCATGATCGCGGAGAGCAGCGCCGCGATGCCCAGTGCGACCTCCAGGCCCCAGCGGTAAAAGGCGATGCGATCGACGCGACGAACGTACGCGGCGATCAGATCGTCCAGGCGGGCGCCCACTGGCAAGTTCATGACCTCGGCGATGCCCGCCTCGGAGCGGATGCGGTCTTGCTGGGCGAGGCCGGCCTGGGCCGAGATCCTCTCCAGCACGACTCCCAGCGGTCCGGTTACGGGCGGACTCGCCGCCAGCGCCACGCGGGCATGCTCGACCGCGCGAACCTGCTGGCTCCCGCTGTCGACGAGGAGTCGCGACAACGCCAACAGGAGAACGGTGGCGCGGCGATGGGCCTCCCTCTCTGCCTCGTCCTGCGGTCGGATCTCGCCGAGGTCGGCCGCGGACACCGAGAGGGTCGCGACGGTGTTACGGAGGATCGCGAAAGAGCTCTTGAAGTCTTCCACCGCACGGAGCTTGGAACGAATGGTGGCCGCCGCCACTCGGCGGGCGACATCGATGGCTTTCCCGCTGGTGCCGAACGCCGCCGGGCCTTCCAGGACGGCCGCGCTTTGCAGATCGATCGCCGCGGTCGCTTCGACGATCGGATCGTAGCTGGCCAGCAAGCTATGACGCACGCGCATCAGCATCAAGCTGAGGCCGGTATCGCGCTCCTTGAGCTGCCGTATCCCTTCGACCGTCCGCCGGTTGTTGTGGATGGCGGGGTTGACCCCGGCGACCAGAATGGTGCCCAGTCCGACGCTAGCGATTCCGAGACCGACGAGTCTGGCGGCCCTACGGGGCAGACGCAAAGGTCACTCCGGGACTGGTTCCTCGCAGGCTGCCGAGAAACGTCTCGATCAGGGCCACGTCGCCGTTGGACAGCTCCCTGCCCAGTTGATAGCGAGCCATCAAACGGATCGCCTGGGCGAGCGTCGAAACGGTTCCATTGTGGAAGTAAGGCGCCGTGAGCGAAACCAGCCGGAGGCTCGGCACCTTGAACACATAGCGATCCTCTTCGCGTTTCGTGACGTTGTAGCGGCCGAGATCCGCCGAGCTCGGGTTCGGAACGTCGCCGAAGTAGTCGCGCGCGACACCGATCCGCTCGAACATGTTGCCGCCCACATTGGCGCCCTGATGGCAGCTCGCGCACCCGTAGCTCTTGAACAAGTCGTAGCCGCGCTGCTCGTCCGCGTCGATGCCGGGCTCGCTCCCCGCGAGAAACTGATCGAAGCGAGAGCCGGGCAACACCAACGATCGCTCGTAGGTCGCCATGGCATCGCGGATCGTCGCCGCGGTGAACCGAGCCTCGCCGTAGGACTCGCGCACTTGACGCACCCAAGAAGGGTCCCGTCCCAGCTTTGCGATCACCTCTTCGAAGCTGCTGCCCATCTCCCGTGGGTTGTGGATCGGTCCCTCGACCTGGCCCTCCAGCGAGGATTCGCGGCCGTCCCAGAACTGTCGAAAGTTGAGCGCGGCGTTGAAGACGGTCGGCGTGTTCACGCTCCCCACGGCCGCGCCCATACCGATCGAGAGCGGGAGGCCGTCGACACCGCCTCGTTCCAGAACGTGGCAACTGGCGCACGAGATCGAATCGTCGTGGGATAGGCGCGGCTCGTTGAAGAGACGCCGCCCGAGCGCGACGCGTCGCGCGTCGAGCGCCGCCATCTTCGGCACGGGAAGGATCGGCTCGTCCAGACCGCCGGCGCGAAAGCCCGCGAGCACGCGATCCGTCTCTTTTGGGAACGAGCGACCCGACTGGCACGCCAGTAGGAAGAACGCGCACAAGCCCCACCCCCAGAACCACCTCGTGAACCGCTCCATGATCCCCGGAAGCATCGAGTGAGCGTGTGCTTACTTGAGGCGAGGTCTCGAAGCCCGCCATCGCAAGAACCTCGCGCGGCAATGACGTTTGACGACGCGCCGCTCTTGGCCCCTGACCGCGAACGTGCGATGGTGGCACGCGTCGGGGCCGGTCCTTCGCGCCCTACCGTCGGGTGGGCAAACAACGACCCTTTCGTGTGGAGGTGAGCGTGATGGTTCCGGCGTTGCGCCTGGCTGGCGTTGGCGGCTTGGTTCTCGGTTTGGTGGCGTTCACGTTTCGCTACGCCGAGGGCCTCAGCTATTTCTCGACGGATCCGCGGGCGTGCGCGAACTGCCACATCATGAACGATCAGTACGCGTCGTGGACCAAGGGTCCCCATCACGGCGCCGCTGGTTGCGTCGACTGTCATCTGCCCCACGCCTTCGTGGCCAAGTACATCGCGAAGGGACTGAATGGCTACCACCACTCGAAGGGTTTCACGCTCCAGGACTTCCATGAACCGATCCTGATCAAGCCCCGCAACGCGGCCATCCTTCAGGACAGCTGTCTCCGTTGCCACGGCGATTTCGTTCACGACATTCTCACGCAAGCCGAGCGGCCGGGTGACGCCGTTCGCTGCGTTCATTGCCACCGCGGTGTCGGGCACGGCGCGCGCAACTGAGCCGAGGGAGAGCGAGACCATGAGCAGCCCCAATGAACCGCACGATTCAAAGTTGCCGCCGGCGGCGCTCACGCCCGCGGGAGCCCGCCGCCGGCGCGCGAGCCGCGCCGGCATCGTCGCCGTGGCGGTGATCTTCGCCGCGGTGGGCTTTACCGCCGCCGCCCTGTTGACCAACATCTTTCAGCGCAAGCAAGAGGCCAAGAATCCCTACCTCCGTCTCGTCGAGGTGAGCGAGGGAACGACCGACCCCGTCCCGTGGGGCATCAACTGGCCCCGCGAGCTCGACGGCTACCGCCGCACGGTCGAGGTCTCACAGACGCGGTTCGGCGGCTCGGAGACGCTGCCGAAGGAAAAGCTCGAACGCGATCCGTGGCTCAAACGGCTGTTCGCGGGCTATGCGTTCTCGATCGACTATCGCGATCGGCGCGGCCACGCCCACATGCTCGAGGATCAGGAGCAGACCAAGCGGGTGACGGAGCGCCCTCAGCCCGGCAATTGCCTGCACTGCCACGCTTCGGTGATTCCGACCTACCGGCGCCTCGGGGAAGGTGATGTCTTCAAGGGCTTCGCGATCCTGGGCCAGATGACCTATGCGGGCGCCCACGCCGAGGTCGCGAAGACCGGCTCTACCGACCCGGTCGCGGGGAGCACCAACGGATGGATGACTCAACACGTGGGCGTGCACCCCGTGAGCTGCGTCGATTGCCACGACCCCAAGCTGATGCAGCTGCGCGTGACCCGGCCTGGATTCATCCTGGGCATTCAGGCCCTGGCCGCCAGCAATGAGCCGACGCCCCAGATCCCCAGCATCGAACGCTGGCGCAGCTCCGACCGGGCGCGTCCCTACGACGCCAACGCCGACGCTTCACGGCAGGAGATGCGTTCATTCGTCTGCGGTCAATGCCACGTGGAGTACTACTGCGGACCGAAGACCACGCTGTTCTTCCCCTGGAATCGGGGTCTCAAGGTCGAGCAGATCGAGAGCACCTACGACGACTACAAGTTCCCCGACGGCCATCGCTTCTACGACTGGCAACACGGCGAGACCGGCGCAGAGGTGCTGAAGGCGCAACACCCCGAGTTCGAGATGTGGAGCCAGGGGATTCACGCCCGTTCCGGAGTTGCGTGCGCCGACTGTCACATGCCCTACCGGCGCGAAGGCGCGATGAAGGTTTCGGACCACTGGGTACGCAGCCCGCTCGTGAACGTCAGCCGCGCCTGCCAGTCCTGCCATCCGTACGAGGAGTCAGAGATCCAGGCGCGCGTCGCCACCATTCAAGAGCGAACGCACACCTTGCTGGAGCGCGCCGCCTCGGCCGCCATGGACATGCTCGATGCGATCGTCGCCGCCAAGCGCTCGGGCGCGACGCCCGAACGCCTGACACCCGCGCTCGAGCTCCAGCGAAAGGCGCAATGGCGGCTCGACTTCGTCGCCGCCGAGAACTCGATGGGATTCCATGCGCCCGCAGAGGCGGCGCGCATCCTGGCCGAGTCGATCGACTACTCGCGACAAGCGCAGCTCGTGGCCCAGACGCTGAACACGCCCCGGACACCGCCCGCGCCCGTCCCTTAGGGTCCCTTGGCTGGAACGGCTGCCCCCGTCAGTTCGCCAGGAACTTGGCAACGATCTCCTCGAGCTTTCGTCGCTCGACCGGCTTGGTGATGTATCCGTCGATGCCGGCGTCGAATGCCCTCTGCTCGTCTCCGCTCATCGCGAGCGCCGTCAGAGCGACGATCGGAATCTGCGCCAGCTCGGGGTCGGCCCGGATCTCCCGCGCGGCCGTGTAGCCGTCCTTTCCCGGCATGGCCAGATCCATGACAATCAGCGCCGGCCGTTCCTTTCGCGCCGCCTCGATGCCGGAATTGCCGTCGACCGCGGCGACGGTCCGGTAGCCCTTGCGTTCGAGGATCGAACAGGCCAGCGTGCGATTGACGTCGCTGTCATCGACGACCAGGATTGTGGTTTCGGCTCTCCGGCTCGCGGCCGGCAGCTCCACCGCGGGGGTGACTTCGGGCGATTCCCGCACCTCGACGGAGGTTTGCGGGGCGCGGTCCCGCGTCGCCTCGCTCACCGCGGCGAGAAGATCATCCTCGGTCACGCTTCCCTTGGCCGCCAGCCAGCGCACGTCCTTGCGAAGGCGATCGCGCTCCGCGGCCGACAGGTCGGCTGCCGTGAGGACGACGATCGGCCGCCCGCGCGTCCGTTCGCCGGCCGTGAAGGCGTCGATGATCTCGAACCCCGACAGGCCCGGCATCACGAGATCGACGATCAGGAGATCCGGCGGATCGGTCTGAAGAGACGCGAGGCCGGCACGCGAGTCGTGAAAGGTCCGCACTTCGTAGCCCGCCGGTGTCAGCGTCGCGTCGAGCAGCGCCAGGACGCGTGGGTCGTCGTCAATCGCGCAAATCATCGGCCGCCGGGTTGCCGAGCTGCCCGGCGCAATGAGGCGCTGCAGCTGGTGGAGGAGCTGTCTCGCCTCGACCGGCTTCGGAACCAGGTTCGCGCGATACATGCGGCTCATGACGACCGGGATCTCGCGGGTCTCTTCTCGGCGCGCCAGGGCGTCCAGCATGCGAATCCCGTCGCGGCGATCGGTGCCGGGGTCGAGAACGATCGCCGCCGGGCGCACCTCGGCGGCGACCGCGGCCACGTCACGACCGTTGTCGAACTCGATGACGCGATACCCACCCGACTCCAGCCGCGCACGAACCTGTCCCGCCGAGCGACGATTGTCGTCCACGATCATCACCAGCGGTCGATCCGCGATGGACGCACCGCCCGGGGTGCCTGCGTCGGCTGCCGGGATCGTGAAAGCGAACGTCGCACCGCCACCCGGCGCCGAATCGACGCCGATCGTTCCACCGTGTTGCTCGACGAGCCGCTTGGAAATGGCCAGGCCGAGTCCGGTGCCCTGATGCTTCTTGTGCAACGGATTCTCCCCCTGCACGAAGGGCTCGAACAATCGGCCGAGGAGCGCGGGCTCGATGCCGGGGCCCTGGTCCGATACACGAAAGCGAACGAAGGGCCCGGTATTCTCCGCCACGGCCAGGATCGTCGACCCGTCGGGCGCAAACTTGACGGCGTTGGACAAGAGGTTGAGCAATATCTGGCGAAGCTTGGCCGGGTCGCCGTCCACGGGCCGCTGCGCCAGGACCTCTCGCTTGATGACCAGGTTCTTCTTCGAGGCCGCGGGCCCGATCAGCGTGCAAGCCTCGGTCAGCAGATCGGCTGGAGCGATCGCGACGCGCTTCAACGATGCATGCCCGGCCTCGATCTTCGACAGATCGAGGATGTCGTTGATCAGGGCGAGGAGGTTCCGGCCGCTGGCGAGGATATGTCCGAGGTGGATCGCATCGTCGGACCGATCCGACGTCTCGGGATCCAACATGAGCTCGGAGAATCCGATGATCGAGTTGAGAGGCGTCCGCAGCTCGTGCGACATGTTGGCCAGGAACTCTGACTTGAGCTGGTCAGCGCGCGAGATCTCCTGGTTCTTCTGGCGGACCTCTCGCTGCTGGGCCTTCAGCTCCTCCCGTTGCGCGATCAGCTCCTCCTTTTGCGCCTGCAGCTCGTCGCTTGCGCGTTCGAGGTCAATCGTCCGCTCGCGCACCTTCTGCTCCAGGTGATCGCGGTCAGATTGCAAGACCTCGGCCATCGCATTGAAGGCTCGGCCGAGCTTGCCAACCTCATCTTCAGCGGCGATCGGCGCGCGCGTGTCAAGATCTCCCTGTCGCAGCGCATCCGCGGCGGTCACGAGGCTCCGGAGCGGGCGGATGACGCTGGCGATCACGCCAAGACCCAGCAGGAGCGCGATGACGACCAGACCGGCCCCGCCGATCGCGCTGCGCGCCGTGAGCGCCTGGACCGGCGCCTCGATGGATGCCACGGGCGCCAGACAGAACACGGTCCACGAGACCGTCCGCAGCCTGCGTGCGACCACCAAGTTCATCTGGCCGTTCGCGGGCGAGTAGCCTTTGAAGACAGTCTCGTGATCGAGCGCGACCTGGCGCGCGCGATCGAACTCACCGGGCATCTCCACGGGTGATTCCAGCAACTCCCGGGTGCGCTCACCGAACCGCTTCTCCGCCACGAAAGCCGCGATCACGTCCGCTTTCAGCGTGCCGCCGGGGCGAAACACTTCACTGTCACTGAAGGAGTGGGCGATCCGGATGCCGTAGCGATCGTAGAGGACCGAAAAACTTCCCGAGCCCGCGCGCCCGTTGCCCGCGCGCAGCGCGTCCCAGAAGGCGGCCGCCCGGACATAGAGCGCGACGACGGCGACGATCTTTCCGTCGGCCGCTCGAACCGGCGCCGCGTAGGCGATGACCGGCGCCGGCTCGGGCGCCATCATCGCGACGAAGAGATCCGACGCGACGAAAGCTCCGCCCGCTGCTTCACGGAAATAGTTGCGGAGCCTGACGTCGGGATCGATCGGGAAATAGCTGGTCGCAAAGAGCTGGCGGCCGTCGAGATCCAGAATCCCCACGCCCCGGACCCGCTGATCGCTTCGTACGAAGACGTCCAAAGTGTCGTGGAGATCCTTGTCGTAACGGGCCTGTTCGGCCGTGGATCCGCTGGTCAAGAAGTTGCGAACCAGCGGGATGGACGCGGTCCGCGAGGCGGCGGCCCGGTAGCCTTCGTTGAATCCGTCGAGCTCGGCGGCGAGCTGATCTCCCCGCGTCCCCAGCACGGAGACCGCCTGACCCCGAGCGAACGATTGTGCGCGCACCGACATGAACACGATGGCGACCGTCATCGGAGCCAACGACGCCAGGAGCAGCAAAGCGATCAGCTTTCGCCGAATCGGCATGCCCACCAAGCCCACCATTTTCAAGGTGTCACCGGATCCGCTTGAAGATATGTAGCGCCGCGTCCGTTCCCGGATAGGGAGCGAAGCTCCCCTTCAAATCGCCCGGCAACGTCTCCACCAGTCCCAGGACCAGGACGCCCTCGGGCTTGAGGACGGCATGGAGCCGCTCGAGCGCCTTCTCTCGCAAGCGCGTGTCGAGATAAATGAGGACGTTGCGAAAGCTGATGATCTGAAACGACGCCAGAATCGCCTCGGACGGCGTCAGGAGCGGTCCCATCAGGTCGTGCCAAGCGAAGATCACGCGGCCGCGGAGCTCATCCGGCATGACAATCTCGTCGCTCAGGCCGGCCGAATCGGGTGATTGCGGCAAGAACCGCACTCTGAGACGCTGCGGAACGTCGAGCTCCGCTGCCGCCCGATATCGACCGGCGCGCGCGATGGCCAGCGACCGCTCATCCACGTCGGAGCCGAGCACCTCGATCGGGGGACCTCCGAACATCTCGCGGCACCACACCATCAGCATCGCCCATGACCACGCCTCCTCACCCGTCGCCGTCCCCGCCACCCAGGTTCGCAGCGGACCGGCGATGCGCGCCAGTTGATCGGGGATGACCCATTTCTCCAGCGCGTCGAAGACCTCCCGATCCCGAAAGAACGACGAGACCGGAACCACCAGCGCCTCGACCAGCCGCTCGATCTCCACTTGATCCCGCTCGAGCCGCGCAACATACCGCGACATCTCGGCGACGCCGACCGCCCTCATCCGCGCCGCAATTCCCCGCTCGATCACCGCGCGCCGGTGGTCTCGGAAGTCGACGCCTCTCCGCACAGCGATCAGCGCCAGCACTCGTTCGATCGTTTCGTCGGCCACCGCTGTTCTCAGCGCGACCCGCGGGAGGCGATTCTCGGCAGAAAGATTCCGAACACCGTTCCGCCGCCCTCGCGATCGCGCACCAGCGCCCGGCCGCCGTGTGCCGTGGCGACCAGGTTGACCATGTGCAGCCCGAGCCCGAACCCCCGCCGGACGTTGCCGCGCGCCGCTTCGACGGAGCCAAATTTCTTGAACAGCTCGCTCTTGAAGGCTTCCGGCACACCGCACCCCCGATCGGATACGATGATCTCGATGCCTCCGTCGACGTCGGTGACGCTGGCCGACACCTCGGCGCCGGGTGGCGAATACTTCACCGCGTTGGACAGCAGATTCTCCATGGCGCGCTTCACCAGCTTCTTGTCGGCCTGGACGCAGTGATGTGACTTGCCGGCCAGCCGCGCGATGCGAACCTCCCGGGCGCGCGCCGTGCCGGAGATCGATGCAATGGCATCGGCGAGCACGAGATCGGTGTCGACCAGCTCTCGCGTGAGATCCAGGGCGCCGGCCTCCGACTGGCGCACGTGCAACATGTCCTCGAGGATCTCTCTGAGATCGTCGCCCGCCGCGACCGCCAGCTCCAGGTTTGCGCGTTGATTCTCGTCGGATACGGCCGCGCTCATGAAATCGAGCATGCTGGTGAGCCCGCCCAGCGGATTGCGCAGATCGTGCACGAGGAGCGAGACGAGATCGTCCTTGAGCCCGTCCGCCGTCTTCAGCTCGCCGATCTTTTCATGCAAGAGGCGCTCTTGCCGGCGAAGCTGGAGGAAGGTCCGCACGCGCAGCTTGAGCTCGCGGGGATTGATCGGCTTCGTGAGAAAATCATCCGCGCCCGCCTCGAGGCCGCGGTTGCGATCCTCTTGCTCGCCAAGCGCGGTCACCAGAATCACCGGAATGTATTCATCGCGAGCCTGGGCGCGATTCTTGATGAGGCGACAACCCTCGTAGCCGTTGTGTTCTCCCGGCATCATGACGTCGAGGAGCACCAGATCGATGGGACCGCTGTCGATGAAGCGCAGCCCCGCGCCCATGGTCTCCGCCTCGAGAATCTCGTATCGATCGCGGAGAAATCCGCGGACGAGCGCTCGATTGCGGGCGTCGTCATCAACCAACAAAACAATGGGCTTCGCCGGTTCCACCACGCTCCCATCCCTCCCTAGTCTCTCGATCGACGAAAGACGGTAGATTTTGACTATACGCACGTGCTAAGTGGCAATGCAATGTTGAGCGCTTGTTTCCATGAAGACCGGCGGAGGCGGGAAACAAGCAGTGACGCCGGTCATCGCGGAGGTGAGCGGCAACTATGGTGACGGCGCCATAGCGCGCGGCTCTCCACTTCATTTCATTTCATTTCATTTGATTGGTAGGGAGAGGCATGGGGAAGAACGAGCGATCGAGCGATGACCGCGCTATCGTGGCTCCGTTCCCCGTGGTCGGAATCGGCGCCTCCGCCGGCGGGCTCGAGGCGTTCACGCAGTTGCTGCCCCAGCTTCCCGCCGACAGCGGGATGGCGTTCGTGCTGATCCAGCACCTCGACCCGCGGCACAAGAGCATCCTCGTCGACGTCCTCCGCCCGATGACGCGCCTGCCGGTCATCCAGGTTCGGCACGGAGAACGCGTCCGGCCCGATCACATCTACGTGATGCCTCCCGACGCCGACGTCTCGATCGAGGGCGGCGAATTCAGACTGTCCTCTCGCGCCAAGCATTCAGGCAGACCTCACTTGCCGATCGATGCCTTTTTCACGGCGCTCGCAGCCGACCGTGGCGACCGCGCCATCGGCGTGGTCCTGTCTGGAACGGCCTCGGACGGAACGAACGGGCTGAGAGCCATCAAGGAACGTGCGGGGATCGCGCTGGCCCAGGAGCCCAAGACCGCGAAATTCGGTTCCATGCCCCAAAGCGCGATCGACGCCGGGGTCGTCGACCACGCGCTGTCCATTCCGCGGCTCGCCAAGGAGCTGGTGCGTCTCAGCCGTCACCCCTACCTGATTGGCGCGCGGAGGGCGAGCCGCTCTCGCCCGTCCAGCCGTGCTCCGAGCGGTCGGAAGAGACCCGACGGTACCGACGACGGCCCCGTGCTGGTGAAGATCATGAGGCTCGTCAAAACCGTCGTGGGCACGGACCTCGCCGAGTACAGATCTCCGACGATCGAGCGACGCCTGGCCCGACGGATGGCGCTACGCGGAGTCAAAGACCGGAGTGCCTATCTCGGCCTTCTCGAGCGCGAGCCTGGCGAGGTGCGCGCGCTCGGCGAGGACGTCCTGATCCACGTCTCGTCGTTCTTTCGAGATCCCCAGGTCTTCGAGACTTTGAAGCGAACGGTCTTTCCAGAGATTCTGAAGCACAAGGCTGAAGGAGCGCCGATCCGGATCTGGGTTGCTGGATGCGCGGGCGGGGAAGAGGTCTACTCGCTGGCGCTCTGTCTGCTGGAGCTCCTCGGGGATTCGACCTACTCGCACCCGGTCCAGATTTTCGGCTCCGACGTCAGCGAGCATTCGGTCCTCGCGAGCCGCAACGGGACGTACAGCGAAGCCGCCATGCGAGGCGTGAGCGAGGAGCGTCGCCGGCGGTATTTCACGAAGACGGAGAACGGGTTTCGAATCAACAAGACGGTGCGCGATCTCTGCGTGTTCATCCGGCACGACCTGGCCCGCGATCCGCCGTTCTCGAAGCTGGACCTGATAAGCTGCCGTAACGTATTGATCTACTTCGATCAAACGCTCCAAAAGCGGGTTTTGCCGACGTTCCACTACGGCCTCAATCAGCCAGGCTTCCTGCTGCTCGGCCGTACGGAGCACATCTCCGGCTTCAACGAGCTGTTTTTCCCGATCGGCGGCTCGAGCAAGATCTTCGCGCGCTCCGCGCTACCGAGTCGCCTGTCCTTCTTGCGACAACTCGAACCGCGAGGCGACCTGCCTCCGGCCAGCACGCAACAAACGGCGGATCCGGGGCGGCGAGTCGGAGATATCGGAAGGCACCTCGACAAGCTGCTCCTGGCCCGCTATGCGCCACCCGCAGTCCTGGTCGACGACAAGCTCGAGGTTGTGCAATTTCGCGGCCGGATCGGTTCCTTCCTGCAGCCGGCGCCGGGCGAACCTCAGACGAACGTCATCAAGATGGCGCGCGGAGGGCTGCTTTCGAAGCTGCGCACGACCTTGGCCCGGGCGCGACGCGAGATGGCGCCGGTCCGGACCGAAGGGGTCGAGATCCACGACAACGGCTCGCTCACGACTTGCGACATCCTGGTGATCCCGTTCGCCGGTCTGCCACAGCTCAAGGAACCTCTGTTCGTGATCCTCTTCGAAGCGACGCCCGTGACCGATGAGAGCCCGCGAGTGCGACGCGCGAAGACGACGGCGCGCGACGCCCGAAGGATCGCCACGCTCGAGCACGAGCTGTCGGCGACCTCGGAGTATCTGCGCTCCCTGATAGAGGACCAGAACCGCAGCAATGCCGACCTCGGCTCAGCCAACGAAGAGCTGGTTTCGGGTAACGAGGAGCTGCAGAGCCTCAACGAGGAGCTCGAGACCGCGAAGGAGGAGCTGCAATCGACGAACGAAGAGCTCACGACGGTCAACGACGAGCTGCATATCCGAAATCTCGAGACCGCCCAGATCAACCTCGATCTGGTCAACCTGCTCGACACCATCGACATGCCCCTGGTGATCCTCGATGGGCAGCGCCACATTCGCCGGTTCACGCCCCAGGTGCGTAACATCCTGAATCTGTTGCCATCAGACGTGGGCCGGCCCTTTGGCGACATCAAACCCAACATCGACGTCCCCGATCTGGACCGGCAGGTAGCAGAAGTGATCGCCACGCTGATTCCCCGCGACTGGGAGGTGCAGGACAAGGGCGGACGCTGGTTTCGAATCGCCATCCGGCCGCACCAAGGAAACGACCCGGTCGGAGGCGCGATCGTCAGCTTTCTCGACATCCACACCTTCAAACATCATCTCAGCGAGATCGAGCGGGCCAAGGACGCGGCCGAGCGGGCCGATCGCGCCAAGGATCAATTCCTCGCCGTGCTGTCGCACGAGCTTCGGACGCCGCTGGCCGCCCTTCTGATGCAGACTCAGCTGCTCCGTCAGGCGGGACCCGACGAGGCGAAGCAGGACCGCGCATGCGAGGCGATCGAGCGCAGCACCCAGTTGCAGGTGAAGCTCATCGACGATCTTCTCGACGTCTCCCGTATCGTGACCGGGAAGATGAAGATCGAGCTACGGTCCGCGGATCTGGTGGCGGCCGTGAGGGCGGCGCTCGATGGTCTGGCGACCCTGATCGCCCACAAGTCGATCGAGCTCCGGGTCTTTTTGGACAGCACGTTGGCGCCGGTCGCTGGCGACCGCACACGACTCGAGCAAGTTGTCTTCAATCTGGTCGGCAACGCCATCAAATTCACGCCTCCAGGAGGGGTGGTCACCGTCTCGCTGAAGGCCGCCGGGGGCCAGGCGCATCTGGCGGTCAGCGACACCGGGGTGGGAATCGAACCAAGCTTCTTGCCGCACGTCTTCGAACGCCTGACCCAGGGCGATGGGTCGAGCACGCGATCTCACAACGGGCTGGGCCTGGGACTGGCCATCGTGCACTACATCGTCGAGGCGCACGCCGGAACGGTCCGCGCCGAAAGCGCCGGGCCAGGTCACGGCGCGACCTTTCGCGTGAGTTTGCCGCTGATTCCGGGACCGCTGAAACGGTCCGGGGCCGCCAACCCGTCAAAGCGGAAAGCTGCAAAGTCGAGAGAGCGCACCTTTGTCGGTCGTTTGGCGGGCCGTCGCGTATTGTTGGTCGAGGACAACCGTGACGTCCGCGACGCATTGGCTGAAATGCTCGTCATCACGGGAGCGACGGTCAGGACGGCCGAATCGGCGGCCGTTGCCATGCGCATCTTTCGCCGCTTTCGTCCCCATGCTCTGGTCTGCGACATCGCCATGCCCGGGGAGGACGGTTATGCATTCATCGCCAAGATCAGAGCGCTGAAATCACGCGATCGGAACGTGCCGGCGCTCGCACTCACGGCCCTCGCGGGTAATGCGGCCCGGCGCCGCGCACTCGGGGCCGGCTTCCAGATGTATCTCGCGAAACCAATTGAAGCCGGCCGTTTCGCAGAGACAATGAATGACCTTCTGAATTTGAAGGCACGAACTTCCATTCGAAACTCGCGCGTGGTTCGTAAACATTCTTGAGATCCTGATCTTGATGCTTGACATCGTTGCTGACCCCGACACAATGCGTCCGGATAGCACGGCATCTTGGTCGCGAGGGGGATTTGGAGGTCGGCATGAACGCGCAGACGACTCGGGCTGGTAGGTCTCCGAAGGGGCCCTCGCGCGGTAAACGGACGCCAGGCGCCGGACCAACCAAGGGTCGCATTCTCGTCGTCGAGGACGAGCAGATCCTCCGCGACGCGATGGGCCCGCTCCTCGAGGAGCGGGGTCACGAGGTCGTCTTTGCCGAGAACGGCCGTGAGGCGCTGAGGCGCCTTCACGAAAGCCCCATTCCCGACATCATCGTTCTCGATCTCCGAATGCCGATCATGGACGGGTGGGAGTTCAGGGCCCTTCAAAAGGGCGACCCCGAGCTGGACCTGATTCCGGTGGTCGCGATCTCGGCCGACGGAAGCGCACAGGCCGCGGCGATCTCCGCGGACGCGTACCTGCGCAAGCCGGTCGCCCCCGCGGAGCTTTTGGCGACGATCGATCGGGTATTGGGCGAGCGGGCGCACAGGATGCCCGCTCCGGCGGACGAAACGCGGCGGTTCGCGTACCTCAAGCGGTTGGTTGCCAGCGTGGGGCACGAAGTCAATAACCCGCTGACGATCGTCACACTCAACCTCAGTCAATCACTCGAGGATCTGCAGCCTTCGATTCAGGAGCTGGACCAGTACGGCGAAATGACTCCGGGCCCGAGCGTTTTGCATGAGATCGAATCCCGTCTGGTCGGGGTCACGGAAATGCTCGAAGAGTGCCAGGTCGGCGCGGAGCGGATCCGAAAAACCATCAGCAAGCTACAGCGACTCTCCTATCAGGGCGAAGAACCACCTGCCGTGCTCGACGTTCATGAGGTCATCGAGGAAGGAGTGACCGAGGCGTGGAGCGAGGTTCGCCGTCGCGCGCGGCTCATCAAGGTCTTTGGCCATGTTCGGCCGATCTTTGGAGAAGGCAAGGCGTTGCGGCAGGTATTTCGCAGCCTGCTGGTTTGCATGGCGCAGACCCTCTCCTCGCAGGATGTCGAGAGAAACGAGATCAAGATCTCCACGAGATTGGTTGTCGCCGACAGCGGCGCCGGCGTCCTCGTCGAGGTCATTGACTCGGGGATGAATACGCCGCGTGACGACGGCGCTGCCAGGAGAGATCCGAGCGTCACTACCTGGCTCCTGGGCGAGGGGGCAGCGATGGGCCTCGCGGCCAGCGAAGAGACCATTCGCCGCCATGGCGGTCACTTGAACGTGGAGATGAACGCCGGCAAGGCCAGGGTGTTTCAGGTCTTTTTGCCCTTTGGCGATCAGAGCGAGACCGAGTTTGCGCCCGCGACCACGCCGTCGGCCCCCGGCGCGGCGCTGGCGACCAGACGCATCCTGGTCGTCGAAGACGAGGCGCACATTGCTCGCAACGTCGAGAAGGCATTGGGCGGCCTGCACCACGTCGTTCTCACGCAACGGGCCTCGGAGGCCATCGTGCGACTGGAGCGCGGCGAGACCTTCGACCTGGTGCTCTGTGACGTCGAAATGCCGGGGGTGACCGGGGCTGGTTTCTACGACGCGGTCGAGGAACGCTGGCCCCAATTGCTACCCAGGTTGGTGTTCATGACCGGCGGCGCCTTTTCCGTGGGAACAGCCACGTTCCTGGCGACGTCCGCGATCAAAGTCCTCACCAAGCCATTCACCGTCAAGCGTCTGAAGCAATTCGTTCGAGACAACCTGGCGACGACGACCTGAGCCGGTTTCCGCGCGCCGCGGGTCTTTGTTTCGACAAAACGGACTATGTCACCGGCGCCTGACCACTGGCGCTTGCGCCATAGCTGGCCGCCGTGACCGCCGACGTCGCGGGGGGCAGACGATGAATCTCGATCGGCGATACCTGGAGCGAAGGTTGCACGACAAAACAGATGATGCTCGACGACTCCGTCCGGACGCCGTACCCGGTTCCCGCAAACGAACCTGAGCGTATTGCGGAGCTGCGCGCCCTCGAGATTCTCGACACGCCGAGCACGCGTTCCTTTGACGACCTCGCGGCGCTGGCCGCCCGGATGTGCGAGACGCCGATAGCGCTCGTCACCTTGGTCGATGACCAGCGCCAGTGGTTCAAAGCGCACATTGGCATCGACCTCACCGAGACGTCGCGCGCGCATGCGTTCTGCAACCACGCCATCATGGGCCCGGAGGTCCTCATCGTTCCCGATGCCGGCGCCGACCCGCGGTTTGCGCAGAACCCTCTCGTCGTCGGGCCACCGTACGTCCGGTTCTACGCAGGTGCGCCTCTGGTCACGCCCGCGGGCCACGCCCTCGGAACCCTTTGTGTGATCGATCGACGGCCTCGAGAGATGACCGAGGACCAGCGCGTGACTCTGGAGATGCTGGCCGAACAGGTCGTCGACCAGATCCTTCGCCTGAAGAGCACCGCCGATCTCCAGCGGGCCCTTGCGCAGGCGCAGAAGGCCAAAAACAGGCTATATCGCGCCTTCGAATCCAGCCTGGTCGGCATCGTCTCGTTCCGCTTGAGTGGAGAGGTCCTCGACGCCAACCACGCCTTCTTGAAGATGGTGGGATACCAGCGGGAGGAGCTTCTTCGCGGAGCGCTGGACCCCCTCGACATCACGGCGCCGGCGTGGCGCGAGGAGACCCAGAAGGCCGTGGAGCGCCTGGGCTGTTCGGGCGAGCTCCGCGCGAGGGAGAAGGAATACCTGCGCGCGGACGGTACCCGCGTGCCCGTGCTGGTGTCGGCGACGAAGCTCGACGACTCCGACGAGTGCATCGCGTTCATCGTCGACCTCTCGCAGCTGAAAGAGACGGAGTCGAATCTCCGCAAGAGCGAGTATCGGCTGCGCGGGCTCTTCGACGCCGCGCCCATCGGCGCCGTCTTCACCGGGCTCGACGGCCGGTTCGAGCGCGCCAACCCGGCGTTCTGCAAGATCGTCGGGTACACCGAGCAGGCGCTGATCGGGCGCCTCTTCTCCGAGCTGGTTCACCCCGACGATCGCGCGGCTGACCCGCCGTTGGTGGCTGCCTTGCTGAACGGCGAGATCGACACGTACCGGCGCGAGAAGCGCTACGTGCACAGGGACGGCCACGCGATCTGGGTGCTGCTGCTGGCCTCGGTGATCCGCGACGAGCGCGGCGAGGCCATCGGTTTCGCGGGGCAGGCGCAGGAGATCGGGGAGCGGCGGCGCGCGGAGGACGAGCTCCGCCTCAGCGAGACCCGCCTGCGAGCGATCATGGAGTCTGCCTATGACTCCATCCTCTGGACTGACACGAACGCCACGATTCGGTATGCGAACCCCGCTTGCGAGCAGATGTTCGGCTATGCGCCGGGCGAAATGATGGGGCTCGATAGCAACGTGCTCTTGCCGGAGGAGTACCGCGAGCTCAACCGGCAGGAGCTGGCTCGCTTTCGCGAGACCGGCCAGCCGCTGTCGCTGGTCGGCTCGCGGGTCGAGGTCACGTCGCGACGGAAGGACGGCACGCTGATCCCCGTCGAGATGTCGCTGACCACCTGGACGATGGAGGGCGAGACGTTCTTCGCCGGTATCGCGCGCGACATCAGCGAGCGGAAACGCATCGAGGCCGAGCTCATCCAGGCCAAGTCGGTCGCCGAGGAGGCCGCCACGGCAAAGTCCGCGTTCCTCGCGCGGATGAGCCATGAGATTCGAACCCCGATGAACGGCGTGTCCGGCATGATCGACCTGGCGCTGCGCACCCCGCTCACGGGGGTTCAGCGCGACTACCTCGAGACGGCGCGGTCCTCGGCCGCCAGTCTGCTCGGCGTCATCAACGACATCCTCGACTTCTCGAAGATCGAAGCGGGAAAGCTCACCCTGGGCCAAGACGCGTTCTCGCTCCAGGAATGCCTGGAAGGCGCCGTTCGTGGGCTCGCCCCGCTCTCGAACGCCAAGGGGCTCGAGGTCATGCTCTTGCCGCCTGCCCTTGTGCCGGACGGCCTGATCGGCGATCGCTGGCGGCTCCGGCAGGTGGTGACCAACCTCCTCAGCAACGCCATCAAGTTCACGGACCGCGGCGAGATCCTGTTGTCGGTTCACGCGCTCGAGCGAACCGAGGCCGGTGTGACGCTGGAGTTTCGGATCGCCGACACCGGGATCGGGATCCCCGCCAGCGACCACGCCGCCATCTTCGAGACGTTTCGACAGGCGGAGGAGACCACGACTCGCCGTTTTGGTGGAACGGGACTGGGGCTGGCGATCTGCACGCAGCTCGTGCAGCTCATGGACGGCGCCATCGGCGTGAACAGCGCTCCTGGAAAGGGGAGCACGTTCCACTTTTCGGCGCGCTTCGGCCTCGCCCCCGAGGCCGCACTCCCGCCGGCGCCGCCCGACCTCGGGGGTGTCTCCGTGCTGGTCGTCATCGCCAACGACCGCCTTCGTTCTCTGGTCGCGGGGATGTTGTCGGGCTGGCACATGCGCCCGCGCGCCGTCGCCACCCGAGAAGCGGCGCTCGACGCCACACGTGAATCCGACGCCGGCTTCCAGATCGTGCTCCTGGACGAGCCGGTCGATCCCACCGGCACCCTCGAACAGGAGCTGCGCGCGCTCTCGAGCGACGACCTGCGAGTGATTCGCACGACTGCCGGGCCACCGATCACGTCGCGCGCCGATGAGCCCGCCGGCATGCGAACCTGGTTCTCGAAGCCCATCACCGCCGCGAACCTGCTCGAGACGATCCGGGGCCTCCTCGCCGGCGGCGACGCGCTCGGGGCCGGGTCTTCCGTCGTTCGCCGAACGCCGTCGGGGTTGCCCCCCCTCAGGATTCTTCTCGCGGAAGACAACCCCGTCAACGAACGTGTGGCGACGATCCTGCTCGAATCGGACGGACATTCCGTCTTTCCCGTGACCAACGGACGGCTCGCGCTCGCCGCCTACTCGACGCAGCCCTTCGATGTCGTGTTGATGGACGTTCAGATGCCGGAGGTCGACGGGCTCGAGGCGACGCGGACCATTCGAGCCCAGGAACACGCCGGGCAGCGCATCCCCATTGTCGCGCTCACCGCCCAGGCGCTGCGCGGCGATCGCGAGATCTGCCTCGATGCGGGCGCCGACGCCTACTTGACGAAACCCTTCAACGCCGATGAGCTTTTCCTCATCCTGAGAAAGGTCGTTCGTGGTCGCCCTCGAGAGACGGCGCCGCCATCGGCCGTGATTCCGATCCTCCCAGCGGTCGAGCCGCAACCCGCTGTCGCGTCACAGAGCTTCCATATCAAGACGCTCCTCGACGCGCTGGGCGGCGATCAAGAGGCCGGGCGCGAGGTCGTCACGGCCTTCTTCCTGAACCTGCCCTCCATGCAGAAGGAGCTCGAGATGAGCCTCCTTGGCGACGATCCGCGCGCGGTGAGAGCAGCGGCGCACAAGCTGAAGGGGACGCTTCTGACTCTCGGCGCACGCAAAGGGGCAGAGCTCGCTGCCCGGCTCGAGTCGGTGAGTGGCACCGGCGCCATCGAGACCGCGCGCAGGGAAAGCCGCGCCCTCACGATCGAGCTCGAACGCTTCGTCGCCGAGCTCTTTCGCTGGCTGGGAAAACGCCCGACTCCGACGATCGTCCACTGACGTCGGCTACTGCGCCGGCCGGAGCAGGATCCGGCTGACGCTCAGATCCAGACGGCTCACGACCAAGCCGGCGACGGAATCGAACTCTTCCGGAGTCAGGCGCATGTCCTCGCGGAGCACGCGGCGCGCCTCGGCGATGATCGCCTCGCGCGCCTTCGCGAGCCAGCGGGACACCGTCGAATGGCTGACGCCATACATCTTGCCGATGCCCTCCACGGAGAGACCATCGATCAAGTGGAGGCGATAGATCATTCGTTCGCGATCTTCGAGCGCGCCCATCGCGAGGGTGATGGCCTCCCGGAACTTCTCCCGCAGACTGGCTTTGATGAAGCCCAGCTCCGGATCGTCGGCGACCAGCCGCGCCTCGGCGGCGGCGCCGTCGTGGGCCCGCTCCTGGGCCGCCTCGTGCCGGCGAATCATGAGAGCGATCCGCTGGGCGGCGATGCCGATCCATCCCGCCAGTTGCCCCTGGCCCAAGTAGGACCCGAGCTTGGGACGAGCGCCGGCGCCTCCGACGAGAAGAGCGTCCCACACCTGCTGCTCGACTTCATCGACGAACGCGGGCGATCCGTCGATGCGACGCAGGTAGCCGGCCAGGACCGGACGGTGGATCCGGCGCAGCTTCGAGATGGCGGCCGCGTCGCCCCCGAGCCCGGCGCACACGAGGTACAGATCTTCGGCGTGCGTTCCGGGATCGATCGCGGCGCCACACGCCGCGAGGTGGGCCGCGAACGCCGTGTCCTCGACGGCGAGCTCGGGGTGCCCGGCGCGTCCGCGGACCCAGAGCGCCAGGATCGCTTCTTCGAGGGCCGTGGCGGCCGATCCGGGGACGCCTTCCCCCTCGGGGCCGCGCGCCGCGAGGTAGGCGTCCGTCAGTTTCCCCATGTGAGACTATGTGCAGCTTATCACGGAGCCGGGGACCTCCGGCATGATGGCTTCCCGAATCGCAACCGATCGCAACGCGCCATGATGTGCCTCGACGAAGATACGATCCTCGGGTTCGTCGAAGGGCGGCTCGCCCCGGGCGCGATCGAGTCCGTCGAGGCGCACACCCGCGGTTGCCCGGATTGTCGCGACCTGCTCTCGGCCGCGGTGGCCGTCGCGGTCTCCGGACGCCGCGGCACGGAATCAACGTCCGCGCGCGGCGAGAAAGCCGCGGCGCAGCCCGGAGGCGCCGCGGCGCCTCTGGCGACCGGGACGTCGATCGGGCGCTACGTGGTCCTCGGTCTCATCGGCCGCGGAGGAATGGGCGAGGTCTACGCAGCCTACGATCCCGAGCTGGATCGCAAGATCGCGCTCAAGCTGTTGCACACGGAGGGCGAAGCGCTGGGCGCGCGCGGGCGCGGCCGCCTGCTGCGCGAGGCGAAGGCGATCGCGCGTCTGTCGCACCCGAACGTCGTGGTGGTCCACGATGGCGGCACCTACGACGAGCGCGTGTTCGTCGCGATGGAGTTCATCGACGGACAGACGGTCGCCGCCTGGCTGGGCCAGCAGCCGCGAAGCCGCGCGCAGATCCTCGAGGTGTTCGCGGCGGCCGCGCGCGGGCTGGGCGCGGCCCACGCTGCGGGACTGGTGCACCGCGACTTCAAGCCACAGAACGTGATGGTCGGCAACGACGGTAGCGTGCGCGTCACCGACTTCGGCCTCGCCCGCCTGATCGACGAGGTGCCCGAGCAGGGGGACGCCAAGGTCGACGACGCCGTCCGCCCTGTGGGCGCGGGCCTGGATTTCAGTCTGACGCGCACCGGTGAGCTGCTGGGGACGCCCCTCTACATGGCGCCCGAGCAATTCCGCGCCGGGCGCGCCGACGCGAAGACCGACCAGTTCAGCTTCTGCGTCGCGCTCTATCAGACGCTTTACGGCACTCACCCTTTTCGCACCGACACCTTCGGCGCGCTCGTGGGCGACGTGGTCGCCGGCCGCGTCTTGCCGCCTCCCGCCAAGAGCACCGTCCCTGCGTGGCTGCGCCGGGTGCTGCTGCGCGGTCTCAGCGTGGATCCGGACGCGCGCTGGCCGTCGATGGATGCGCTGCTGGCGGCGCTCGGACGCGATCCGACCCGCACGCGGCGGCGGTGGGCGATCGGAACCGGCGTGGTCGCGGTCGTCTTGGTCGGCGCGCTGGGCTTGGTCCGCCTCGGAGGCGAGAGGCAGCGCCTGTGCCAGGCCGGCGGCGAGCGCCTCGGCGGTGCGTGGGACGCCGGCAGCGGCGGTCCGCGCCACGACGCCGCGCGCGCCGCGTTCCTGCGCACCGGTCTGCCCTATTCCGCGGAGACCTGGGATCGCGTATCGCGCCTGCTCGACCGATATGTCGCTGGCTGGCTCGCGCAGTATCGCGACGCCTGCGAGGCGACCAGCATTCGTGGCGAGCAGTCCGCCGACGTGCTGGATCTGCGCATGACCTGCCTCGGCCAGCACCTGCCGGGCCTACGGGCGCTGGCCGACGTCTTCTCCGCCGCGGATCGAGAGACCGTCGACAATGCCATCAACGCGGCGAGCGCGCTGCCGCCGCTGGATCGGTGCGCCGACATCAAGCTCTTGCGAGCCCCCGTCGAGCCGCCGCGCGACCAGGCTGCGCGCGTGAAGATCGAAGAGCTGCTCGGTCGCGTGGCGGTCGCCGAGGCGCTCAACAACACCGGCAAGCATCGGCGCGCCATGGAGGAGGCGCGCCGCCTCGTCACCGAAGCGCGGGCCCTCGCGTATCGCCCGCTGCTGGCGGAGCTGATGGGGCGCGTGGGGTCGCTGGAGATCGGCACCACGGGATCGACCTTCGAGCGCTCGGCGGAGAGCGACCTCGAGGAGTCGGTGCGGCTGGCGCTGGCGTCCCGTCGCGACGACGTCGCGGCGGAGTCGGCGGCGCAGCTCGCCGGCGTCGAAGGCGTCTATCTCGCCCGATTCGACGACGGAGAGCGCTGGGCGCTGCTGGCGGACGCGGAGCTCGATCGGCTGGGTGAAGGCCACGATCGCGTCCGGTCCTGGGTGCTTCAAAACCGCAGCGACATCCGCGAACGCGCCAACGATATCGAGGGCGCGCTGGTGTTCATCCGACGGGCGATCGCGCTCAAGGAGAAGACGCTGCCCGCGGACTCGCCCGACCTGGCGTCCAGCCTGGTCACCGAAGCCTGGCTGGTTCACCGGAGCGGCGACGACGTGGCCGCGCTCGCGACCAATGACCGCGCGCAGGCGATCTTCACGCGCGCCTACGGCGCCGGCAGTCCCTCGATCGCCCTCATCCTCAGCAACCGCGGCGAGTACCTGGTGGCGCTCGGCCGCCACGACGAGGCCATCGCCGCGTTTCGCGGCGCGCTCGAGCGCTGGGAGCCGCAGCTCGGCCCCGAGCACCCCTTCCTCGCGCATCCGCTCACCGGGCTCGGGTTGGCGCACCTGGCTGCCGACCGACCCGCGGAGGCGCTGCCCCCGCTG
Organism: uncultured Myxococcales bacterium; assembly: GCA_964571275.1. Lineage (GTDB taxonomy): Bacteria > Myxococcota_A > Polyangia > Fen-1088 > Fen-1088 > DASRQZ01. Next base: position 43,660 of record CAZNCQ010000024.1, read on the forward strand.
GAACGGGCGCTGCGCTTGCGAGAGGCGCGCGAGCCGGATCCCAACATGGTGGCGGAGACACGCTTCGCCCTCGCGAGAGCCCTGTGGAGCGCCGGATCGGATCGAGCGCGCGCGCGACACCTGGCCGAGCAAGCGCGCGACGCTTACCTTCGCGACCGCGCCCGCGCCGCGAGTGCCACCGAGGTCTCGACCTGGTTGCTCGCGCACGGATCGAACTGATCGCCGCAACCACCCGTCGCGATCCGTTCGCCGGAGCGCGGCGCGCCCGGGTCAGCGGACCTCGACCGTCGAGAGCCGGCCGATGTCCCGGCCCGAGACGACCTTCAAGACCAACGTGTGCCGGCCGCTGATCCCGCCGGCCGACAGCGGGGCGATCTGCTCCTCGACGATTCCGGCGGTGTCCCTGACGTCGAGCACGCCGAGCCGCCGCTTGCCGTCGAGCCACGCTTCGATGCGCCCACCGCGACCGCGGCCCGCGATGCGCAGGACGAGCTTGGACACCGATCCCAGACCGCGACCGAAGTCGACCAGCGCGAACCGCGCGCTGTCACCGCGATCCAGGCTGTCGAGCTCCCCGTCGCGCCGCGCCGACCCGATCACGACGTCGGCGTTCCCGGCCTCGATCCGATTGCGGAGGTACGTGGTGATCGGGTAGCGCCAGACGTGTCCTTCCGGATCCCGGCAGGACGTGGCCGCGCAGCGCTGGCTGCCGTCGGGGAGCCGCCGGCATTCTTGCTCGCAGACGTCCTCGCAAAGGCCCGCGTCGCGAAATTCAGCGACGCCGCTGCAGGTCTCGGGCGCGACGGCACAGAAGCGCTTGACCTGCAGCGCCTTGCCGGCGGCCTGGCCGCGGCAAGCGAACGCCTGTCCAGAGAACACGTTGCCGAAGAAGGCGCCCTCCTGGTGCGGATAGTCGCGGTCCTCCGGGCCGGGCCGCAGCCTGTCACCGAAGGATGCGGCGGCGGCCAGGAGGCTGAGCTCGACGTGCTTGCCGGTCCGGTTGCTGAGGGAGATCAGGCACGCCGAGACCTTCTCCTGGCAGGCGACGTCACAGGTGCCGTCGCGCCATTCCGGGGCGAGACCGATCGAACCGGGAAAGCGCAGGCGAGCGCCGCTGTTCGTGCCTCCGTCCCACTCGAGGAACTGCCCTTCAGGCAGAGCGCAACGCGCGGTGTACTTCAGCAGCATGGCCGTGTCCTGGTCAGGGCTCGATCCCGCGGGTGGGAACCCATTCCAGGTTTGGTGGGCGGACCCCGCCGGCGGCCCCGCGACGCGTGGTGCGCGGAGGCCGCCACCGTCGCCGGTCGACCGGCGGCCCAGAGCGGCGCCAGCCACGATCGCCAACATCACGATGCTTTTTTTATGATGGCGCATGACAGGGCCCTCGTCGTCCGAGCTGGTTAACGTCGCGCCTTCGCCGCCGCGGCCAGAGGGGCGCGGGGGTCAATCGTGCGCGCGACCCAGGCGCCCGTGACCGTCACGGTGTGGACCCTCATCCCCTTGTGAATGCCGAGGCCGTTGGGGATCTTCATGCCGTTCTGCGAGAAGAGCCCGTTGTGCACCTTCATCCCGTTCTGCGAAAAGAGCCCGTTGTGCACCTTCATCCCGTTTTGAATGCCGAGGCCGTTGGGGATCTTCATGCCGTTCTGCGAGAAGAGCCCGTTGT
>CAZNCQ010000025.1:0-45046 GCA_964571275.1 uncultured Myxococcales bacterium
AGCACGTCGACCGACGGGCGGTGCCGCGACACCAGGGGCCCGTCGCGCACCTCGACGTAGTAGCGCGCACCGCTGCGCTTGAGCAAGGTATGCCGGTTACCGGGCGCGACCAGCACGTGGCCGCGCACGACGCTGTCGTCGTCCTCGGCCTCCTTCACGGTGACCGCGCACAGCCCGTCGAGCCGGCGCGCGAAGGCCCCGGTGAACTTCTCCGGCATGTGCTGCACGATGACCATGCCGGGCGAATCGGCCGGCAGCGCCTCGAGGAACACGCGCAGCGCCTCGGTGCCACCGGTCGACGCGCCGATCGCGACCACCCGCTCGGTGGTCTGCAGCATCGCGCGCGACGTCGGCGGGGCGAGCACGGCATCGGCGGTCAGCTTTTTCTGCACCAGCGGCGCGCTCGCCGCCGGCCGGCGCGCGCCCAGGCGTGCCCCCGCCGCCGCCTTGACCACGTCGCAGATGTGCACGCGCGACTCCTCGAGGAATTGCTTGGTGCCGATCTTGGGCTTGCAGATCACGTCGACCGCGCCGCTCTCCAGCGCCTTGAGCGCGCTCTCGCTTCCGTCCTCGGCCAGGCTGGAACAGATGACGACCGGAATCGGGTGCTGCGCCATCAGCTTGTGCAGGAACGTCAGCCCGTCCATGCGCGGCATCTCGATGTCCAGCGTGATGACGTCGGGGATCGATTGCCGGATCTTCTCCGCGGCCGCGAACGGATCCGCGGCGGTCGCGATCACCTCGATGTCGGGATCCGACGACAGCAACGCCGACAGCGTCTGGCGCACGACCGCGGAGTCGTCGACGATCAGGACACGCACTTTCTTGTTCACGTTCAACCTCTCCGCGCCGTCGCTTCCAGCGGTTTGCGATAGACGCTGGGCACGCGCTGCGCCAGCGGGAGATCCAGGCCGGTGATCGAGTCGGAGTGTCCCAGGAACAGGTAGCCACCCGGCGCCAGCAGCCCCGACAGGCGATCGAGCACGCGCTTCTGCGTCGGGCGATCGAAGTAGATGAGCACGTTGCGGCAGAAGATCACGTGCGGCGCACCACGCATCGTGAACGGCGACAGCAAGTTCAAGTGCACGAACCGCGCGCGGGCGCGCAGCTCGGGCGCGATGCGCACGAGGCTGGTGTCGCGCTGGCGGCTTTGCAGCAGGTAGCGCTGCCGCATCATCGCGGGCACGGGCTCGATCAGCTTCTCCTCGTAGATCCCGCGGCGCGCGACCTCGAGCACCTCGGTCGAGATGTCGGTGCCCAGGATCGAGAATCGCATGCGCGGGCCTTTTTCGCTCGCGTTCGCGAGCACCATCGCCAGCGTGTAGACCTCCTCGCCGGTCGAACAGGCCGCGCTCCAGACGACCAGCGCGCGCTGCGCGCCGACCCCGCCGCCGACGCCCGCCTCGTTCAGCGCCGGCAACACCTCGCGCGTCAGGTAGTCGAAATGCGCCGGCTCGCGGAAAAAGTCGGTCTTGTTGGTGGTGACCTCGTCGATCATGCGCACGATCTCGTCCTGCGACGCCGCGGGGCCGAGCACGCGCGGACAATATTCGGCGAAGCTGCCGAGCGACAGCGCGCGCAGCCGCCTGCGCAGGCGCGCCTCCAGCGTCACGCGCTTGCCCGGTGGATAGCGGATCCCGCAGTGGTCGTGGATGAACGCGCTCAGCAGCTCGAACTCGCGATTGCCGAGCGCCGCACCGGCCCACTTCGGGACGGCGGATGACGAAGCCGGGGTCACGTGTCCGAGCCAGCCGCGCGGTAGCCCTCGAATGCGGCGTCCTCGGCATCGCCGAGGGACAGATCCAAGATCGGACCGGCGGCGACCCCCTTGGCCGCGGCCACGGCCGGATCGCCCGCGGCCCGGGCGGCCGGCTTCCGCGCCGCCCGCGAGGGCGCGCGCGGCGGCGCTTGCTCCGGCTGGCGCAGCGAAGGCTGTACGCTCGCGTCGCGTGGGACCTCTAGTCGGAAGTAGGTGATCGATTGGCGAAGCTGGTCGGCCTGACCCGTGAGCTGTTCGGACGTGGCGCTGGTCTGCTCCGAGGCGGCGGCGTTCTGTTGAATCACCCGGTCGAGTTGCTGGAGCGCCAGCGTGATCTGCTCCGCCCCCGTATCCTGCTCGCGGCTGGCGGCGGTGATCTCCTGGACCAGCTCGGCGGTCCGCTGCACGTCGGGCAGGATCTTGGCCAGCAGCGAACCCGCCTTCTCGGCGACACCGACGCTCGACGCGGACAGCTCGGTGATCTCCCCGGCCGCCTTCTGGCTGCGCTCAGCGAGCTTCCTGACCTCGGACGCCACGACCGCGAAGCCCTTGCCGTGTTCGCCCGCGCGCGCCGCCTCGATCGCGGCGTTGAGCGCTAACAAATTAGTCTGCCGCGCGATCTCGTCGATGATCGAGATCTTGTTCGCGATCTTCTTCATCGCGTCGAGCGTCTGGCCCACCGCGATACCGCCCTCCCGGGCGTCGGCCGCGGCCTTGTTGGCGATCTTTTCGGTCTGCGCGGCGTTGTCCGCGTTCTGGCGCGCGTTCGCGCTCATCTGCTCCATCGATGACGACACCTCTTCGATCGAGCTCGCCTGCTCCGTGGCGCCGCGGCTCAGCTCCTCGGCGGAGGCGTTCAACTCGGTGGCGCCGGCGGCGACGTTCTCCGACGACACCCGCACGTCCATCACGATCGCCGAGAGCTTCTTGGTCATGGCGGCGAGCGCGTTCATGAGCTCGTCCCCGTCCGAGCGCGGGCGAATCTCGACCAGCAGGTTCCCGCCGGCGATCTCCTGCGACAGCCGCGTCACCTTCTGTGTGGCCGCGACCATGCCTGCCAGGGCCCGCATCAACTCGTCCCGGTCGGACCGCTCGCGCACGTCGACGCCGACCTTGCCGGCGGCCATCTCCTGACACACCGAGGTCACGGTGCGCATGCTTCCGACCAGGGAGTTGAGGTTGTTCTTGATCGCGTTGAAGTCGCCCTGATAGGCGGCGGTGATCGTCTCGGGCAGATCACCGCGCGCGACGCGAGCGATGTGGTCCGCCGCCGTCGTCAGGGGCCCCACGACCGCGTCGAGCGCCCCGTTGACCCCGGTTATCACGCGGCGAAAGTCGCCGCGGTGGCGGTTGGCGTCGGCACGCACGCCGAGCGTGCCCTCGGCGGCGGCCGCTGCGAGCATACTCGCGTCGGCGACCAGCGCGTTCACCGCATCGATGCACGTGTTGAGGTTGTTCTTGATCGCGTTGAAGTCGCCACTATAGGAGTCGCTGATGCGCGACGGGATGTCGCCATTGGCGATGCGCGCCAGGTTGCTGGCCGCCATGTCGAGCGGCTTGGTCAGCGCGTCGAGCACGCGGTTCAAGCCGTCGATGACGCCGCGAAACTCCAGGCTGACCCGCTCGGGATGCGCGCGCGTCGCGAGCTTGCCGTCGACCGCCGCCTGAACCAACCCGTCGGTCTCGTCCTGCATGGCGCGGATGATCCGCCCGAGGTAACGGGCCAGGAGCCACCCGAGGAGTCCCGCCAGGGCGGCCGCCGCGATCATGAGCCCGACGCTGAGCTGGATCGCTTCCGCGGCCCGAGCGGCCGTCAGGTCGGCCCGCGCCTTGGCGCTCTCGACCAGCTCGGCCGACAGACGGTCCGCGGTCTCGGTGAGGTCGTGTCGTTGCCTGTAGAGCGTGCCGCCCAGCAGACTGGCCAGCACCGGTCGGTTGTCGGAGTGCCGCAGCGTCTCGGCCGCCGCTTCGATCTCGGGGCGCAGCGCCCTGAAGAGACGGGCGAGGTCGGTGGCCAGCGCGTGCGCACGCTCGCCCTTGGCGGCGGCCACGAGCTGCTCGAGCGCATGATCGGCTTCGCCCACGCGATGGCCCACCTTGTCGAGCCACGCAGCGCGCGCCGGGATGTCGTTCAGGGACGCGCCGTTCATGATGTCGACCCACGACCGATAGAACGCCACCGAGAACGCATCCATCTCTGCGAGCGGCACCATCCCGTTCTCCTGAAGCGCGGCGCTCGACTCCCGCGCCTCGCGCAACCGCGACGCATTGAATCCGCCCAGGGCCACCACGACCAACACCACCGCCCCCAGGGCCAAGACCACCCGGGTGCCGATCTTCAGATTGTCAAACATCGAAACGTCTCCTGTTCGCCGCTCTCGTGCCTGTCCGCTCGACTCACCGTCCGCGAGCCTAGGCGCCTCCGGGGCGCGGGCCTCCGTACGCCTCGAAGGCCGTGTCGTCGCTGTCGCCCGCGGTCAGATCCAGCGCCAGCCCCCCGCCGCTCGCCGGGGCGCTCGGCGCCGCCTTGCCGTTGGCCGGCTTCGGGGGCTGCAGCTTCTTGGGTCTCGCCTTGACAGTCAGCGGGCCGGACGGTCCGCTCGCGCGGCGAGCCGGCAAGCCGTCGACGCGGAAGAAGTTGATCGCGCCTTGCAGCTGGACTGCCTGCGCCGACAGCTCCTCGGCGGTGGCGCTGGTCTGCTCCGACGCCGCCGCGTTCTGCTGGATCACCTGATCCAGCTGCTGCAGCGCCTTGTTGATCTGCGCGGCGCCCGTGTCCTGCTCGCGGCTTCCCGCCGTGATCTCCTGCACCAGCTCCGCCGTCTTCTGTACGTCGGGCAGGATCTTGGCCAGCAGCCCGCCCGCGCGCTCCGCCACGGTCACGCTCGACCGCGCCAGCTCGGTGATCTCGGCCGCCGCCTTCTGGCTGCGCTCCGCGAGCTTGCGCACCTCCGACGCCACCACCGCGAACCCCTTGCCGTGCTCGCCCGCGCGCGCCGCCTCGATGGCCGCGTTCAGCGCCAGCAGATTCGTCTGGCGGGAGATCTCCTCGACGATCGAGATCTTGCCCGCGATCTGGCGCATGGCCTCCGCGGTCTGGGTCACGGCCTGGCCGCCCTCCTTGGCGTCGGCGGCGGCCTTGAGCGCCATCTTCTCGGTCTGCGCCGCGTTGTCGGCGTTCTGGCGGATGTTGGCGCTCATCTGCTCCATCGACGACGACACCTCCTCGACCGACGACGCCTGCTCGGTGGCGCCCTGGCTCAGCTGCTCCGACGACGACGACAGCTGCAGCGAGCCCGACGCGACGTTGTCGGCCGACCCGCGCACCTCGATCACCACCTCGGTCAGCCGCTGGACCATCGCCGCGAGCGACTTCATCAGCTCGTCGCTCTCCGAGCGCTCGCGCACCTCGACCGCCAGGTTGCCCGACGCCAGCTCCTTCGAGACCGACGTGATCTTGTCGAGCGACGCGGTCATCACCTGCATCGCGCTCAGCAACTGCCCGACCTCGTCGTGATCGACCTCGCCGAACGTCACCGCCGTATCGCCGCGCGCGAGGCGTTGGATGACCGCGAGCGCGCTCTGCAGGCCATTACGAATCATGCGCGCCACGATGAGCGCCAGCAGCATGCCCAGGATCGCGCACAGCGCCATCGACGCCCAGATCAAGATGCGCGAGCTGGCGTAGATCTGGTCGCCGAGGTGACTGGCGTCGATCGCGCCCTTTTGATTGAGGTCGATGTCCTTGCGCAGGATCGCGATCGCGGCGTCGTACCTGACCTTGCCCTCGCCGCGGCTCAGATCGCGCCCCTCCACGTTTTGATGCCTGCGATCCAGCGCCAGCACCTTCTTGGTCTCGATCTGAGACTGCGTCCAGGCGGTGCGGAACACGTCGTAGAGCTGGCGCTCGGACTCGCTGGTGATGACCTTCTCGTACTCTAGCTGTATCCGGTTCTGGTTCTGCTCGGACTCAGCGAGGTGCTTTTCGTAGTCCTCGAACTCGCCGTCCGTCGTCGACAAGATGTGCTGCAGTTCGAAGCGCCGATACAGCGACGTCTCGGTTTCGATCTCCGACAGTAGCCGCACGCTGGGTAGCCAGTTCACCTCGATGTCGGTGCTGGTCGCGTTCACCCGCGAGAGCTGCGCGATCGAGAAGACGCCGATGAAAACCTGGAGGACCAGGAGCACCAGGACGACGGCGAAGAACTTCGAAGCGATTTTCAGATCCCGAAACCATTTCATGACATGTCTCCTTGGGTCTCGCCTGCGCGCGGGGCGGGATGGGCTTCAAACGCTTCGCCCACGCCGCCAGTGCGCACCGGCACGCCCCCGGCGCGGAAGTTGTGCGCCGATCCGCGCACCTCGATCACGATGTCGGTCAGGCGCTTGACCATCATGCCCAGCGCCTGCATCCGCTCGTCGGCGCCGGAGCCCGGCCGGATCTTCGCGGGCGGGTTGCCGGCCGCGATCTCCGGCACCAGGCGCGACACCTGTTGACTGGCCGCGACGACCGCCGCCAGAGCGCGCATCAGCTCGTCGTGCTCGAACCGCGCGCGCACCTCGACGTCGAGCCTGCCGGCCTCCAGTGACTGACAGGCGCGCGTGACCTCGCCCAGCGACTCGGTCGTCGCCTCCATCGCGTTCAGCAGCTCACCGACGCCATCCGCGCCGCACGCGCTGAACGAGCGCGTCGTGTCGCCGATCGCGAGGCGCTTGACGATCGCCAGCGCGGTCGAGAGCTTCGACGCGATCTTCAGATCTCGAAACCACGTCATGGCTGCACGTCCCCCGCGGCCGCGCCGCCCGCGACGGCCAGCATCTCGCCCGCGCTCAGCACGCGATCGATGTCGAGGATCACCACGAACTGCTCCTCGCGGCGCCCGATGCCGCGGATGCAGTCGGTGTCGATGCGCGTCCCCATGCGCGGCGGCGGCGCGATCTGCGCGGCCGCGAGATCCACGACCTCCTGCACCGAATCGGCGAGCGCCCCGACCACCGTGCGCTCGCCGTCGACCTCGACCTCGAGGATGATCACGCACGTGTCGACGGTGCGCTCGATCGGCGACAGCCCCAGCTTGAGCCGCAGATCGATCACCGGCACGACGTGACCGCGCAAGTTGATCACGCCGCGCATGAAGTCGGGCGTGCGCGGCACCTTGGTGGCGGTCGTGAACGCCAGCACCTCGCGGATGCGCCCGATGTCGATCGCGAACAGCTCGCGATCGAGCGTGAAGCTCAGGTATTGCGACACCTCGGTCGCCGTCGCGGAAGCGGTAGCGGTAACGGTCATGGATTCCTCCCGGTCATCGCTGAGGTCATTGCAGCACCGGCCGGGCCGCGCCCCGGCCTTCGAGCCGTCCATCGGATCGGGCGTCGCGGCCCTGCTCGGTCACCGCGCGCAGCAGCGCCGGCACGTCGACGATCAGCGCCACCGTGCCGTCGCCGAGGATCGTCGCACCCGAGATCCCTTTGACGCGGTCGTAGATCGCGCCCAGCGCCTTGATCACCGTCTGGTGCTGTCCGATCACGCGGTCGACGACCAGCCCGAAGCGCAGGCCGCCCGCGGTCACGATCGTGATCTGCTGGATCGGTGGGTCGTCGCCCGCCGCCTGGAACCAGTCGCGCAGGCGCAGGTAAGGCACCAGCTCGCCGCGCACCGGCGTCACCTGGTTGCCGTGCGCGCGCTCGACGTCGTCGCGGGTCAGCTCGACGCACTCCTCGACCAGCGACATCGGCAGCACGTAGGTGGCGTCGCCGACGGCGATCAGCAGCCCCTCGATGATCGCCAGCGTCAGCGGCAGCGTGATGCGTATCGTGGTGCCGACGGCGCGCGCGCTCTCGATCTCGATCGAGCCGCGCAGCGCATCGATCGAGCGTTTGACCACGTCCATTCCCACCCCGCGCCCGGAGACGTTGGAGACCGCTTTGGCCGTCGAGAACCCGGGCAGGAAGATCAGGCCGAAGAGCTCGGACTGCGACAGCTTGGCGTCGGGCTCGATGACGCCGCGTTCGATGGCCTTGGCGCGGATCGCGTCTCCGTCGAGGCCGGCGCCGTCGTCCTGGATCTCGACGATGACGTTGCGGCCGGCGTGGTAGGCGGCCAGCCGCACCTTGCCGCGCGCCGGCTTGCCGGCGGCGATGCGGCGTTCCGCCACCTCGAGCCCGTGGTCGCAGCTGTTGCGGATCAGGTGCACCAGCGGGTCGCCCAGGCGCTCGATGACCGTCTTGTCGAGCTCGGTCTCGGCGCCCTCGGTGACGAGCTCGATGTCCTTGCCCAGCTCGACGGCCAGATCGCGCACCAGCCGGGTGAAACGGCTGAACGTGGTCCCGATCGGGACCATGCGCACGCTCAGCGTGTTGTCGCGCAGGTCGGCCGAGAGCCGCGCGATGTCCTCGGCGACCGTTGATAGCTCGGGGTCTTCGCGGCGCCCTGCGATCTCCGCCAGGCGTGCTTGCGCGATCACCAGCTCGCCGACGAGATCGACCAGCGCGTCGAGCCGCTCGGCGGCGACACGGATGCTCGTCGCGCTCTCCGGCGCGGGTGCCTGGCGCTTCGCGCGCGCATCGCGCACGACCCGCTGCTCGATCGCGGCCGCGCGCACGGCCGCGGGCGCGGCAAAGCCTCTCTCCTCGAGGATCTCACCGATGCGCTTCTGCGACGCCAGCGCCTCCGTGAGCTGGCCCTGCGTCACGTCGCCGCGCTCGACGAGGATCTCGCCCAGCTTCTTGTCGCGGACGTCGGTCAGGGAGGTGTCCTCGATCGACTCGATCTTCAGCTCGCAGCGGTCCTCGACGAAGATGAACACGTCGCGGATCGCGTCGACGCCGCGGCTGGTCGACAGCACCGCCTGCCAGCTCGCGTAGCACGCCTCGGGATCGATCTCGTCGAGCGGCGGAATCGCGCTGGCGTCGGCCAGGAGCTCGCACGGGCCGAGCTCGCGCAGCTCGCGCAAGAGCAGCACCGGGTTGGTGCCGTCGCGCAGCAGGTCGCGGCCGGGGCGGAACCGCACGCGGTAGGCGAGCGTCGGCGCGGAGGTCGCGCCGGCGGCGGGCGCCGGAGCGGAAGCGCGCGCTTCCTGTGCACGCGAGGGCTCCGTGGGCGCGAGCGCCACACCCGCTGACAGGGCCCGAAAGCCGGCCACGATCCGCTCGCGATCGGCGGGGACCGGATCGCTCGGCGAGGCCAGCATGGTTCGGATCAGATCCGTCGCCGTCAGCGAGAGATCGATCAGGGGACGCGTCACCGCGAGCCGCCCGCTGCGCACGTGCTCGAAGGCCGCCTCCATCTCGTGCGCGAACGACGAGATCGCGTTGAGGCCAAACATCCCGCTCGATCCTTTCACGGTGTGGATGGCGCGGAAGATGCGGTCGACCAGCGCGCCATGGACGGGCGCCGACTCCAGCTCGAGCAGCGACTCCTCGACCTCGTCCAGACGGTCGGCTGCCTCCTCACGAAAAGTGGCGATGACCTGCTCGAGGCCTTTCATGTCCGCCACCTCACCCGATCACTTTCTTGACCACCGCCAGCAGCTGCTCGGGCGAGAACGGCTTGACGATCCAGCCGGTCGCGCCCGCCGTGCGCGCCTGTTGCTTCTTCTCCTGCTGCGACTCGGTGCTGATGACGACGATCGGCGTCAGGCGGTGGGCGCTGGACGCGCGCACCGCCTTGATGAACCCGACGCCGTCGAGGTTCGGCATGTTGAGGTCGGTCAGGATCAGATTGACCACGCCGGCCTTCTCCAGCTGCGCCAGACCGTCCTTGCCGTCGACGGCGTCGACGACGTCGTAGCCCGCGGCCGACAGCACGAAGCGCTGCATCTGGCGCACGCTCGCCGAATCGTCGACCGCCAGGATCTTCTTAGCCACGGGCCACCTCCCGGCACAGGCAGCGGTCGCCGCACCCGACGTCGCGGCCGAAGCCGAGCGCGCCGATCACCTCCGTGAGCGCCGCGCAACGCAGGCCGCCGGCGACCTCCAGCTCGCGCCCGGCGCGCGCCGCCGCGCGGTGAGTGGCGCAGATGAGCTGCAGGCCGGCGAGATCGACCTCGTCGACCGCGCTCGCGTCGATGGTGATCCGGCCCTCGCCGGCCAGCGCCGCCCGCAGCGCTTCCTTGATGTCGTCCGCGTTCGCGAGCGTCAGCGATGGGCCCAGCTTCACGACCTGGGGAACCCGCGGCTCGTCCTCGGCCGCCGGCGCGGCGCCCCGCGGCTTCGATTCCTTTGCTTCGATTCGCTCCACCATCTGCCTCCTCAAAAGAGCTCGACGTTGTCCCCGAAGTCCTGTCCCGGTGGCGGCGCGGCGGGCGCCGCCACCCGCCCCGCGCTGCCCGCCGCGGGTCGCGCGCCTGTGGCCGTCGTCGATCGGTGGACCACGCGCTCCGACTCGACGGTGTAGCGCGCGTTCGCGCGCGCCAGGCGCTCGGTCATTCGCCCGCCCGTGCCGGCTACGCCGCGCGCCTCCAGCGCCGACGTCGCTCGCTGTAGCTCGCTCTCGGCGGCTGACAGCGTCGTCAGGTCCTGCTCCTGCCGCTGGATGCGCATCGAGATCTCGTCGACCCCGCGTCTCAGTGTGCCGCCAGCGTCGACCAGCGAACCGATCACCTGGTCCAGCTGGGCGCTGTAGTCACGCAAGCTCGCGAGCAGCCCGTCCAGCTCCTGTGCGATGGGCTCGCCGTCGGCGCCTTCGGCGGCAGCCCCGTCGTCACCGCGCGCTGACGACGCCTCGCCCGCGATCTCGTGCACGACGCCCGCAAACGCCGCGGTCTGGTCGCCGACCTCCGTCGACAGCTCCTGGATCGCGCGCGCGAGCACGCTCAGCACGCGGCCGCCGTGCGTGGTCTTCGCCGCCTCGACGCCGGCGTTGAGACCGATGATCTTGAGATCGTGGCCGATCCGCTCCACGTCGTGCAGCCGGCGCAGCATCTCGGCGATGATGGTGATCACCTGGGACATCGCGCCCTCGATTTCGGTCTCCTGCTGAAGCTGCTCGCGCAGCGCCGAGACCGCATGCGCAACGGCGTGCTCGACGCCCTCGAGAAGAGAGTCGCCCTGATCGTGCTCGGTGAGCCGCCCGGCCTCCTTTGCCAGATCGTTCACCGTCGACGACATCGCCTTCAGGCTGGCCGGTATCGCGCGCAACGCCTGCTCCAGCTTGGATCTCGCCTCCCGCAGCTGTGAGCGCTGCAGGCGACACAGCTCGACCATCTCGCCGGCGTCGATGTCCTCGGCCGCCTCGTCGGGCGCGGCCGCACGCAGCAACGGCGCGAGACCGCCATCGATCTCCTTCAATCCTTCCAGCGTGTGCTCCATCATCTGGCGGGTGATGTCGTGTATTTGGAGGGACATCACCACGCTGCTGACGCTGCCGACGACGCGGTTCGAAGCTTCGGACGTCGCGACACCGACGGCGGCGACGGCCTGCGCGAGCGCGCGCAACGACGCCAGCCCCGCGGCGGCATCGGCGAGCATCGACGACGACCGCTCGCCCTGCCGGCGCGTGAGGTCAGCGACCCGCACCAGCGCATCGCCCGCCGTGCGCTTCATGGTCAGCGCCTCGGCGAGCACGCCGTCGAGCTTGGTCTCGACCAGGCCGCCCAGGCGCCGCACGTCCGACGCGACCGTTCCGAACCCGGTCGACTGCATCCCCGCGCGCGCGTTCTCGATGCTGGTGCTCATCCCCAGCATTCGCAGCGCCGAGGCCGCCCGGCGAAACAGGTGGCGAAAGGTGCCGAGGCGCTCGATCGCGGACAGCACACCGCGAAGCCGCTCGGACTTCGCATCGAGCGATCGCCGGCTAGCAGCCAGGTGGAGATCGATCTGACGGCAGCCCTGCGCCAGCGCATCGACCGGGTCGCTGTCGCGCGGACGCGCACCGTCGACGACCGTCGAGGCGATCTGCACCAGCGACAGCGCCTGGTTGCGTAGCCGCTCCAGCGCCTCGCCGGTTTCGAGAAATACCGTCTCCGAACCAGTGAGATAGCCCACGACGCGCCCCTGCGCGGATGAGACTGCCCGCGCGAGCCCGATGAGCTCGGGTCCAAGCGGGGGAACTGCAATGGCTCCATCGGTCGGCATCGGTTGGGGGGATTGGCCGGTAGATTCGGCTGTCCGCCCTATCGGCGCAGACCCCCAGGAATTGAGATCGGCGGCCAAAAGCCCCCCCGGACGGGGCGACCTCGCAACGACCTGTCCACGAGCCTCCGAAGATCCGGGCCAAAAAACGACAGGTAAAACACCAAATATGGTGGCTTAAAAATGGACGCTCACGCTTTTGTTGCGCATTGGTTTGGCGATTGATGAAAAACGCGTGAAGGGGGAACCTACCTGGCGATGAGCCCAGCCCCCATCGCTCGCTTTTCTTTCGTGGCGGCGCTGACCGGAATGTTCATGGCGACAGCCATGCTCTGCGCCGGTAGCGGCTGTTCGCTGAACACTGCTGGCATCACGGATCCTGGATCGGGCAACGGCACAGGGGGCGGGGCGGAGGCCCGGGGCGGGATCGGCGGCGACCTGACGTCGGTGGTGACAGGCGCCGGCGGCGCCACCGACGCGAGCACCAGCGGAACGGGCGGCGCGACCACCGGCACCGGCGACGGCGGCGCTCCGGGCGCCGGCGGCATGAGCGGCGCAGGCGGCATGACCATTTCAGGAAGCGGGGGCGCGAATGACGGCGCCGGCGGCGCCAAGGACGGCGCGGGAGGCATGAGCACCGGGAGCGGTGGCTCCGGAACCGGTGGCTCCGGCATGGGCGGCGCGCCCGGCATGGGCGGCGCGCGCGCGATGGGCGGCGCACCCGGCATGGGCGGCGCGCCCGGCATGGGCGGCGCGCCCGGCATGGGCGGCGCGCCCGGCATGGGCGGCGCACCCGGTATGGGCGGCGCACCCGGCACCGGCGGCATCTCCGTCATCGGCTGCGCGGACGGCACGCGCGAAGCGTTCATCAACGTCACGACCTTCCCGTCGATCGCGGGCTGCGCCGGCGGATGGTCGGTCGCGGGCGTGGTGTCGGCGGCGTCGATGACGCCGGCTTGCAACCGCGCCGCCGGCAACGACGGCACGCAGCCCACCGGCAACGGCTGCAGCGTCGCCGATCTGTGCGCGGTCGGCTGGCACGTTTGCGCCGGCGCGAACGAGCTCGACACCCTGAACGTGACCTGCGCGCAGGCTGGCATCCCCGCCGCGACCGCGGCGGCTGCGTCGCGTCTCCTCTACGCGACCCGACAGCGCGGCGTCACCGGCACGGTGTGCAACGCCAACGACATGATCGGAACCAATGACGTCCATGGCTGCGGCAACTTCGGCCTGGGCGAGGATCCGAACTGCGCGCCGCTCAACCAGCAGTTCTCGCACGTCGAGTGCGGCGAGGTCGCCGGCTGGGCCTGCAACACAACTCTGACCGAAGGGCTGGTCGTGACCAAGTCGAGCGCGAACAACGGCGGCGTGCTGTGCTGCAAGTAGCTCGGTCGGTTTAGAACGTCTGTAGAAAGCCGGCGCTGAAGCGCCCCGGAAAGCCGGCTTGCGTGAACGCCGTGCTCTGCGTCGCGACGGCCCAGTCGACGCGAATCACCGTCGAGTTGAGCTGCGGGATCAACCAGCGCAGCCCCAGGCCAAAGTCGTGCATCGGCACGAGGCTGCTGAACGACGTCGCCGCGTCGCCGACGTCGTAAAAGAGCAGGCCGCCGATCCGCTGCGAGAAGATCGCGACGGGCGCCGTGCGCAGCTCGACGTGGCCCAGCACCTCGGTGGTACCGAAGAAGTCGCCGATGGCGTAGCCGCGCAGCCCGGTGTCGCCGCCGAGCACGAAGATGCCCCGCTGCGTGTCATTGCGGATGGTGCCGGCCGACACCTGCGCGACGATGCGCACGCGGCGCCCGAGCATCGGCGACGCCAGGTAGAGACGCGCCGTGAAGTGCTGGTCGATGAACGTCTGATCGCGCAGGCGCGCCGAACCCTGCACCGCGACCGCGGCGAGCCCACCGGACGGCGCCCCCGTCCAGCCCAGCGACAGCAGCATGGGGAAAGCGCGAAAATCGGCGCCGAGCTCGGGCGCACCGTAGGCGAGGCTCGCCGTCAGGCTCGGACCGAGCTGGACGTTCTCGCGCAGATCGAAGGTGTTGAGGTCGCGATAGACCGCGTAGCGTGGCGTGAAGAGCGAATATTGAACGAAGGGCTCGGAGCGCGTCTCCGATACCGGCGCGATCTGCGCCAGGAACAGCGGCGCCTTGTCGGGATCGGGAAAACCTTCGGGGACCAGCGACTGGTGGCTGTCGACGTGGTGTCCGACGGTGATGCGGTGGATCACCTTGACGCCGAATTGCCGCGTGACGGTCGCGTCGACCGTGGTGATCTTGCGGCGATAGATGTATGGCACCTGCTCCACCGTCGGCGAGAACGCATCGGGGCCGAGATCGACCAGGTTGACCAGCCGCGGGGAGAGCCCGCGAAAGCTGCGCACCAGCGTGTCGCTGTGCACGACCTCGAGCCCGGCGCCCCAGCGGCTGGCCAGCGAGTAGAGCGGGTAGTGCACCGAGATCGCTTCGGCGTTGCCCTCGTAGTCACCGGTGTCGCGCGAGTAGTAGGCGTTGGCCGCGGCGTAGAGCGTGACGCGCGAGCCGAGGACGTTCGGATCGAAGTAGGTGGGGCCGGTCCACACGGCGCCGAGATCCAGCGAGAACCCGAACGAGAAGTACTTCCGCCAGCCGAAGAGGTTGTTCTCGGACAGCGACGTCTCCAGCAGCGACAGCGTGCTCTGCTGAAACTCGAAGTTGGTGTTGAAGCGCAAGCTCCAGACGTCGCGCGTGACCACCAGCAGATCGACGGTGCCGGCTTGCGGCGAGACGATGGGGAGAATCACGATCACGCTCGACAGGTCCGGCGCGGGAAACGTGTCTGCGCCGACCGTCGTGCCCGAAGTCGACTGCAGATTACGAACGCTCTCGTCGATCAGCGCGGCGTCGTAGCGATCGCCCGCGTGAACCAGCAGCTCGCGCTCGATGATGTCGCCGCGCGTGGTGCGGTGGAAGATGTTGAACCAGCGGAACCACCAGTCCCGGCGCGAGAAGACCTCCTGATTGACGACGTGAACGGCGCGCACGGTCTTGCCCCCCGGGTGCGGATCGATGCGGATGCCGAGATCGACGAGCGCGTCGTTCACCGACTCCTGCTCGAGCTTGCCGAGGTGGGCCGGCGCGGGGGTGGCGGGTGACGCGGGCGTTGTCGCCGACGCCGGTGAGGGTGGTGACGGCACGGGCGTCAGCGCGACAGACGCGGGCGGCGGCGCCGCCGGCGCGGGCGGCGGCGGTGGCAAGGCCGCGGGCGCGGGCGCGGCGGCCTCGGGCGTGGGCGATGGCGGTGACGGCGCCGCCGGCTGATCCGCTCGCGCCGGCCCCGACGACAAAGCGGCGAGCGCCGCCGCGGCGCAGATCAACCGCGCGCACCGCACGAGCTGCATCGGCCGATCTCGCCGCGACCGCGGCCGCACTTGGCTGCTCATCGGGTGTCGGCCAGGCGACGTTACCGTAGATCGCCGGGCGACACCTCAGGAAAGAAGCGAGCTCGACCGTCGCCGCGACGACGGTGCGTGCGGCATCACAAAGCGATCGGCCAGGGCAGATGATCGCCGTAGATGCGCCGCCGGTGCGCGGCCAGCGCCGGCGGCAGCTCGGAACCTACCTCCTCGCCGAGATAGGCGAACGCCGGCCGCACCGCCTCGAGCATCGCGGGACACTCCAGGGCGGTGACGCCGACGATCGGTGTGAGGAACGCCGCCAGGTAGATGTCGAGCGCCGTCAGCTCCGCGCCCATCAGATACGTGTGGCCCGCCGCGCGGCTGGCCGCCAGGGTCTCGTCGAGCACCCCGAGGACCTCTCGCACGCGGCGGTGCGCGCGGTCGATCCGATCCGGCGCGTAACCGTAGCTCGGCGCCAGATACTGCGCGACCCGCAACGGAAATGAGCGTGCGCCGTTGCTGCTGAACGAGCCATGCAACATGATGAGACGCGTGCTCCAGGCGAGACCGTCCTCGCCGCAGATCTCGTGCGCCAGCCCGAAGAAGCGCGCGCGCGCGGCCGGATCGGCCGGGATCAGCGACACCTTGCCGCCGAGCTGCTCGGCCCGCAGCAGGATCTCCGCCCAGCCATCGCGCGGGGGCTCGTCGTCGAAGAACACCGCGGGCGCGTTTTGAAGGCCGGTCCAGGCGATTTGATCCCCATCACCGCGCCGATGGCGCACGCACAGCACCGGGATCTCCTTGACGTGAAAGATCCCTTTCGCGGCTTCGGTCCACGGGCTGGGCAGCGCCGAGAGCGCCACCATTCTCACACCGCGCGCGGCGCGCGCTTCGGCCAGCTCGACGTATCGCAAGGTCTGGTGCGCAGTCATGATTGCAAACCTCGAGCAATCGCGGGGCCAGCGCTGCGCGCGCGCGGCGGCCGCGAAGACGCGCGTCGATCCGCGCCGGCGCGCGCCGAGCTGCGCAGCCGGCTTCCCAGCATCTGCGTCGTCGCCTTCGCGAGGGTGCGGCGCGCGGCGCGCGCCAGCGCTCACTCGCCGTCGCCGTCGCCCTCGTCGTCGCTGGCGGCGGCGGCGCCGGCCAGCGCACGCGGCGGGTCGGCGATCGATTGCAGGCGGACCAGGCGCACGGTGTTGCGGTCGCGGGCGCTCAGGAGAGGCACGAGCCCGCGCGACAGCGCCGCGTCGGCGGCGCGCTGGCCCCAGAACACCTCGGCGCTCGGGTACATCTCGACGTCGCCTTCCGAGCGGAAGCTGAGGAACGGTAGATCGGCGATCTCCTCGGCGTCGTCGGCGTCGTCTCCGCGCGCGAGCGCGAGCGCGCACAGAAACGCGCCGCTGGCCCAGCAGAGCGATTCCGGTGCGGGGCGGCCCTCGATCTCCTCGAAGGCGAACGCGTCGATCGCGGTGGTCTTCGCGCCATAGGGAGCGCGAGCGAGAAAGCGCGGCAGGGCCAGGCCGATCCTTTTCGCGGCGGGCGAGCGACGCAGCGATAGCCACCGACGGGCGTCGTCGGGCGCCAGCGCCTCCCAGCGCGCCGGATCGTTCGCGCCGGCGAGCGCCTGGCAACCCACCAGCGCCGGGGCGGCGCCGGCGATGAAGGGCGTACGCGCAGCGGCGGCCAGCAGACCGAGATGCGCGAGCAGCGCAACGTCATCGGCGCCGGGACCGAACGCGAAATCCCCGATGAGCGCGGCGAACGCGCGTCCGCCGGGCGGCGTGAGCACGCGCCGCGCGAGGGGGCTCGGAGACCCATCGGAAGCCCCAGCCAGACCCTCGGTCAACTCGGCGCGCGTCACATCGAGCACGGAGATCTCGACCGCCTCCTCGGCGCGCGAGACCAGCAATTCCAGCGCACGCCAGCGCGCCTCCAGCGCCTGAAACCCCGGATCGTGCAGGACAGCGCGCATGATCCGCCCGAGGGCGACCGCATCGAGCGGCGCATCGGCCGGCGCCGAGCCCACGTGCCCGGCGATGATCTTGCCGATCAGATCGTCGACGGTCGAAGCTGCGGAGATCGGCGATGGCCCCGCCGCTGGCCGCTTGCCGAGCAGGCGAGCCACATCGTCGGCATCTCCCTCGCCGACCGCAACCGCACCGGCAGGCGCGGCCGCACGCGGCGGATCGCGAAAGATCGACAGCCGGCGAAAGAGCGTGTCGGGATGAAAATCCTCGAGCGCCGAGATCTCCAGTGCGCCCGCGGGCCCCGCGATCGACGACGGCAGCGCCAGCACCGGCGACAGCGCCTTGATTGCGGCGTCGATGCCGTCGCCGCCCTGAGGGATGCGCACCAGCGTCCGCGTCGCCAGCGGCTCGCGCGCGGCCGCGTCCCCGCGCGAGCCGCGCCCCGCGAAGTCTCCGAGCACGAGGAGTCGCCGCGTGCCGTCGGCCGGGCTGCGACGCCCGAGTTCACCACGCTTCCCCAGCTGCAGCTCGAATTCCATGCCGGCACCCTACCGGGTCCGGGGCGCGCGCTCAACGGGAGCAGCGGTGTTGTCGGATCGGAATTGCGGCTAGCGTCGGCGCCGCCGGCGCGCGACGACCAGCGCCGCAACCAGCAGACCCGCGGGCAGCGCGAACGCCCCACCCTGATTCGCGCCGAGCGCGCACTGGCACCCTCCACCTTCTGTCCTCGCCAACCCGACGCCCGCCCCAGCCGCGCCGGTGTCCCCTGCCGCGCCCGTCGCACCGGCCGCGCCGGTTTCGCCGCCGGCGCCCGTCACGGCCGATCCGCCCGCGCCGCCGCTGACGCCGCCCGTGCCGCGCGCACCTCCGGCGCCCGTCGCCCCGCCCATTCCGCCCGCGACGCCCCCGGTGCCAGGCGTGCCGCCCGCCCCTGTCGTGCCGCCCGCGCCTGGCGCGCCGCCGGTGCCGGGAATCGGTACGCCGCCGAACTCGTACGCGCCGATGTCGGGCGCCGCGCCCGACGGCCGCGTGGCCGGATGAAAGCAACCGGCGATGCCCTTGGCGGTTTGCGTGATGTAGTCGTAGTCGATGGTGTAGGTCCACCATGACGGCTGCCCCGCCTGCGGCGTCTGCGCCTTGATGCACTTCGGATCGAAGCCGATGTCGGTGGCCGGCGCGCTGGTCGCCGTAGCCTTGTCGATCTCGCCCGACGCGGTGGCCACCAGGTGAAAATCGAGCGCGACGGGGTTCATGAAGAACGGCGTCGCCCCGTTGGCGTTGACCAGGATGTTGGCGGTGCCGGTCATGATGTTGACCGCCGTCATCGTGTTGTTGAAGCCGCTCGCCGCCAACAAATTATTGCTCATCACGGCGCCCTGCAGGCCGTTGGAGAAGTAGATCTCGCCGGGGTTGGCCGGCGTGCGGTCGATCGGGTTCAAACCATCGTGGTAGCAGGTGTTGTTGACGAGGTGAGCGCCCGGGGTGTTGACGCGGATGCACGAACCGCCGTTTCGGAAGCCGAGGTTGTTCTCGAACAGCGCGCCGCTGCTGCTCTGATCGAGGATGAACCCGCTGCCGTCGGTGGCGCCGCCGGTCGGCGTGCTGTGCGTGGTCGAGATGTCGATGTTCTCGAACGAGACCGTGCGGCGCACGATGTTGGTGGTGAAGTCGCCCGACACGTGGAACAGGTTCACTCCGCTGGACCAGGACGGGTTGCCGTTGCCGTTGTGGGCAACGATCGACTGGTCGATGAGCAGCCCGGTCGCGTTGTAAAAGGTGATCCCGTTGATGGTGTTGTTGTCGGCGATGCAGTTGATGAACTGCCAGTTGCCGTTCGACGTGCCGACGTCATTGACCCAGCCGTTGCCGAAGCCGCTCGAGCCAAAGTTGCGCGACGCGATGCCGACGACGCGGATGAACTGCGAGCTGGTGCTGCCGAAACCCGTGCCGCCGCCGCCCATGGCGCCGTCGAAGATCGGCAGCTCGCCCGGGTAGGCGCTGAACGTGATCCAGGCCGAAGCGGTGCCCGAAACCGGCTGGCCGCTGCGCAACGGAATGTTGTACGTGCTGTAGGTGCCGCCGCGCAGGAAGATCGTATCGCCGGGCTGCACGAACTGGACGGCGCGCGCGATCGTCGCGTAGGGCGACGTCACGGAACCGGAGTTGTTGTTGTTACCGGCCGGTCCCGGGCTGCCGTTCGTGGCCACGTACCAGTCAGTCGCGCCGGCCGGCGCGCAGACCAGGAGAGCAACGGCCACGACCAGGAGCCAGGAAATCGATCGAGACCGTCGCGACATCAATTCGGGGCACGCTCCAGAGCTTGTTCAGCCGTGTGACGGAAGCGGCCGTTCGGGTATTCCCGCAGGTAACGCTCAGCGAACGTCGCGGCGCTGGGGCTGTGGCGCGCGGCCGCGGCCTCGATCGAGAGCGCAACCGCCTCCTCGGCGAGCGCGCCATGCGGATAGAGCGCCAGGTACTCGGCGAGCAGGTGGCTCGCGCGCGCCGGATCACGGTCGGTGCGCAGCGCCTGGATCGCCGCGACGACGTGCGAAGGATCCTCCGAGTGGACCGCGCGCGGGCGGCTGGCGACATGCGGCGCCCGGCGCAGTGTGCGCGGCGTGGCCTTGAGCGGGCGCGGCGCCACCGGCTGGTCGATGGTATCGATGGTATCGTCATCGGCCGCCTCGCCGGCGGCGTCATCGACCGCGGGCGTGGCCGTCCTGGCGTGCGCATGCCGCGGCTTCGACGACGACGCCAGCGCGAACGACTCCGTCGAGCGCGCGCTGGTTTCCGCGCGACGTTCGATCCACGCGCGCCGGCCGATGGTCGCGGCGGCGGTGGCGCCGGCCAGCGAGATCACGCCGAGCACGAACACCGGGCGCAAGAGCCGCGTGCGCGACGGGCGGCGGCTGGTCTGGCGCAACAGAACGCGGTTCAGCACCCGCTGCTTGCGCGCCGGCGTCACCACCACCGGCTCGCTGGTACGAATCAGATCCGCGAGAACCTCCTCGGCCGGATCGAACGCGTTCCTCTTTTCGGATAGGCGCTCCACTATTCCAATCCTCCTCTCGTTCCTTCCCGCCACTTGAGCAACAACACCGTGAGCTTCTTGCGCGCACGATGAATGCGCGCGCGGACGGTGTTGATCGACACTTGTTGGATGTGCGCGATCTCGTCGCCGGTATAGCCGTCCATCTCGAACAAGACGAACGCCGCGCGTTGCGCCTCATTGAGCGTCGACAGCAACCGCTCGAGAAGCTCTTGCTTCTCCTTGGTCTCCAGCACCATCAGCGGCGTCGGACCGTTCGCCGGCACGCCCGACGACAGGGGGACGCTGCGGCCAAAGATGTGGCGGATCCAGCGCAGGCGCCGGAAGTCGCGCACCTGATGGGTCGCGATCCGGTACAACCAGCCGGCGAGGTTTTCGCCGTCGAAGTCGGGCAAGCGACGGTGCACGACGACGAAGACCTCCTGCACCAGATCGTCCTGATCGGCGGACGAGGCGCCGAGCGCGCGCACCCAGCGCGCGACGTCGGCGAACCAGGTGTCGTAGAGCGCGCGAAAATCGAGCGCCTCCGTGCCTGTCCGGCCAATGGCGGTCGCAACGCGCCGGGCCTCGCGCTTTGGCGCAGCCTTCCATCCGTCGACCGAGAGCTGGCCCGAGACCTGGCCAGCGACCGGCGCCGGGACCTGATTCTGGTTGGCGGCCATGGGTTGCTGGGAAGTCTACACCAGTCACGCGCGCGCCGACGAGCTTTGCTGGCAAAGTGCAGATAGGCGTGATCACGGCCCGCTCCCTTCGGGTATCTTCCTTGTCTCGCGCGCCATGTGCTCCCCCGCTCGCCCGATGGTCCTGTGCGTCGTGCTCGCCGCGGGCATGGTACCGGGCGTGACTGCTTTCGCCGCGTCGAACGACCGCCCGCAAGCGGCGCCCGAGATCTCTTCGAGCGGCTCGTGCCCGTCCGCCGATGCGATCTGGGCCGCGATGGCGTCGCTGGTGCCGGCCGGCGCGCTGGAGTCGCTGCCGCGCACGGCGGCCGTCGACGTCGCCGACGCGGGTGAAACCTACCGCGTGCGCCTGACGGTGGGCGACGCGCAGCGTGTCCGCGTTTACCGTGACGTGGCGCGGGATTGCGGGCAGCGCGCCCGATTCGCCGCGGTGTTCGTCGTCCTGACGCTGATGCCGCCCGAGCTGCTGGCCGACACGCCCCGTCTGCCCGCGCCCGAGCCGATGGTGACCGCGACGCCGTCCCCGCCAGCCGCGGTCGCCGTCGAGGTCCCCCCGCGGCGCCTGCGAATCGAGCTCACCGCGCTCGGCGACACCGCGCCTGCCGTGGCGTCGGCGCCCCAGATGAACAGCCCCGGGGCGGAGCTGCGCGTGGCCATCGGCGCCGGCCGCCTGGCGGCTCTGTTTGCGGTCGGTGTGCAACCGCGCACCGACTTCGCGGTCGGGGCATTGCGCGCGCGCGAGCAACGAATTCCCATGGATGCCGGCATTCGTTGGCGGCAAGTACAGCGGTTGGTAGAGGTCGACGGCGAGGCCGGCCTGGCGGCCGCGCTCTTTCGCGCGCAAGGATTGAGCCCGGTGGTGGCGAAGGAGGCGACGCGCCTGGACCTGGGCTTGCGCGCCGGCATCACGCTGCGCCTGGGCGCGCGCGACGCGCGGATCGCGGGGATCGCCGGCGTGCACGCCGCTTATTTCCCGCGCCCCTACGACCTGACGATCATGCCGGCCGGCGTGGTCGGCCGCACGCCGTCGTTGCGCCTCGGCGCCACGGCCGGCGTCGCGGCGTCGTTCTGAGCGCGGCCCTTCGTCAGCCGCCGCCGCCCGACGGAACGACGGGCGCGTCGGAGAGCACGCGGCTCGGCATGCGTTCGGCGATGCCGTCGCCGAGCGTGACGTCGTTGCCGTTGTCGCTCATGTCGGCGCAGCGCCCTCCGTTCTGCGAATCGTCGAACGTCCAGTAGGCCATCAATCCAGGCTCCGAACCTTCCATCCGGTGCAGCATGTCCTTCTCGATGTCGGTGGCCGAGCGCACGATCGACCAGACGCGAACCTCGTCCATGAGGCCGCTGAAGAGCTCGGCCGAGCCGTCAACCGTCCCCAGCCAGACCTGGTTGGGCGTTCGCTCGTCACCGGTCGCCGTCGACGATGCGACCATGACGCCGTCGACGTACAAGATGTGCGTCGTCCGGTCGAACGTGTAAGCGACGTGGTGCCATTGCCCGGCCGCGGGCGGCGTCGGCGCAGCCACCAGCGTGCGGCCCGAAAAGACGCGCCAAACGGTGATCGTGCCGCCGCGAATCCCGATCTGAACGCCGCTGTCGAAGTCGAGACGCAAGACGACGAAATCCTGCGTGGCCGTCGTCGCGAGGTAGTTCACCCAGAGCGAGACCGTCTGCGGAGCGCTCGCGGCCGGGAAGCCGGCATTGCCGGCGGTGGCGTAGTCGTTGATCCCGTCGAAGCTGAGCGCGTAGCCGGCCCCGTTGGCATCGAGCAGCGGCGGCACGTCGAAGACCGGAACGTCGGGCGGAGCGTCCGCGGCGTCACGAGCCGCCGCGCCGCCGCCGCAGCCCGCGGCCAGCAGCGCGACGAGCAGGGCCGGCGACGCAGGAGACGTCATTGCCCTAGATTAGGGAACAGAGGCCGGGCCGACAACCGTGGAGCGCTCGCGGTCGTGATCCCTGCCGGCGTCGATCGAAATCACGAATTGCGTGCACCAATTCTCGCATCCGCTGCCCTTTGTCACGTGGCAATGACGCGCTTCGCGCGCCAACACATTGAGCGTGCAACCGCGGATCGGGTAGGCTCGGAGACGTCGTGATCGCGCGTCGATTCTTGTTGGTCATGACTGTGCTCGCGGCGCCCGCGTGCGGGCGGCGGATCGATCTGGGATCGGACCTGGTCTGGACGGCGCAGCACGAGACCGGCGATCTCAGCGAGTGGTCGACACCGTCGCCGGGCGGGTCGATGACCGACGCCAGCGACGCCACGGTCGAGATCTCGACCGACTTCGCGCATTCGGGCAAGTACTCGGTGAAGCTCACCAATGGCGCGGTGGGCGCGGTGCACACCGCCCGGCTCTGGCACCAGGGCAACTTCCCCAAGGAAGCGTTCTACAGCGTCTGGTATTACCTGCCGCGCGCGTACCAGACCAAGGTCGATTGGACGATCTTGCAGTTCCGCACGCCGACCGACGACCCGACGGTGATCTCGCAGTTTCTCGACGTGGATCTGCGCAGCCTGCCCGGCGGCGAGCTGATCTTGAGCGTCTACGATCACCGCCCGCAATACCTGCGCCTGCCGACCGCCGATCCGGCGATCGAAGTTCCGATCGGGCAGTGGTTCCAGATCGAGGTCTTCTTTCGCAATGTCCCTGACGACACGGGCCGCTTCACGTTGTGGCTCGACGGCAAGCTCAACTACGACATCCCCAGCCGGCCGATGGCGTCCGATCCGGTCTACTGGACCCCGTGCAGCATCACCGGCGATCTCTCGCCATCGCAGTCGGAGCTGTACGTCGACGACGCGGCGATCAGCTACGACTGGCTGACGCCGGATTCGATGCTTTGACGCGTGGGCGAAGCTGGGCTCCGCCCAGCTGAGTCCTTCGCGGCAGGGCATGGGAACCCTCTCAGGGTTCCCATCTTGATGAAACGCGGCGCGGCGCCGCGGACCGGGCAGGTCCGGAACAAAGCGAACGCGTATGCACCACTTTCGGCGCGCCCCGCCCTTTTGTGGGTGGATGCGGATCAAGCGTGCTAACGCGCTGGCGTACATCGCCACCCTCGGTGTCGGCCTGGTCGCCTGCGCCGGCAACGTGGGCGGCAATGCGCACCCCGGCGGGGGTGGCGGCGCGGGCGCCGGTGCAGGCAATACCGGAACCGGCGCGGGCGGCGGCAACAGTGGAACCGGCGCGGGCCCGGGCGGTGGCGGGAACGCCGGCAACGCCGGCGGCGCGGGTAGCGGCGGCAACGGCGGCTTCACCACGCCGCTGTCGACGTACGCGGCGCTCCGCAAGATCAAGAGCGTGCTCACCGGTCTGGCGCCCACCGACGCCGAGGTCGCCGCCGCGACCAGCACCGCGGCGCTGCAGGGATTGATCGACACCTGGATGGCGGCGCCCGAGTTCCAGGACAAGATGATCCTGTTCTTTCAGAACGCGTATCAGCAATCGTCGCTGGCCGTTCTCGACTACGAGTTTCAATTGCGCAAACGGCCGGGCGCCTTCGATTTGCCGTACGCGATCTTCGGCGACAACGCGTTTCCGATGCTGTTCAAGAACCTGAAGGAGAGCTTCGCGCGCACGGTCTTGCAGTTGATTGCCGAGGGGCGTCCGTTCACCGACATCCTGACCACGCAGCGGTTCATGATGACCACGGCGCTCAAGAGCATGTACATGCAGATCGAGATGCCGTACGACATCCACACCTTCAACTTCCAGTTCAACCACGGCACGCGCCCCGCGCTCACCGACACGCTGGATCCGACCAGCGCCAACTACCTGGTGTTCGGCTACGCGGCGCCGACGACCACCACCGGCAAGGGCCCGTCGGGGACGACCTGCGCCGGCGACGCGACGAAGATCTCGACCTATCCGGGCAGCACCAACCTGTTCCACGTGCTGCTGGGCGTGATCGACCGCGACTCGACCAACAACGGACAGGGCTCGACCAACCTCGGCTGCTTCGAGCACGCGATCCAGCCCTATTTCACGCCGACGGATCTCTCCGACTGGCAGATGGTGACCATCACCAGCACCGGCACGCCGATCGTTTCATACAACCTGCCGGCGCTGCGCACGGCGACCACGCTGCCGTCGCGGCTCCCGCGCGTGAGCTTCTTCACCACGCCGTCGTTCCTGGCGGTGTGGAACACCAACGACAGCAATATGCACCGCGTGACCGCCAATCAGTCGTTGCTGGCCGCGATCGGCGAAGGATTCACCAACGCGACCGCGTCGATCCCGGCGCCGCCGAGCTCGGTCGGCCTCGACGGCGAGCACGCGGTCGCGGGATCGACCTGTTTCATCTGCCACAAGAGCCTCGACCCGATGCGCCTGTTCTGGCAGAACCAGTTCGACTTCAACGACCAGGTGCCGGCCAAGGTGACGTCGACCGCCGCCAGCTTTGGCTTCGGCGACGTCATGCAAAACGGCACCAGCCTGGTCGACTTCGGCACGTTCCTGGGCCAGGTGACCGATTCCCAGGTCACGGGCCAGCCCGTGAACCGCTTCGCGCTCGCGACGGCGCAGCACCTGTGCTTCTTCGCGAATTCGGCGGCGTGCGAGGAGACCGACCCCGAGATGCGCCGCGTGGCGCTGGCGTTCCAGAACGCGAACTATGATTTCAAGACGCTGGTGCGCGAGCTGTTCTCGTCACCGCTGGTCACCGACTGGTCCAGCACGGCGACCTTCACCACCGACGGCGTCACGATCAGCGTCGCGCGCCGCGACCAGCTGTGCGCGGCGCTGTCGAACCGCCTGGGCAAGCCCGACCTGTGCGAGATCGCGATGCCGACGCCGACCGGCGTCACCACGGCGACCAACCGGCTGGCGGGCTCGATCCCGGCCGATGCATTCAGCCGCGGCTCGCAGCTGCCGGTGACGCCGCCGGACCCGAATCTGTTCTATCGCGCGGCGAGCGAGCTGGTTTGCGAAGCGGTCGCGGCCAAGGTCGTCGACGGTCCCGCGGCGACCAACCTCTACACCAGCGCCACCGGCGCGATGGCGGCGATCACCGACATGGTCGGCAAGGTGATGGGGTTGCCGCCATCCGACCCGCACTACGCAGGCGCGCTGAAAGCATTGCAGGACCACTACAACGGCGCCGTCGCCGCGCGCAGCACGACCACGGCGTCGTTGCGCTCGACGTTTGCGGCCGCGTGCCAATCCCCCAGCTCGCTGGCGCTGGGCATCTGAGCAAGGACGGCATGACGACACCTTTCAATCGACGACAAGCGTTGCTCACCGGGCTCTTTGGCACCGGCTACGTCGGCCTGCGGGCGATGGCGACCGGGCTGCCCGCCTGGTTCCTGATGAACCCGCGCAAGGCGACAGCGCAGGACATGGCCTGCGCGATCACCGCCAAGGACAAGATGCAGTTCCTGATCGTCAGCGCGTCGAGCGCGGGCGACTCGATCTCGTGCAACTGTCCGGGCACCTACACGTCACCGACGATCGTGCATCCGGCCGACGCCAGCATGGCGGCGACCCCGTTCACGCTCGGCACGACCACGGTGACCGCGGCGGCGCCCTGGGCCGGCCTGTCGGCGGCGGTCCGTAACCGCACCAACTTCTTTCACTACGCGCCGGGCGGCATCGTTCACGGCGACCACCCCAAATCGATGCGGTTGCTCGGGCTCACCACCGGCAACGAGATGGTGCCGTCGATTTACGCAAAGCACCTCTTCCAGTGCCTGGGCACCGTGCAGGCCGAGCCGGTCGCGATCGGCACCGCGGGCAACGCGCTCGAGATGATCTCGTTCTCGGGGCGAACGCTGCCGACGATCTCGCCGACGCAGCTCAAGCAGCTCCTCACCGGAGCGGCGACCGATCCGGTGGTCAAGCTGCGCGCGATGCGCGACACCACGCTCAACCAGCTGAACGCGATGTTCAAGGCCGACGGCACGCCCGAACAGAAGACGTTCCTGGACGCGATGGCGTCGAGCCAGCAACAGGTGCGCGAGCTGTCGCAGAGCCTTTCGACGACGCTTGCGTCGATCACCACCAACGACGTGCACGGCCAGGCGCTGGCGGCGGCGGCGCTGATCGCCGCCAAGGTCGCGCCGGTCGTCACGCTGCACATCCCGTTCGGCGGCGACAACCACACCGACGCCGGGCTCGCCGACGAGACCTTCGACCACACCGATCACGACAGCACCGGGCGCGGCGTACCCGGCATCCAGGCGGTCATGGACGCGGTGGCGTCACTGGGGCTGACCGACAACGTCACCTTCGCGACCATGAACGTCTTTGGCCGTGATCTGTCGGGCACGTCCAAGGTGACCGCGCTCGGTGGGCGCGACCACTTCGGCAATCACGGCGTCATGGTGATGATCGGCAAGAACGTGAATCCGGGCATCACCGGCGGTACGGGGATCCTGACCGGCAGCGTCTACGCCGCCACCGGCATCAACGCAACGACCGGGGCGGCGATGCTCACCGGCGGTGACGTCGCGCTCACCGACACCAAGGTGTCGGCGGCCAAGACGCTGGGAGCCGCGCTGGGGATCGACCAGGCGTTGCTCAAAGCCGATTTCATCGACAACGGAACCATCAAACCGATTGCCTCGACGGTTGTCGGGCCAATCGTCTGAGGCGTCAACGATGCGAAACGGCTCGTTCACTGGCATTGCTCTGTCCGCCGCTCTCGCTGTGATCTCGATCGCGGGTTGCGTCTCCGGCTCGGCGGGCGACGGCCCATCTGGCGGGAGCGGTGGCGGCAGCGGCAGCGTCGGCGGTCGCACCGGCAGCGCCGGCACGTCCGGGAGCGGTGGAAGCAGCAGCGCGCGTGACGCCGCGATCGACACGCCCGCGACCGGCGGCGCGGCCGGCAGCGGCGGTGCGACGCCGGGCGCCGGCGGCTCGACCGCCACCGGTGGCGCGACCGGAGCGGGCGGCGGCGGCCCGGCGGCGACGGGCTTTTATCATATGGAACGGCTCGTGCGCGGCGTGGTCGCCGTGCGCGTCACCGGTGGCAACTACGTCGGCTGGCGCATGTTCGGCTACGAATACGACGCCACCAACCCCGCCAACGTCTCGTACAACGTCTACCGCAACGGGACGCGCATCGCCGGCGTCACCGACAGCACCAACTACCTCGATGCCGCCGGCACCGCGGCGTCGACGTATACCGTGCGGCCGGTGATCGGCGGCGTCGAGGGCGCCGACTCTGAATCGGCGACGGTCTGGGCGCAACAATACCTGCGCGTGCCCCTCCAGATACCGCCCGGCGGCAACATGCCGGCGACGTGCACGCTGACGCCCAACGAGGCTTACACCTACACCGCGAACGACGCCAGCGTCGGTGACGTCGACGGCGACGGCCAGTACGAGATCATCCTCAAGTGGGATCCGACCAATTCCAAGGACAACTCGCAATCGGGCTGCACCGGCGACGTGATCATCGACGCCTATCGCCTGAACGGCACGCGCCTGTGGCGCATCGATCTCGGGCCGAACATCCGCGCCGGCGCGCACTACACGCAGTTCATGGTCTATGACTTCGACGGCGACGGCAAAGCCGAGATGGCGGTGAAGACCGCGCCCGGAACCAGGGACGGCACCGGGCAATTCCTGCACCTCGGGCCCGCCTCGACCGACAACGACGCGACGATCTACCGCACCGACTCGACCGGCTACATCCTGTCGGGCCCCGAGTATTTGACGGTGTTCAACGGCTTGACCGGCGCGGAGATGGCGACCGTCAACTTCGACGTGCCGCGCGGCTCGGTGTCCGCCTGGGGCGACACCTACGGCAACCGCGTCGATCGGTTTCTGTCGACTGTCGGCTTCTTCGACGCGACCGGCATGCCCAGCTTCGTGATGGCGCGCGGCTATTACACGCGCGCGACGCTGACCGCGTGGAACTGGCGCGGCGGCGCGCTCACCAAGCTGTGGCAATTCGACAGCAACGCGACGCCGAGCGACGCCGCGGGCCATCCGTTCACGGGCCAGGGCTCGCACAGCATGACCGTCGCCAACGTCGACGACGATCTCGGGCAGGAGATCATGTACGGCGCCGCGGCCATCGACAATGACGGCAAGGGCCTGTGCTCGACGGGGTTCGACCACGGCGACGCCGAGCACGTCGGCGATCTGATCCCGTCGCGCCCGGGGCTGGAGTTCTTCATGTGCAATGAAGACGGCATCCACCCGGCTTACCACCTGCGCGACGCGCGCACGTGCGCGATCCTGGCCAGCGGCCCGATCAACGGCGCCGACACCGGCCGCTGCGTCGCTGACGACATCTTCGCCGGCAACGACGGCGCCGAGATGTGGGCGTCCAGCGTCACCGGCCTGTTCTCGGCGTCGAACAACGCGAACATCGGCACCAAGCCGGTGTCGCAGAACTTCCTGGTCTACTGGGACGCCGACGAGACGCGCGAGCTGCTCGACCGCACGCAGATCGACAAGCTCGCCAGCACCAACGGCACGCTCACGCGCCTGCTGACCGCGACCGGCGTGGCGTCGAACAACGGCACCAAGGCGACGCCGGCGCTGACCGCCGATCTGTTCGGCGACTGGCGCGAAGAGGTCGTGTGGCGCGAGTCGGACGACACGGCGCTGCGCATTTACACCACGACCAGCGTGACGGCGCGCCGGATCTACACGCTGATGCACGATCCGCAGTACCGCATGCAGGTGACGTCGGAGAATACGGCGTACAACCAGCCGCCTCACCCCGGCTTCCACATCGGCAACGGAATGGCGGCGCCGCCGGTGCCGAATATCCAGGTGCGGTAGGTCGCAGGTGGCGCCCCGATGAGGGCACTCGTCACCCTCACTGTCCTGGCGGCGCTCCTCTGGCCCGCTCGCGCCCGCGCGCACGATCCGTTCGAGGTCACCACCGACGCGCACATCGCGGGCGCCGAGCTGCGCCTGCACACGACGCTGTCGCTGCTCACGGCCGGGCGCGTCTGCTTTCCGGATCGAGGCCGACGCCCGCTGCTGGCCGCGGAATTTCCCGCCCGGCGCGCGGCGCTCGAAAGCTGTGCGCGCGACTTCTTCCGCCTGACCGACGCCGGCGCCCGGATCGCGCCGGCGACGATCGCGCTCGCGCCGACGGTGGAGGACGACCTGGACGTGCGCGTGACCTATCCGCGGCCGGCGCGCGGCCCGCTCGGGTTCGATGCGCTGTTCTTGCGGCGGCTCACGCAGCCGTCGGCGGGCGTCGTGCTCACCGTGACCGGCGAGCGCGCATTTCTCGGGCAGCAAGTGTTGCGCGCCGAATCGCCGACGCTCGAGGTGTCGCTGGAGCCCGACACCGCGGGCGCCCATGCGACGAGCGCGCCGGCGCCGTCGTTCTTGCAGTTCCTCGCGCTCGGCGTGCGCCACATCCTGACCGGCTACGACCACCTGCTGTTTCTCTTCGGGCTGCTCATCGCCTGCCGCGGGTGGCGCGCGGTGCTCGGCGTGGTGACCTGCTTCACCGTCGCGCACTCGATCACGCTGGCGCTCGCGGGTCTCGACCTCGTCCGGTTCCCCGCGCGCGTGGTCGAACCGCTGATCGCCGCGACCATCATCGCCATCGGCGTCGAGAACCTGTACCTGGCCCGCACCGGCGCCGGTCCCGACGCACGCGACCCGCCGCGCAGCCGCTATGCGCTGACGTTCGCGTTCGGCCTGCTGCACGGCTTCGGCTTCGCGATGGCGCTCCGTGAGATCGGACTCGGCGCACGGGGCGCTCCCATCCTGCGCCCGTTGCTGGGATTCAACCTGGGCGTCGAGATCGGCCAGGTCGCGGTCGCGGCGGTGGCTCTGCCGGTGTTGTGGCAACTGAGGCGGCGCGTCCCAACCTTTGCCCGCCATGGCGCGCGCGCGCTGTCCGCGGCCATCGCCGGCGCGGGCTTGGTCTGGCTCCTGCAGCGCATCAGCTGACGTGCGTCCGCCGACGCGCGCAGGCCGTGACCTCGCCCGTGACGGCCAACGCCGCTCGGGCTACCATGCGCCGCCCATGCAGGTCGTCTCCCGTGCTCGTCCCGCGCGCCTCGCCGGCCGCGGCGCGCTGTCCTCACTCGCGATCATCTTGGCCGCCACACTGGCCGACCCCTCCCCGCCGGCCGCCGCCGCGCCCAAGCCGGGCCGGGACGTCGAACGGCGCATCGACGCGCTCCTCAAGCGCATGACGCTCGACGAGAAGCTGGACTACATCGGCGGCTCGGACGGCTTCTACATCCGCGCCAACCCGCGCCTGCACCTGCCGGCGCTGCGCATGGCCGACGGCCCCCTCGGCATCCGCAACGTCGGCCCGTCGACGGGATACGCCGCCGGCATCGCGCTGGCGGCGTCGTTCGACACCGACCTCGCCGGCAGCGTCGGCGCCATGATCGGCCGCGACGCGCGCGCGCGCGGCGTGCACTTCCTGCTCGGCCCCGCGGTCAACATCTACCGCGCGCCGATGTGCGGCCGCAACTTCGAGTACTTCGGCGAAGACCCGTTCCTCGCGTCGCGCATCGCGGTCGCGTACATCGAGGGGGTGCAGGACCAGGGCGTGAGCGCGACGGTGAAGCACTTCATCGCCAACAACTCCGAGTTCGATCGCCACCACGCCGACGCCGAGATCGACGAGCGCACGATGCGCGAGATCTACCTGCCAGCGTTCGAGGCCGCGGTGAAGGAGGCGCACGTCGGCGCGATCATGAGCGCCTACAACCTGGTCAATGGCGTGCACCTGACCCAGCACGACTACCTGAACAATCAGGTCGTGAAGAAGGACTGGGGCTTCGACGGCATCATCATGTCGGACTGGGACGCGACCTACGACGGCGTCGCCGCCGCCAACGCGGGCCTGGACGTCGAGATGCCGTCGGCGAAGTTCATGAACCGCGCCACGCTGCTGCCCGCGATCCAGCAGGGCAAGGTGTCGCTGGCAACCATCGACGACAAGGTCCGACGCATCCTGCGCAAAGCGATCCAGTTTGGCTGGCTCGATCGCGATCAGACCGATCTCACGTGGCCGCTCTATTCGCCGGACGCGCGCAAGGTCGCGCTCGACGGTGCGCGCGGCGGCATGGTGCTGCTCAAGAACCAGGGCGACCTGTTGCCGCTCGACCGCACCAGGATCAAATCGGTGGCGATCATCGGCCCCGACGCCTTCCCCGCGCTGCCCGCGGGTGGCGGCAGCGCCCAGGTGCGTCCGTTCGCGCCGGTGAGCTTTCTGCAGGGTCTGACCGCGGCCTTCACCGGCAGCGCCCCGGCCGCGCGCGTCTCGTACAACCGCGGTGTCCCGACGCTGGCGGAGATCTTCGACAGCACGTCGTTCGTGACCTCGCCCAACGACGGCAAGCCGGGCTTGCTCGCCGAGTACTTCAGCGATCCGTCGCTGAACGGCCAGGCGGCGCTCACGCGCGTCGACGAGCACGTCGACTTCGCCTGGGACCGCCCCAACGTCTGGCCAACGGGCGCGACGCCGAGGTCCTCGGCGCGCTGGACCGGCTTCTTCATCCCGCCCAAGGACGGCGACTACCGCTTCGTCGCGTTCAGCTACGGGCTCGACGAGTATCGCCTGTATCTCGACGGCAAGCTGATCTTCGAACGCTCGTCGCAGACCCAGCCGATCTCGGTGAAGAGCGTCACGCTCGAGGAGGGGCGCGCCTACGCCGTGCGTTTCGACTACGTGCACGGCGACCACCACGCGCGGGTCGGTCTGGGCGTGCGCCGCGCCGATCAGATCATCGACCCGGCGGCGAAGACGCTCGCCGCCGGCGCCGACGTCGCGATCGTGCTCGCCGGCTTCGACCCGATGACCGAGAGCGAAGGCTACGACCGCACGTTTCAGCTGCCGCTGGGCCAGGATGACCTGATCGGCGTCGTGCGCGCCGCCAACAAGAACACGGTCGTCGCGCTCACGTCAGGCGGCGGCGTCGACATGACCAGGTGGATCGATCGCGTGCCCGCGATCGTCGAGACCTGGTACGCGGGGCAAGAAGCCGGCACCGCTCTCGGAGAGCTGCTGGTCGGCGCGTTCAGCCCGTCGGGCAAGCTGCCCGCGACGTTCGAGCGCCGATGGGAAGACAGCGCGGTCGTTCACAGCTATTACCCAGCGGAGACCGGCGGCGAGACAGGCGACAAGAAAGGTGAAAAGAAAGTCATCTACAGCGAGGGCGTCTTCGTCGGTTATCGCCACTTCGACAAGACCGGGCGCAAGCCGCTGTTCCCGTTCGGCCACGGGCTCTCGTACACGAAGTTCAAGCTCGGCGCGCTCGCGGTCACGCCCGACACGCTCGACGGCGACGGCCCGATCACCGTCGCGTTCGACGTCACCAACGTCGGCCACCGCGAGGGCGCGGAGGTCACGCAGGTCTACGTCGGCGACAAGCACGCGCCGGTGCCGCGGCCGCCGAAGGAGCTGAAGGGCTTCGTCAAGGTGAGCCTCAAGCCCGGCGAGACCAAGCGCGCGCAGGTGACGCTGAACCGGCGCGCGTTCTCGTACTACGACGTCGCGGCGAAGCAGTGGACCGCGGCGCCGGGAGACTTCGAGATTCTGGTGGGGACGTCCTCGCAGGAGATCGCGTTGCGGGGGAACCTCCGGGTGAAGTGAAGGGCGCGGGCCTCCCTCCGCCCCTCGCGCGCGTCGTTTACGCTGCGCGACCGATAATTGATCGGAAGGTCGTCCACCTTCCCCGTTAAGAAAGCGAACGTCATCAACGGGGAGAAACGACAATGAAGGATGGGAGCTCGAGGTTTCGGGACGGAGTCGGCGGACATGGCAGGCATCGGTTCGGTAGCTTGATTGTCGTATGCATGCTGGCGGACTTCGCTGTCGGTTGCGCAGAACCTGAGGCGTCGTCGGTCGGTTCGCAAAACAGCGAACCGGTGAGCGAGACCGTGGCGGCGCTGTCAGCGGCTCCATCGCGCGCGCTGACGGCAAATACGCAGTTTTACATTCGAAAGCCGGACACCGAAGCCGTCACGCAATTCGTCGGATTGCTCAGATCGAGATCCTTCGGCGACGCGGCCCGCCTGGGCGTCATGGAGGCGACGCCGCAGGCGGTCTGGTTCACCGGTGGCTCGCCCGAGGACGTCGAAGGCGCCGTTCGCACCACGATGCGACAGGCGGCGCGCGAAGGTCGCGTCCCCGTCCTGGTTGCGTACAACATTCCCTTCCGAGATTGCGCACAGTTCTCGGCGGGCGGCGCGCTCGACACGGCTTCGTACGAGGCGTGGATCGACGGCGTTGCCCGCGGCATCGGCGACGGCCGCGCGGTCGTCATCGTCGAGCCCGACGGCCTCGGCATCATTCCGTACAACACCACCATCTTCGGCGCCGCCGAGTGGTGCATGCCCACGGTGACCGACGCGGCGGGGAACGTGACGCCCGCGCCGGGGGCCAGCCCGAGCGAGCGCTATGCACAGATCAACTATGCGGTGGACAGTCTCGAAACCAAGGCGACGCGCGCGTCAGTCTATCTGGACGGCACCCACAGCGCGTGGCTCGGCGTGAGCGAGGCGGCCTATCGTTTGTTCACTGCCGGCGTGCAGCGGGCGCAGGGCTTCTTCGTGAACGTGTCGAACTACGAAACGACCAGCGACAATACGCAGTTCGGTACGTGGGTCTCGGACTGCATCACCGCGGCGACCGCGGGCGCTCCCTGGGCGGCGGGGCACTTCGATTGGTGCCCGAGCCAGTACGACCCCGCGACAAACTACAGCACCGTGAATTACAGCCCGGACTTCGCCGCGGGCGTGACCGCCGGCCTGCAGAACCTGATGGGCGGCGCGGCGGCGACGACGCGCTTCGTGATTGACACGAGCCGCAACGGCCAGGGGCACTGGACGCCGACGGCCAGCTACCCCGATCCGCAGATCTGGTGCAACCCACCCGGCCGCGGGCTCGGGCTGCGGCCGACGGCGTCGACGGGCGTGCCGCTGCTCGACGCGTATCTTTGGATCAAGACGCCCGGCGAGTCCGATGGTCCCTGCAATCGCGGCATTGCCGGCGCCACGACGGACCCGGAGTGGGGCGACACCGCGGATCCCGCGGCGGGCGCGTGGTTTCCGCAGCAAGCGCTGCAGCTCGATTCGCTGGCGAGCCCGCCCCTGCTCTGATCGCCACGACTCGTGCACGAGCCGCCCAAGAAAATCAGGCCAGCGCCGCGTCGATCGCGGCTCGCAGCTTCTTGTCGTCGGGGCTGACCGACGAGGCGAAGGCGGCCAGCACCTGGCCGTCCTTGCCGACCAGGTACTTGTGAAAGTTCCACTGCGGGGAGCCGTCCTTCTTCGACAGGAACTCGTAGATGGGCGATTGCCCCGCGCCCTTGGTTTTCACCTTGGAATAGAGCGGAAACGTGACGCCGAAGTTGCGCGTGCAGAAGGACTGGATCTCGGCCTCGCTGCCGGGCTCCTGCGCGCCGAAGTCGTTCGACGGGAAACCGACGACGACCACGCCGCGGTTGCGGTACTCCTGCCAGAGCTTCTCGAGCCCGGCGTATTGCGGCGTGAACCCGCACTCCGACGCGGTGTTGACCACCAGCACCACCTGGCCCTTGTACGAAGAGAGGGCCTGGTTGCGCCCGTCGATCGTGGTCGCGGAGAAATCGTGGAATGACATGCGTGCGCGCTCCTTGTCGGAAGTCGGAAGTCGGAAGTCGGGATTCGAGTCGTCGTTCAGCCGAAAGCTACCCTCAGATCCCCGCCGGCGCCGGCAGAACGTGCGGGTGCGGCCGCACCTCGCGCCACCAGGCGTTGGGCCGCTCGACGTGCGCCGGCTCGAACGGGCGGCCCAGGATCGGCGTCAGCACCCGCGCACCGATCGTTTGCGCCGTCGTCAGCAGCGTCTCCGCCGGCTCGTCCCACTCGTGCAGCGCGAGATCGAACGTGCCCCAGTGCACCGGCATCAGCGTGCCGCCGCCCAGCATCTGGAACGCCTTGAGCGCGTTCTTGGGCCCGAGGTGAATCTCGCCCCAGGCCGGATGCCAGGCGCCGATCTCGAGCATGGTCACGTCGAACGGCCCCAGCTTCTGCCCGATGGCCGCGAACTCGTCGGTGAGCCCGGTGTCGCCCGAGAAGAACAGCCGCCGCTGCGCCGAGGTGATCACCCACGACGACCACAGCGTGGTGTTGCGCGTCGTCGGCGTGCGCCCCGAGAAGTGCTGCGCCGGCGTCGCGCGCAGCGACAGCGCACCGCCCGGCAGCACATGCTCCTCCCACCAGTCGAGCTCGACGATGTGGCTCGGGTCGACGCCGTACGCCTCGAGGTGCGCGCCGACACCGAGCGACGTCACGATCGGCACGTTCCGCCGCGCCAGCGCCTCGATGCTGGCGCGGCACAGGTGATCGTAGTGATCGTGCGACAGCAGCACGGCGTCCAGCGGCGGCAGCTGGTCGATCGTCACCGGCGCCGCGTGAAAGCGCTTGGGCCCAATGAACGAGAACGGCGACGCACGCTGGCCGAACACGGGATCGGTCAGGACGCGCACGCCGTCAATCTCCAGCAGCATCGTGCTGTGGCCCAGCCAGGTGATGCGCAACCCCGACGACGAGACTGGCTTGGCCCAGGACGGCAGAGGGTTCTCGACCGGCAGCGGCGCGCGCGGCAGACGCGCCCGCCCGCCGAAGAAGAACTCGCCGACGATCGGCAACGGGTTGCCCTTCAGGCCGGGCGTCGCGCCGCTGGTGTTGCGAAACGCGCCGCCGGCGAACTGCTTCGATCCCTGCGCGCGTTCCAGGCGAAGACCTTTGAGTACCGACATGAACGATCTGCCTCCTCTACGAGCTTGGCCCGCGCGGCGCCCGCGCGCCACACGCTGGACGCGCGTCAGGTGCCGGTCGGATCCCACCAGCGCGACAGGTTGCCCTCGGACCGCCGCGGCCGATTCTGGTAATGCGAAACGTCGTTGAACAACATCAGACGCGCGCGCACCGAATCCTTGAAATCGACCACGTTCAGGCAGGCCGGCGACTGATCGAGCCGGTCTCTGTAGCCGCGCTCGTCGAAGCCGAGCAAGCTCGACAGCAACAGCCGCAGCGTCGCTTTGTGCGACACCACCAGCACGTTCTGGCCCACATGCGTGACCACGATCTCGCGGATCACCGGCAGCGCGCGCGCCAGCACCTGCACCCCCGACTCGCCGCCCTCGGGCGCGAACGTGAACGGGTCGGCGTCCCAGGCCGCGTACTCCTCGGCGAACCGCGTCTCGACGTCGTGCCGGCTCAGCCCTTCCCAGCGGCCGTGGCTGATCTCGCGCAGGCCGTCGCGCTGCATGACCGGCAGCCGATGCGGCGTGGCCAGGATGGTCGCGGTCTCGAGGGTGCGCGACAGCGGACTCGCGTACACCGCCGAGATCGGCTCGCTCGACAGGCGCTCCGCCAGCCGCTCGGCCTGCGCGCGCCCTTCGATCGACAGATCGACGCCGATCGCGCCGGAAAACCGATCCTCCGCGGTCAGCTGGGTTGCGCCGTGGCGCACGAGGTAGAGGCGCGTCGCCTTCATCAAGGAATCCTTTGCCCGCGTGAGAAAACGGGAGCGTAGGTTAGCACGCGGCCGACAAGCTGGCCCGATGCCACAGCCGGCGCCGGGCGCGGGTGGCGACTACGGCGCGGTCGCGGGGTTCTGAGCCAACGCGGCGTCGCCGCGGCGGAGGAGCGCCTGGATGCGCAGCAGGGCCGACGAACGATCCGACGGCTTGACCACCCACTCCGACGACGTGGAGATGGTCTGCTCGTAAAGAGCGTACCCGTCCTTGCGCAGCACCAGTCGGTGAGAACGGCTCATGTCGATATCGGCGCCGAACAAGGGCGTGCGGCCGACCAACTTGCCGTCGATCAGGACCTCGGCGTCCGTGGGAATCGAGGTGATGCGCAGCTTGTGCGAGCTGGCCGCCAGCGCCGCCGACGACGACGCGATCACCGGAGCGCTCGATGCGGCGATCACCGTCTTGGGCGCGGCCACCGCGTTGTGATCCAGCTTCTGCAGCACGGTCTGGATACGGAGCGACGCCGCGTTGTCCGATGGGCGCGCCACCCATGATGACGCCGCCGAGACCGGCTGCTCGTACGGCGAATAGCCATCCTTGCGGATGGTCAGCGTGTGGCTCTGGCTGACGTCGACCTCGGCACCGAACAGCGGCGTGCGGCCGATCAGCTTTCCGTCGAGCAGCACCTCGGCCTCCGACGGGATCGACGTCGCGCGCAGCTTGTGAGCGATGCCGGCCGCCCTCGCCGGCGCGCTGTGCGTCGACGCGACCACCATCGCAGGCAGCTCGGGCGCGGGTGGCGCTTCGACGGGCGTCTCCGCTCGCGTCTCGGGCATCTCGGCCGGGGGTGCGCCGTGCGATGGTCCGCTCGCCGCGGCGACGGCTCCGCCGTGCGGCTCGGGCTCGTGATGGACTTGCTTGCCGCGCGCGATCGGCTTTGGGAAGCGCGCCGGCGGGTCGTGGCGGACGGGTGCCGGCGACGACTTCACCGCGACGGCCGCACGGTGCTCCTCGGTGCTGGGCGACTTCGCGCTCGGGCGCGGCGACGGCACGACGATCATGCCCTCGTTCCCGGACGGGGTGCTGTGCGCGACCGCGGGCGGCATGGCCGTGGGCGCGCTCGCTTCGTGCGCCGGCGTCGCGGTCGACGTCGACGTCGACGTGTGGCGCGTGGTCAGCGTCCAGATGCCGAGCCCGCCGCACAGCATGGTCAGGGTGAACCCCGCCACCGCGGCCTTGCCCGGCCGGCGCTTGACCAGCACACCCCAGTTGATGATCCGCGACGGCGGCGAAGAAGCCGCGGGCGTCGCCGCCGGCGGCGTCGGCGTGACCACGGCGCGCTCGCCGCTGGGGCCGCGCAGCGGCACCGTCACGATGGGACGCTCGCCGCTGGGCCCGCGCGCCATCGGTGTCGACGGCGTGATCGGCAGCGACGTCACCGGGTGCAGCGACATCGTCGGCAGCGCGGTGCTCTGCCCGGGCCAGTAGTCCATGATGCCCGACCAGGCGTCACGCAGCGCCACGCGGAACTCCGACGCGGTCTGCGGCCGCGCGTCGCGGTCCTTGGACATACCGCGCAGGATCAGGTTCTCGATCGCCTCGGGCACGGCGACGTAGCCCCGCTGCGACGGGCGCTCGGGCTCGTCGCGCAGGATGCGCGCCAGCACCTCGGTGGGCGACGGCGCGGGGAACGGCAGCTGCCCCGAAACCAGCTGATACAGGATCGCCGCGACCGCGTAGAGATCGGTGCGCGCATCGACGTCGCCGCCGCACGCCTGCTCGGGCGACATGTACTCCGGCGTCCCGAAGACCAGGCCGGCCATGGTCAGGTTCGGCCGCGCGCGTGCGGTCTTGATCTTGGCGATGCCGAAATCGCAGACCTTGACGAACTCGGGATCGTCGCGCCGCGCGACCAGCATGATGTTGCCCGGCTTGAGATCGCGGTGAACGATGCCCTGCGCGTGCGCCTCCTCGAGCGCCGCCAGCACCTGGTCCATGATGCGCGCGCTTCGCTGCAGCGCCAGCGGCGCCTCACGCGCGATCACTTGCGAGAGATCCGGGCCGTGCAAGAGCTCCATCGCGATGTACGCGAGATCGAGCTTCAAGTCGCGGCCGCAGTCGAACGTCTCGATCAGGTTGGGGTGGCTGACCGCGGAGGCGGTGCGCGCCTCGAGCTCGAAGCGGCGAACGAGCTTCTCGTCGGCCATCAGCTCGTGACGGAGGATCTTGATCGCGACCATCTTGCCGAGCGAGAGCTGCTCGGCTTGATAGACGCGCCCCATCGCGCCGGCGCCGATGCGCTTCACCAGGCGAAAGTTGTTCGCGATCGTACGTCCGATGAGGCTGTCATAGGCGCTCGAGTCCTGAATGGCGCCAGAACCGCCGTCTTCAATGAAGTCCACGCTACCCCTCGTTCCTGGTGAGAAGTCGGAAGAATTCGTGGCAAACCTGAGCAAATCGGGGCCTCGATTTGCTGGCGCGTCAAAAGCTGTAAGGCAACCTGCAATTGAGACCGCCGACTGAGCGGGCCGGCGGCTGGACGAACGCAGAAAGGGACCAGCGGCGTTAGCCACTGGTCCCCACTGCGGATCCTCCCCCGACTGAGCGGGGGCTATGTAGGTTTTTACTTCGCGGTCGGGGTCGGCGAGCAGCTGGTGAACGCCGAGGCCGTCAGCGAAGCCGACTCGTAGACGAAGCTACCGGCCGCCGTGGTCACGTTGTTGAACGTGCTCGACGTCGTCTGGTAGATCGACACGCCCTTGCAGCCGCTGCCGGTGATGTTGACGTTCTTCAGCGTGAACGCGGTGTTCTTGGGCGACGAGTTGCCCGCGATGTTGACCGCGTACGCGCCGCTCTTCACCACGCCGGTCAGGTTGGTGACGTTGATGTTGGTGAAGTAACCACAACCCGCCGACGTCATGCCCGTGCTGTCCGGGTACGAGCCCTCGACCATCATGGCCGCGCTCGAGACGTTGTTGACCTTGTTGTCCGTCGCCCAGACGCCATTGGCGCCGCCGCCACGGTTGGTGCCGGTCTTGAAGCGCAGGCCGATCTGCGTGCCGTTGAACATGTTCTCGTCGACCCACACGTTCTTCATCCACGCCGCCGTGAAGCTGCCGAACACGACGCCGCCGTGGCCGTTCTGCGTGTAGTTGTTGAAGATGTGCATGGTGCTGATCGGCTGGTTGGCGTAAACGCCCGGCGCGTTGGTGCCGGCGTTCATGTTGATGCAGTCGTCACCGGTGTTGAACGACGAGCCGAAGATCCAGCCGCTGCTGATCGAGGCCAGGTCGACGCCGTCGCCGTTGTGGATGCCGTTCGAACCCGCCGAGGCGAACGAATCGACGGTGATGTTGGCGACGGTCAGGTTGCTGGTGCGGGCGATGAACAGCGTGTGCTCGGGCGGCATGGTGAAGTGCAGCTTCGAGATGTAGACGCCCGACGAGCCGGTGATGCTCACCAGGTCACCGCGCGCGCTGTCGGTCGAGCTCTGCGCCGTACGCTCGGCGATCGCGAGCGTGGTCAGGTAGTAGCCGCTGTTCGACGAGTCCGACTTCGGGCTCGAGATGGTGCCGGTGATGGTGCCCGCGCCGACGAGGCGGATGTTGTTGATGCCGGTGCAGCTGTTGCTGCTGGTCGGGCAGGTGTTGATGAGCGACTTGTAGTTCGTCGGATACGCGACGGTGCCGTAGCTGCCGCCCGTGCCGTACATCGGGAAGCGGTCGTTGCCGTACGCGTAGTCCGCCGGCAAGTCGCTGCCCTTGAGCGTGCCGTCGATCTGGTACGTGCAGTTCGCCTTGAGGTAGAGCGCGCCGCTGGTGAAGGTTTCACCCGACGAGATCATGACCTTGCCGTTGGTCGGGCAAGCGTTGATCGCCGCCTGAACCTGCGAGGTCTGCGTGCCCGACTGCGAGGCGTAGGTGTGCACGTAGACGATGGTCGGCGTCGCCGTGGTCGCCTGCACGACCGAGCTGCTGTCGGCCGACTCCGCGCCCGTCGAATCGTACGCGCGCACCTTGATGGTGTACGACGTGTTGGCGGTGAGCCCGGTGATATCGTAGTAGAGCAGGTTGTTGGTCAGCCCGCTCGCCCAGGTCACCGTGCTGACGGAGCCCTTCTTCGTGCCGTTGAGGTAGATGTTGTACCCCACGATCCCGGTCGCCGTCGTCGGCTTCTGCCACGACACCGTGATGTGCGTGTCCTCGAACGCGAGCGGCGGAACCACGACGTTGATCGGTGGGTTCACCGTCGCGTTCGCAGTGCCAGCCGCGAGGCTGATCGCCAGCGCGACCATCGACGCGGCCGCATAAGTCATCGTGCGCTTGAACATGCTGGTCTCCCTGTTGGTCGTCGTCTTCGTTTGCATGGGTTTAAATTTCCTTCGCCTCGGTCGAGCCGTTGAGCGCGCAGTACATCGGACGATCGGTGGGGGCGCTCAAGCTGGCCGACTCGCCGCTCTCCGGAGCCAGGAACGAGGCCGCGTCGGTGGTCGTCACGTCATCGACGTCGACGCTGGCGCCGGCGCTGCCGAAGCCGACCGAACCGGTAGCCGCAACGCCGCCGCTGCTGTCGGTCGCGGTCATGATCTGCGCGCCGTTGACGTAGGCGGCGAGCTTCACCGAGCTCGTGCCCGAGACCTCGAGGCGGACGCGGGTCCAGCTGCCCTGGTTCCACGAGGCGCCGACGACGTCGCGCGCGTGCGCGGTCGCGAGCACCGTGATCACCTTGTTGACGCCGCGGCGCTCGATCG
This sequence comes from uncultured Myxococcales bacterium, assembly GCA_964571275.1. GTDB lineage: Bacteria > Myxococcota_A > Polyangia > Fen-1088 > Fen-1088 > DASRQZ01. The sequence continues at coordinate 42,061 of CAZNCQ010000025.1, forward strand.
TGATCGTCGAGTCGGGAGCGATCGACAACTGATAGGTGGTCGCCGAGCTCGGCGAGCTCCCGGTGTAGCGCGCGAAGATGAACGCCCGGTTCTGCGTGCTGGCGTTCCAGTTGGTGATGCGCACGTTGGCCTCGACGCCAACGTCGCCGAACGTCGAAGCGCTGGGCGCGTCCGACCACGCGGTCGTCGCCGCGGCACGCGAGTAGAAGTCGTTGCCGACCTCGCCGGTCGTGTTGACCGCCCACTCGGGCGCGTTGTTGTTCGGCGTGTAGTGCGTGTTGACGCCGGTCTCGAAGTCGTCCGGACCCATGACCACAGCCGCCTGCGCCTTCATCCCGCCGAAGCCGAGAACCATTGCGACAGCCAGCATCGACATCCCGCCCCGCAATGACGGGAAGAGAGTGGAGAGCGCAAACCGGAAACCGCGATCTTTCTTATCCGTACGCATCGGACCTCCTTCAAAGCCCTTTTGTTGTGACTACGCGGGGACCTTCCGCGTAGCGTCCATGCCGCATCATTAAGCAGTAATGGGACCAACAAAATTTATTATCGAAGTTACATGAATCAGGGCATTTACCTCGGCGCGGGTGGACGCACTGCTGCCTGCGAGACATCGATGGCGTTGCGCGCGAGGCAACGAATCGAGGGGGGGCCACCCCACCCCGTCGGCGCGCATCTTGCGGCGATCTAAGGTCCGGCGACCTGGCGACCGATGGACGGATCCAGCCCCCCCACTAAACGACCTCGTGGATGGATTCCGGTGTTGCCGCTGCCGCAACAACTGTTGTCCCCGGAGCGACGCCGAGGCCTTGATTGGCCGGGGGGCTTAGCTCTAAGTCCGCCATTTTTCGTAAGATAAATAACTCTTCGTGTTGGCAGAGTTAATGCTGGTCTTTAGCGTCAACAGCCATGACGCAACCACTCTCAATCAAGCGCAACGAATCCGAGGAACCCGAGCCGGTCTCACTGCGCTTCAGATTCGATAGCGAAACCGTCGAGCAGTTTGCGGAGCGCTATGCGTCTGATGTGAGCCGCGGTGGGATCTTCGTCCACTCGCGCCAACCGTTCGCGGTCGGGACCCAGCTACGGCTGGACCTGCAGCTGCTGGACGGTACGCCCCTCATTGTCGGTGAAGGGACTGTGCACTGGACGCGCGAGCCCGACGCCAGCAAGCCGAACACGGTGCCGGGCATGGGTATCCGGTTCGCCAAGCTGAGCGGACGCAGCCAGCAGGTCATCGAGCTGGTGCTGTCGCAACGGACGGTGAAGCAGCGCACCGGGCTGTTCTCGGCGGTGATGCCGGCGGTGTCGCTCGAGGAGAGCCAGAAGATCCTCAGCAACCCGAAGTCCAAGCTTCCTTTCAATGTGTTCCCCGGCCGCGCGCACGATCCCGCCAAGGCTGGCGACGATCGCGAGCTGCTGGCAAACGCGGGCCGCGAGGAGAGCACCCCGGTCGTGGGCGTCACCGCCGCGAACCTGGCCGATGCGCGCCCCGGCAAGGACGAGACGTCGCGGACGCCGCCGCCCGCGCCGGTCGCCGAGACCGTCAGCGGCCCCGCCAACGCCTCGGGCAGCGTGAAGCGTCCGCCGCCGGCGCTCGCGCTGATCCGCCCCGACGCGGCCGCCGCGAACAAGGAGGCCGAGAAGCCAATCACCGAGTCGGCGCGTATTCGCCGGAGCTCGTCGTCTTCGAAGGTCGCGCCGATCACCACGACGCAGGAGCTATCACCGTCGTCGGGCTCGACGCCTCCGGCGCCGGTCCAGGGGGAACCAGCGCTGGGGGCGTCGACGCCCGGGGTACCGATGTCGCTCGACGCGATGCCGAGCCAGGCGGCGGCGATCCCGTCGGTGCGCCCGGCGATGCGTAACAAGCTGATCATCGGCGCGGCCGCGCTGCTGGCGATCACGCTGACGGTGTTCGCGACCACGCGCAAGGGCTCGAAGCCCGAGATCGCGGCGACCGTCGCGACCGCGACCGCGACCGCGACCCGCCCCGCGCCCGCGACCAACGCCGAGCCGGCTCCCGCGGTGGCGGCGATCCCGTCGGCGACCGGCACCGCGCCGACCGAGACCGCGCCCGAGGCCAACAGCGGCCCCGCGGCCGAGCCCGAGGCGCCCGCGCCTGCGACCACCGGCAGCAGCAAATCGTCGAGCTCGTCTCACGTCGCTGACCGCCGTTCGTCGAAGGGCAAGACGGTGGTCGCTCACCGTGAGAGCCAGCCGGCCTCGCGCCCGTCGTCGCCGGCGGAGAAGCCGCCGGTCGCCGAGGCGCCCGCGCCGCGCGTGGAGGCGCCCGCCCCCACGCCGCCGCCGCCCCCGCCGCCCGTCGCGCATGCCGAGCCACCGCCCGCGCCGAAGCCGATCGCGGCTCCGGCGGCGCTGGTCGCCAAGCCGATCACGCCGCCGCCGGTCGCCGCCATGGCGCACAAGCTGCGCATGACGTCGATCCCGTCGGAGGCCGAGGTCGAGCTCGACGGCAAGCCGATCGGCCGCACGCCGCTCTTCGGCGTCGAGATCGACGTCTCGCGCGCGCACTCGCTGGTCGTGAAGAAGGACGGCTTCGCGCCCTTCCGACAGACCGTCAGCAGCAGCTCCGAGTGGAGCGTGCGCTCGTCGGAGAACACGGCCACGCTGCGCATCTCCGCGCTGATGAAGAAGCAGTAAGCGGCGCCGACACGCCGCGGACCCTCCTCACCCAAACCCTCTCCTCCACGCGGACGTGGAGGAGAGGGCTTTTGCTTTTCAGCCGCTCATTCTCCTCTGCGCGGCAGCGGAAGGGAGAATGCTTCGCCACCTCATCCCCCTCTCCTCCACCTCTGCGCGCAGCGGAGAGGGAGAATCCTTCGCCACCTCATTCTCCCTTCCTCCACCTCCGCGCGCAGCGGAGAGGGAGAATCCTTCGCCACCTCATTCTCCCTTCCTCCACCTCCGCGCGCAGCGGAGAGGGAGAATCCTTCGCCACCTCATTCTCCCTCTCCTCCACCTC
>CAZNCQ010000026.1:0-1792 GCA_964571275.1 uncultured Myxococcales bacterium
TCGCGCGGCGCGGCTCGCCCTCTGCGGCTCGAACGTGGCTCGCGGATCGCTCGCCGACGCGCGGCCGGCGGCGACGATGGCGAAACGAAGCAACAGCGCGCCGACGGTGCCGGTCACGCCGGCGGCGACCTCGTGGTGGCGGCGTCGCGGGAGGAGCTCGAGGACGGCGCTCGCGGCGGTGATCAGCTTGGCGGCGCGCCACAGACGGCCGCTCGCTCGTCGACGAAGCGGCTCTCGGATCGGGCCGGGGCCTCGCGTCGCGAGCTCGCGCTCCAGCGCCGCGGCGCCGATCAACTCGGCGACCTTGCCGGCCGCGGCGATCCGGCGCACGAGCGCACGCTCACTCGCGTGACCGGGAAGCATCTCCAGCAGCGACGCCGCGCTGGAGACGGCCGACGCCGCGAACAGCAGCGGCATGGTTCGCCGCGCGCCGTTCCACACGGGAATGGCGGTGTTGCTGAGCAGGACGGCGGTGTACGTCGCGAGCGGCAGCCCCAGCACGCCGGCGGCAACGCCCGCGACGGGCCAGCCGAACAGCGCGGCCGCGGTGCTCGCCCCACCGAAAGACGTCAGCACCCAGCTCCCCACGTTCATCGGCGAGGTGGGCCGAAAGACGCGCAGCATGTGCAAGAACCGCGAGGGGCGGCCGAGATCGAGGATCAGGAACAGCCCGCTCACGACCGCGCCAGCAGCGGCGAGCGCGCGCCCGCGTCGAACGAGCGGGCGCAGGCGCGGCCCGCCGAAGAGCTGCGCCGCGGCGGCCAGCGCGGCGCAAACGCCGGCGGTACCGCCAACGTAGAGATACGCTGGCACGTACGGCTTCCAGACCGGCTTCTTGATCGCCGGCAGACCGTAGTACGTCGACAGCGCGCCAGCGTCGTTCTTCATCGCCCCTCCCCTGCGACCGCGAGCACCAGACCGATGCCGAGAGCGATCATGGCGGCCGCGGCCGATCGCCACGCGACCTTGCCATGCTCGGTCGGAACCACCGGGTCCGGCGGCAGGTTGTAGGCCTCGGGCCGTTCTTGCAGCAGGAAGAACGCATTCAGTCCGCCCGTGCCGGGCTGGTCGTGCGCGTCGATTCCATAGAGATGCGCGTTGCGCGTGCCGCGCGCCTGCAAGGTCGAGAGCCGCTCGCGCGCGAGCGCGCGCAAATCGACGACGTCTCCGAACAAGATCGAATCGGTGGGGCAAGCCTTGGCGCACGCGGGCTCGAGGTCGCCCTTGAGACGGTCGTAGCAGAGCGTGCACTTCCAGGCGCGCCCGTCCTCTTCGCGGCGCTCGATCACGCCGAACGGACAGCCGACCACGCAATAGCCGCAACCGTTGCAGATGTCGGGCTGCACGAAGACGGTGTCGAACTCGGTGCGCGTGATCGCGCCGGTGGGGCAGACCTCGAGGCACCCGGCGCGCTGGCAATGCTTGCAGACGTCCGACGAGAACAACCACCCGAACGGCTGGTTCCCCGGTCCGGCGCCCTCGGTTGCCGGGCGCTCGATGAACGCCACGTGACGCCAGGTCGACGCCCCGAGCTGCACCGTGTTGTCGTACGAGTGACCGCTCAGCCGAAAGCCGTCGTCGGGCAGCTGGTTCCATTGCTTGCACGCGACCTCGCAGGCCTTGCAGCCGATGCAGACGCTGGTGTCGGTGAAAAATCCGCGCTGGCGCGATCCGACTGCGACCGGCGGAGCCGGCTCTCGAAGAGTTTCGCCGCTTGTTTTCACATTCACATTCATCTCGGTCCTCGGCCGTGGCGGCCGGGCTCGATCGTGCCGGTCAACGCCTTGGCCTC
>CAZNCQ010000026.1:1802-41396 GCA_964571275.1 uncultured Myxococcales bacterium
GGGATCGGCGACGAACGACAGGAGCTCGTTCGCGGCGGCGCCCCGGACCAGCCCGACCGCGCCCCAGTGATACGGCAACCCGATCTGGTGGCAGGTGCGGCCGCGGACGCGCAGCGGGCGTATGCGCTCGGTGACCAGCACGCGACACTCGATCGCGGCGCGCGCGGTCCGGATCGTGGCCCAGCCGCCTGGCTCGAGCCCCACTTCGCGCGCGAGCTCAAGCGAGACCTCGCAGAACATCTCGGGCTGCAGCTCGCTCAGCCAGGGGAGCCAGCGGCTCATGCCGCCCGCCGTGTGGTGCTCGGTCACGCGAAAGGTGGTGAGCACGTGAGGAAAGCGCGGATCGCCTGCGGCTGCGTGATACGGGTTGTCGGCGCGGCGGAACTGCACGCGCGCCGGATTGCGCTGCTGCGCGTAGAGCGCGTTCGCGACCACGCTCTCCTGCGGCTCATAGTGCGCCGGAAGCGGCCCGTCGATGAGCCCGCTCGGCGCGAACAACCAGGCGCGCGCATCGGCTTGCATGATGAAAGGGGTGTCGCCGGCGATGGTGTCGATGCCGTGTGCGTCGGGCGCGGGGCGGTAGTCGGGCGCGCGGGTCTTGATGAAGTCCGGCACGTCCTCGCCGGTCCACTCCTTCTTCTCGGCATCCCACCAGACGTAGCGCTTGCGCTCCGACCAGGGGTTTCCGTCGGGCGCAGCCGACGCGCGGTTGTAGAGCAGCCGGCGGTTGGCCGGCCACGCCCAGCCCCACTCGGGCGCGACGTAGCTCTGTTCCCAGCGCGGCTTGCGCCGCGACGTCTGGTTGGCGCCGTCTTTAAAGCAGCCGCTGTAGATCCAGCAGCCGCTCGCGGTCGAGCCGTCGTCTTTGAGCTCGGTGAAGCTCGACACCGGCTTGCCGTCGGCGATGGTGACGCCGTTGATCTCCTTCATCACCGCATCGGCGTCCGGCTCTTCGTACGCGAACTTGGTCGGATAGTCCCAGACCAGCTGCTGGATCGGGCGATCCTTCGGATCCGACGAGCGCGCATAGGCGGCCTTCACGCGCTTCGCGAGGTGATGCATGAACCAGAGCTCGCTGCGGCGATCGCCGGCGGGGTGGATCGCCGTGTGGTGCCACTGCAGCAAGCGCTGCGTGTTGGTGAACGAGCCGTCCTTCTCGGTGTGGGCCGCGGCCGGAAAGAAAAAGACCTCGGTGGCGATGTCCTCCGGCCGCACTTCGCCGCTCGCGATCTCGGGCGCCGTGCGCCAGAACTCGGCGGTCTCGATGAGCGCGAGATCGCGCACCACCAGCCATTCGAGCTGCCGCAGGCCTTTGCGGTGCAGCGACGAATGCGCGGTGCCGACGACCGGGTTCTCGCCCATGACGAAGTAGCCTTTGACGTTGCCGTCGGCCATCTCGGTCACGAACTCGAGATGGGAGTGATCGCCGGTCAGATGCGGCAGGTAACCGAAGCCGTAGTCGTTTTCCTTGGTCGCGTGTTCGCCGAACCACGCCTTGAGCAGCGACACGGCGTACTTGGGAAGCTCACTCCACCAACCGGATGGCGAGCGATTGCTGTCCAGGTACATGTCCAGGCTCTGCGCCTGCCCGGCGTGCGGCATCGGCAAGTATCCCGGCAAGAGGTCGTAGAGCGTGGGGATGTCGGTCGAGCCCTGGATCGACGCGTGCCCGCGCAACGCCATGATGCCGCCGCCGGGGCGGCCCATGTTGCCGAGCAGCAACTGGATGATCGACGCGGCCCGGATGTACTGCACGCCGACGGTGTGCTGGGTCCAACCCACGGCGTAACAGAACGCGCTCGTGCGCTCGCGTCCGGAGTTTTGGCATAGCGTCTCCGCGATCTGCAGCAACTGGGCGCCGGGCACGCCGCAGATCTCCTCGACGATCTCCGGCGTGTAGCGCGCGAAGTGGCGCTTGAGCACCTGGAACACGCAGCGGGGATGCTCGAGCGTCGGATCCCGCTGCTCGTTCAGGATCTTGACGCCGCGCACGTGCGTCGCGCCCGCGCCCGGCTCGGCGAACACCTCTTTGTGCCCGGCCGCGGGGACGGCGCCGTCGATGCCTTCGTACTGCCAGCTCGCGGTGTCGTACCGCCGCTGGTTCTCGTCCCAGCCGGAGAACAGGCCGTCGAGCTCGTCGGTGTCGCGGAAGTCCTCGCGCAGGATCGTCGCCGCATTGGTGTAGGCCACCACGTACTCGCGAAACTCACGCTGGTTGCCGAGGATGTAGTTGATGATCCCGCCCAGGAACGCGATGTCCGATCCCGCGCGGATCGGCACGTGCAAGTCGGCGGCGGCGCTGGTGCGCGAGAAGCGCGGATCGACGTGGATGATCGTGGCGCCCCGGCGCTTCGCCTCCATGACCCAACGGAAGCCGACCGGATGGCATTCCGCCATGTTGGAGCCTTGGATGACGATGCAGTCGGCGTTTTGCAGATCCTGCTGAAACGACGTCGCGCCGCCCCGCCCGAACGAGATCCCCAGACCGGGGACCGTGGAGCTGTGTCATATGCGTGCTTGGTTCTCGACCTGAACGATGCCGAGCGCGGTGAACAGCTTCTTGATGAGGTAGTTCTCTTCGTTGTCGAGCGTGGCGCCGCCGAGGTGCGCGATCGCGAGCGTCCGGTTGACCGGCCGGCCGTCGTCGGTCTCCTTTTGCCAGTGCGCCTCGCGCGTGCGCCGCAGCCGCTCCGCGACCATGTCCATCGCGGTCTCGAGCGGCAGCTCGGTCCACTCGGTCCCACGCGGCTTGCGATAGAGCACCCGCTCCGGGCGATGCGCTCCGGTCACCAGCTGAAACGTCGCCGCTCCCTTGGGGCACAGACAGCCTTCGCTGATCGGCGACGCCGGATCGCCTTCGATGTCGGTGATCGTCTCGTCCTTGACGTAGACGAGCTGGCCGCAGCCCACGGCGCAGTACGGACAGACCGAGCGAACGACGCGGTCCGCTTCCTCCGTGCGTGGCCGCAACGCTTGCGAGCGAGGTGACCAGGACGTGCGTCCCAGCCCCAACCCATCCCGTTCGATGGCCTGGCGCAGCACAGGCCATCGACCTCCGCCGTTACCCTTGCTCATTTTCTGCTCCTTAGTCACGAAGGGCGGGCCCGGGAAGAAGGGAGTCGTCTCGATTCAGGTCCGGGCCACCAGCGCCAGCGCGCGCTCGACGACGCTGTCCACCGTGAAGCCGTACTCCGCGAGCACACGCTCGCCCGGCGCCGAGGCCCCGAAGCGATCGACCGAGAGCACCTCGCCCTCCGTCCCGACCCAGCGCTCCCAGCCGAACGACCGCGCCGCTTCGACCGCCAGCCGCGCCTTCACCGCGCGCGGCAGGACCTGCTCGCGGTAGGCGGCGTCCTGCGCCGCGAACAGCTCCCACGACGGCATCGAAACCAGCCGCACGCGCAGGCCGTCCTGGCGCAGCCGGGGCAGGGCGGCGACGATCAGCGGCACCTCGGAGCCCGTCGCGATCAGGATGATCTCGGGATCGCGCTCACCTTCGTTCAGGACGTACGCGCCCCGGCGCAGACCTTCGGCCGACGCGAAGTCTCGACGATCCAGCGTGGGGACGTTCTGGCGCGAGAACAGCAACACCGTCGGGCCACCCTTGTTTTCGACGGCGACCTGCCAGGCGACGCGCGTCTCGTTGGCGTCACCCGGCCTGACCACGATCAGCCCGGGAATCGCGCGCAGGCTCGCGATCTGCTCGACGGGCTGGTGGGTGGGTCCGTCCTCGCCGACCGCGATGCTGTCGTGGGTGTAGACCCAGATCGAGCGCAGGTGAGCGATCGCCGACAGACGCAAGGGCGGCCGCATGTAGTCGGCGAAGACCAGGAAGGTCGCGCCAAACGGAACGAAGCCGCCGTGATAGACGAGGCCGTTGACCACCGCGCCCATGGCGTGCTCGCGGACGCCGAAGTGAATGTTGCGCCCCGCGTAGCCCCAGCCGCCGCCGATGGTCCCCTGCACGCCTTCGTGCGGCTGCGCCGGCGGCTCGAAATCGCCGGCTTCCTTGATCCAGGTGAACGTCGACGGATCGAGATCGGCGGACCCGCCGACAAGCTCCGGCACGGTCTTCGCAATCTCTTGCAGCACTGCCTCCGACGCCTTCCGCGTCGCCAGGCCCTTCGCGTCGGCCGGAAATTGCGGAAGGCTCGCGCCCCACCCTTTGGGAAGCTCGCCGGCGAAGCGGCGGCGAATCTCCTCGGAAAGCTCCGGGAAGGCCTTCGCGTAGTCCGCGAATCGCCGACTCCAACCCTCCTGCAGCGATCGCCCGCGCTCGAGCGCGGAGCGGAAATGCGCCAGCGCCTCGGGCGGGACAAAGAAGGCGGGCTCCTCGGGCCAGCCCAGGTTGCGCTTGGTCTTCCTCACTTCGTCGACGCCCAGCGGGTTCCCGTGCGCGTGCCACGAGCCCGCGAGGTCCGGTGCGCCGTAGGCCATCACGGTCTTGACGATGACCAATGACGGTTGCGTAACCTCGTCTCGCGCGCTCTCGATCGCGCGGGCAAGGGCCGGCAGATCATTGCCGTCGCCGACCTGCTGGACATGCCAGCCGTAAGCGCGATAGCGCGCGCCCACGTCTTCGGTGAACGTCACCGCGGTGCTCCCCGAAAGCGTGACATCGTTCGAGTCGTAAAGAACCAGGAGCTTGCCGAGCCGCAAGTGACCGGCGAGCGACGCTGCCTCGGCTTGCACGCCTTCCATGAAGTCGCCATCGCTGGCCAGCACGTACGTGCCGTGGTTGAAGACCTCGTGCCCCGGCCGGTTGTAGCGCGCGGCCAGGTGAGCCTCGGCCATCGCCATCCCCACCGCGTTGGAGACACCCTGGCCGAGCGGCCCTGTCGATGCCTCGACCCCCTGCGTGAGGTGGCTCTCGGGGTGGCCGGGCGTCAAGCTCTGCCACTGGCGAAACCGCTCGAGCTCCTCCAGCGTCATCTGCTCGTACCCCGTGACGTGCAGCATCGCGTAGAGGAGCGCCGAGGCGTGGCCCGCTGACAGGACGAAACGGTCGCGGTCGATGAAGCCGGGATCGGCGGGGTTGTAGCGGAGAAAACGGGTCGCCAGCAGATAGGCGATGGGCGCCGCACCGAGCGGCATGCCCGGGTGGCCGGAGTTCGCCTTCTGCACCATGTCCACCGCGAGAAATCGCAGCGTATTGACGCAGAGACGGTCGAGCTCTTGCTCTTTGGGGGTCATCGGCTTCCTCCTGAGATCGCGCGGGGCGCGCGGAGACCGCGCTCCCCTAATATGAGCACGTGCACCGAAGACGGGTACGGCTCGGGTGGCGTGATTAGCTACGTTGGGCGCAAAATGTCCAGCGAGGGGGTCGGCGGAGACAGTCGCGTTCGCGATAGGCGCGAATCTCTGCGTCGCGGCGCGCGAGTTCGTCGCCGCGGCCGTGAGCGGGAGCTCTGCGCTCCGGCCCATCCGACGACCATGTCCGAAAACCGCGAGCCTCGAGCCCGCGCCGGTCGTAACGTCACCGCCATGCACCGGTTGGATCCGCGCGTTTGTTATCGCGCTCTGCAAAGCCACGACGAGCGCTTCGACGGGCGACTGTTCGTGGGCGTGACCTCGACCGGCATCTACTGCCGCCCCGTCTGCCCCGCCCGCACCGCGCGCATCGAGAATTGCCGCTTCTTCGCCTCGGCGGCGGCGGCGCAAGAGGCGGGTTTCCGGCCCTGCTTGCGCTGCCGGCCCGAGACCGCGCCTGACCTTGGCACCTGGCGCGGCACCGAGAACACGGTCACGCGCGGGCTGGCGCTGATCGCGGCCGGCGCGCTCGACGGCGACGGCGCCGGCGTCGACGAGCTCGGCGAGCGTCTGGGTGTGGGCGCTCGCCAGCTGCGCCGCCTGTTCCAGCAGCACCTCGGCGCGTCGCCACAGACCGTGGCGCAGACCCGCCGCGTGCTGTTCGCGAAGCGGCTCATCCACGAGACACGCCTGCCGATGGCCGAGATCGCGCTCGCGTCCGGCTTCGGGAGCGTGCGCCGCTTCAACGAGACGTTCCAGGGGCTCTACCACCGGCCGCCGAGCGCGCTGCGCCGTCGCGGCGTGGTGGCGCTGCCCGAGGGATCCGTCGCCGGCAGCGGTGTCACCGTGCGCGTGCGCTACCGCGCGCCCTACGACTGGGCCGCGATGCTCGCGCACCTGCGCGCGCGCGCGGTCGACGGCGTCGAGAACGTCGACGGCGACATCTACCGGCGCACGGTGTGCGAGGACGGCGAGACCGGGACGGTGGCGGTGGCGCACCTGCCGGAGAAGCAGAGCCTGGCGGTGACGGTGCGCTTTCCCAACGTGCGCGCGCTGCCGGCGATCATCGCCCGCGTGCGACACCTCTTCGACGTCAGCGCCGACGTCACCGCGATCGGCGCGCACCTGGCGCGCGATCCGCTGCTGGCGCCGCTGGTCAGCGAGCGCCCGGGCCTGCGGGTCCCCGGTGGCTGGGACGGCTTCGAGATCGCCGCGCGCGCGATCCTGGGCCAGCAAGTCACTGTCGAGGCGGGCCGACAGCTCGCGGGTGCGCTCGCGCGGGCGTGCGGCCGGCCGGTTCTGGCCGCGCACGGCGGTGATGCTCATCTGGATCGCTGCTTTCCCAGCGCTGCCGACGTCGCGAAGGCGTCACCCGAGGCGCTGCAAGCCGTGCGCGGCCCGGCGGCGCGCCGGCAGGCGCTGCGCGGCGTTGCGCACGCCGCGGCTGCCGATCCCCTGCTCTTCGAGCCGATGGGCACGATCGACGAGACCGCGGCCAAGCTGCAGGCGCTCCCCGGCGTCGGCGAGTGGACCGCGCACTACATCGCGCTGCGCGCCGGCCGCGACCCCGATGCGTTCCCGGCGACCGACATCGGATTGATGCGCGCCTGGGATCGCATCGGCGCGACGCCGGCGGCACGGACGCGCGCAACCTCCGCTGCCGTTTCGACGAAACGCCGGAACCGACCGCAACAGAAAACGCCCATGTCCGAATGGGCGGCGCGCTGGCGTCCCTGGCGGGGCTACGCCGCTCAACATCTCTGGACCGCGGACGCCGCGCGGTCCGCTCAAGGAGGCTCCCGATGATCACCGACTCGACGACCACGATCACGTCCACTTCCCGCCTTTCTTACGACCACGTCGAATCGCCGCTCGGCCGGTTCACGCTGGTCGCCGACGCCGGCGGCCGGCTGGTCGCCGCCGGCTGGACCGACGAGACCACCGACGGACGCATGGCGGGTCGGCTGCAGCTCTTCGCCAGGCGCCCCGATGCCGAATTCGTGCACACGTCGAATCCCGGCGGGCTCAGCGCCGCGCTCGCCGCTTACTTCGCCGGCGATCTCGACGCCATCGAGAAGCTGACAATCGCCGAATCGACCGGCACGCCGTTCCAGCGCTCGGTCTGGCGCGCGCTGCGGGCGATACCGTGTGGCGAGACCCGCTCGTACGGCGAGATCGCGCGCGCCATTGGACGGCCGGCGGCGGTGCGGGCGGTCGGGCTGGCCAACGGCTCGAATCCGATCTGCATCGTCGTCCCCTGCCACCGCGTGATCGGCGCGAACGGCAAGCTGGTCGGCTACGGCGGCGGCGTCGAGCGCAAGCGCTGGCTGCTGGCGCACGAAAGCGGCTCGGCCGTCGCGGCGGTCCCGCGCGCGCCGCGCACGGCTGCGGCGCCATCGCGCGCCTGAGACGGCGCCGCCGCACTTCGCCGTTGACAGGTCCGTGGGCGTGGGCTAATTGGTAACCGAAAGGTTACCGACGGCCCACGCCATGCACCGCGCCCTCGCTCATGCCGATGTCTTCCGCGCCATCGCCGACCCGACCCGGCGGGCGATCCTCGATCGCCTGCGCGCGGGCGGTGCGCCGGTCAACGTGCTGGCCGCCGACTTCGCGCAGAGCCGCCCCGCGATCTCCAAGCACCTGCGCGTGCTGCGCCAGGCGCGCCTGGTGCGCGAGCAACGGGCGGGTCGCGAGCGCGTCTACGCGCTGGATCCGCAGCCGCTGCGCGAGGTGGCGGGCTGGATCGAGAGCTACCGCGCCTTCTGGCTGACCAACCTCGACAACCTCAAGCGATATCTCGAGAAAGGGACCGGAAAATGAGCACGACCAAACGAAGCGCGCGCGCTGTCGCCGATCTTTCCCGGGGCGCGATCCTGGCGGTGGTGGAGATCGAAGTCCCGCCCGAGCGCGTCTTCCGCGCGCTCACGGATCCCGACGAGCTGATCCAGTGGTGGGGCTCGCCCGACACCTACCAGCTCACCGAATCGACGATGGACCTGCGCGTCGGCGGCCAGTGGCGCACCGTCGGCCGCGGCGAAACCGGGCCGTTCAGCGTCAGCGGCGAGTTCCTCGAGATCGATCCGCCACGGCGGCTGGTGCAGACCTGGCGCCCCAGCTGGGAGGGCGGCAGCGCCACGACGATCCACTACCTGCTGGATCCGATCGAGAACGGCACACGCGTGACCGTGCGCCACGAAGGCTTCGGCGAGCGCACCACGTCCTGCGACAGCCACTCGCGCGGCTGGGAGCGCGTGCTGGACTGGCTCGCGCGATTCACGACGCCGGTAAAGCCGCCCGCCGCCGGCCCGGCGCCCGGGCCCATGTACTTCTGCTGCCGCCTGCTGGCGCCGCGGCCGACGTTCGCGTTCGACATGTCACCCGACGAGCGCAAGGCCATGCTGGCGCACGGCGCCTACTGGCGCGAGCTACTCGCGAAGGGCAACGCCATCGTCTTCGGCCCGGTGAACGATCCCCAGGGCCCGTGGGGTCTGGGCGTGATCCGCGCGGCGAACGAAGCCGAGCTCGACGCCTTCAAGGACCACGATCCGGCGGTGCTGGCCAACATCGGGCTCAAGTACGAGGTCATGCCGATGCTGGCCGCGGTCTTCCGCGAGTAGCATCCGGCCGGCGCTCGCCTCGCACAGTCGCGTCACCTCGCCGCGTGCAGCGCGCGGTACTCGCGCGGGCCCAGGCCCAGCTCGCGCTCGAACGCGCGCCGCATGCGGGCGGCATTGCCGAAACCGCACTGCGCGGCCAGCGTCTTCGCGGGCAGCGCGCTCGAGGCCAGCAGCGTGCGCGCGTGCTCGACGCGCAGCTTGTCGAGCAGCTTGCCCGGCGTCGTGCCCAGTGCGTCGAGGCAGCGCCGGTGCAGCGTGCGCACCGACAGCGCCGCACGCCGCGCCAGCGTCTCCACGTCGGCCTCGGGGAGGTGGCGGCGCGCCCAGGTGATCGCCGGGCCGAGCGGATCGGAGCCGCCGGTCTGCGCGACCTGCGCCTCGCTGAACTGCGACTGGAAGCCCGGGCGCCGCACGTAGAGCACCAGGCGGGCCGCCACGCGATCGGCGAGCGCGCGCCCGTGGTCCTGCTCGACCATCGCGAGCGCCATGTCGATACCGGTGGTGACGCCGGCCGAGGTCCAGATGTTGCCATCGACGACGAAGATCGCGTTGCGATCGACGTCGACGCGCGGGAACAGGCGCGCGAGCCGATCGCAGCCCATCCAGTGGGTCGCGGCGCGCCTGCTGTCGAGGATCCCGGCCGCGGCCAGGATGAAGGCCCCCGTGCAGACCGAGGCCATGCGCTGCACGCGGCCTGTCGCGCGCCGCAGCCAGGCGGCGAGCCGCCCGTCGGCGAGCACGTCGCGGATCGGGCCTTCCTCGCCGCCCGCGACCAGCACGGTATCGTCGCGGCGCAGGCGCAGGCGCGCGAGCTCGCGCGTGCCCATCGGCAACCCCGACGAGCTCGTGTGCGTGCCGCCGGCCATCGACGCGAAGACGATCTCGTACGTCGGGCGACCGAGCACGCGCGACACCGCGGCGAAGACCTCGGCGGGGCCGGTGACATCCAGGGTCTGCGCGCCTTCGAAGGCGACGATCAACACGCGGCGCATTGGCAGAAAATAGATGATTGTTGTCCTAACTGCCAGCGGCGCGCGCATGGCAAATCAGGTCGCAGAAAGGACGGTGACCATGCCCATCGAGATCGGAATGCTCCTCTTCCCGGACCTGACGCAGCTGGACCTGACCGGCCCCTTCGAGATGCTCCACCGCGTGCCCGACACCAGCGTGCACCTTCTGTGGAAGGACACGCGGCCGGTGCGCGCGACGTCGGGGCTGACGCTCTACCCCACGACCGCGCTCGCCGACAGCCCGCCGCTCGACGTGCTGTTCGTGCCCGGCGGCTTCGGCGAACGGCCGCTCGCCAAGGACGAAGTGGTGCTGCGCTTCCTGCGCGCGCAAGGCGCGCGGGCGCGCTACGTCACCTCGGTGTGCACCGGCGCGCTGCTGCTCGGCGCCGCCGGATTGCTCGACGGCTACGAAGCGACGACCCACTGGGCCTACGTCGACCGCCTGGCGTCGTTCGGCGCACGCTACCGCAAGGGCCGCGTGGTCGTCGATCGCAACCGCATCACCGGCGGCGGCGTCACCGCCGGCATCGACTTCGGCCTGCGCCTGGCAGCCGAGCTCGCGGGCGAGACGGTCGCGCGCGCGATCCAGCTCGGCATCGAATACGACCCGCAGCCACCGTACGACTGCGGCCACCCGGACAGCGCCGACCCGGCCATGGTAGCGGCGATCCGGCAGCGGCTGGCGGCGCGCGAAGCCGCTTACCTCAGCGCGCTCCCAGGTGGATGATGGCGCTGCCCGCGAGCACCACGCCCAGGCCGACCCAGGTCGCGAGCGGCACGCGGTCGCCGAACACGAAGCGCCCGGCGAGCACGCTCACGAGCGCGAACACGCCGACGTAGACGCCGAGCAGGCGCGAGAAGTCGAGCTCGAGCAGATTCACCGCCACGCCGTAGCTGCCCAGCACCACGAAACCGAGGACGATCAACGCCAGCCCGCCGCCGCGCAGCCCCTTGCGAATCAGCGCATCGCCGCCGACCTCGAGCGCGGCGGCGGCGACCAGCACCGCGAGCTGTCCTGTGGCTCCGAGCTTGATCAACCGAACGCCACCGGCTGGCCGGTCGACTCGATCACCGACATCCACAGGTCTTCCTTGACGTCGACCTGCTTGCGAAAGCGCGTCGCGAGCGGCAGCGGCACATGCACGAAGCGCCCGTGCCAGCGGCCGATCAGCATCTCGGTGTTGCCGGCCATCGCCGCGTGGACGGCGTTGCGCGCCATGTTCCAGCAGAAGACGCTGTCGGCCGCCGACGCGGGCACGCTGCGGATCTGATAGCTCGGGTCGATGTACTTGAGCGTGATCTCGATGCCGCGCCCGCGGAAGTGCTCGTTGATGCGATCGCGCAGCACGTGACCGATGTCGCCGAGCCGCGCGTTGCCGCTGGCGTCGGTGCGCGCCGCGCCGCTCTGCGCCGGCGCGCACAGGTCTTGCCCCGCGCCCTCGGCGAGGACGATGACCGCGTGCGCCCGGTGCTCCAGCCGCCGCTCGAGCGCGCGCAGGAATCCGCGCTCGCCCTCGAGGCGCAGCGGCACCTCGGGGATCAGCACGAAGTTGGCGTCGGTCGCCGCCAGCGCCGCGTGACAGGCGATGAAGCCCGAGTGGCGGCCCATGAGCTTGACCATCCCGATGCCGTTGCGCGCGCCGTTGGCCTCGACGTGCGCGCTGCGAATCGCCTCGACCGCGGCCGCGAACGCGCTCTCGAAGCCGAAGCTGCGATCGATGAAGTGGATGTCGTTGTCGATGGTCTTGGGGATCCCGATGACCGCGACCTGCAGCTTGCGTCGCTCGAGCTCGGCGACGATCTTGGTCGCCGCCTTGAGCGTCCCGTCGCCGCCGATCACGAACAGCGCGCCCAGGCCCAGCGCCTCGATCGTATCGACCATCTCGCGCGGATCCTGCCCGCCGCGCGAGCTGCCCAGCAACGTGCCGCCCTGGTGGTGGATCGACGCGACCAGCTCGGGGCCGAGTCGCAGCGGCGTGTGCCCGAAGCGCGCGACCATCCCCTCGAAGCCGTAGCGAAAGCCGAAGATCTCATTGACCCCGTAGGCGTGCGTCAGCTCGAGCACGAGCCCGCGCACGACGTTGTTGATGCCGGGGCAGAGGCCGCCGCAGGTGACGATCCCGCAGCGCAGCTGGGTCGGGTCGAAGAAGATGCGGTTGCGCGGCCCGGCGAGCTCGAACGTCGGCAGCGCCGAGGCCCGTTCACTGACCACGCGCGAGAAGCGGTCGTCGAGCAGCAGGCGCTCCGCGCGCCCCACATGGTGCATCGCGGCCTGGCCGAGACGCGTCGCCACCGGGGATTCGTAGCGACAGGGACCAAGGTTCTTGATCTCGAGATCGCTCGCCTCGACGCGCGCCGTCCGCTCGGGGACGGTCAGGTTCTCGGCGTTGTCGGCAGCGGCGCCGGCCGGTGTCTCGGAGGTGGGTTCGGCGAGAGACTCTAGGTGAGGCAGGGTAGTCACGGCGGTGGTGCGAGCCTACTCGGCTCTTCGTTTCGGGGAGATTTCTTTTTGCATCGCGCGGCGTAAACGGCCCACCCCGCGGCGCGCACCGGATGATATCGTGAAATCGGGCGCGGCATGGGACACGTGAACCTCGCAGGCCTTTCGAAGGATGTCCTGGCGCTGGCGGCCACGCTCGCGCTGGTGGCCGGGTGCGGCGGTGGAACCGCGGGACCGGCCGCGGCGCAAGGCGGCCACGGCGGCGCGCCGACGGGCGCCGGCGGCCTCACCGGAGCCGCCGGCCTGACCGGCGCGGGCGGTGCGCCGCCCACCGATCCCACCACCGGACCGCCGGCGGGCAACCCCGACGGCCACTGCGCCATCCCCGCCGACGCGCAGCTCGAGGACGTGTCGAGCCCGCGCACCGTCGTCGGCACGGGCACGCCCGCCAGTTGTACCGGCGCGGCGTTCGTCAGCGCCGTCGCCCAGGGCGGCGTGATCACCTTCGACTGCGGCGCCGATCCGGTGACCATCACGCTCGCGGAGTCCGCGAAGGTGGTCAACAACACCGGCCCCAAGATCGTCATCGATGGCGGCGGCAAGGTCACGCTCAGCGGCGGCGGCCGCGTGCGCATCCTCTACCAGGATACGTGCGACCAGGCGCAGATCTGGACCACGTCGCACTGCGATGACCAGCCCGACCCGCAGCTGACCGTCCAGAACCTGACCTTCGTCGACGGCAATTCGAAGGGCGAGACCACCGACGGCGGCGGAGGCGGCGCGATCTTCGCGCGCGGCGGGCGCCTCAAGATCATCAACTCGCGCTTCTTCAACAACGTCTGCGACGACACCGGCCCCGACGTCGGCGGCGCCGCCGTCCGCGCGCTCAACCAGTCGATGGGCCTGCCGGTCTACGTCGTGAACAGCACCTTCGGCGGCAAGGACGGGCTCGGCCGCGTCCTGGGCAACGTCTGCTCGAACGGCGGCGGGCTCAGCAGCATCGGCGTGTCGTACACCGTGCTCAACAGCTTGTTCGCGTTCAACCAGGCCATCGGCACCGGCGCCAACCCGGCGCGGGCGGGCACGCCGGGCGGCGGCAGCGGCGGCGCGATCTACAACGATGGCGACACGTACACGCTGACCCTGTGCGGCGACGCGATCCACGACAACACCGCCAACGAGGGCGGCGGCGCCATCTTCTTCGTCAGCAACGACAGCACCGGCTCGCTGGTGATTCAGAATTCGACGCTGACCGCGAACCCCAGCGCCGGCTTCGAGACGTCGGGTTATCCGGGGATCTTCGTGAAAGCCAGCGGCCCGCCCCAGGTGACCGGCTCGACGCTCACGAAGTAGCCGCGCGGGCCAAAAAGAACCCTCCGACCTGCTTTTCGAGTACCATCCGGCCCACTCCGGCTAGGAATGGCGGCGGCGGCGCTCCGGGGAGCCCCTCTGACCGGCTTGTGACCGAGACATGACACGCCCCTGACAAGCCCCCGCTAAGACTTCGACCGGGAATTGTCGAGACACCCAAGGAGCGCATGACGACCGCAGCCCTGCCTGCCCCTGAAAATCCTTCGCCTTCGCCTTCGCCCATACCCTCGCCGTCCGATTTCGCGATGACCCGGGGCGATTACTTCCGGCCCGTCACCTTCGGTTTCTGGATGGTCCACCTCGCGGCGCTCGGCGGCGTCTTCTACGTCGGGTTCTCGCTGCGCGGTCTGGCGCTGGCGATCGGCGTCTACTTCGTGCGCATGTTCGTGGTGACCGCCGCCTATCACCGCTATTTCTCGCATCGGTCGTTCAAGACCTCGCGCTGGTTCCAGCTCGTGCTGGCGCTGGGCGCGCAGAGCGCGGCGCAAAAAGGCGTGCTCTGGTGGGCGAGCCACCACCGCTGGCACCACAAGTTCTCCGACCTCGATCCCGACGTGCACTCGGCGCGGCTGCGCGGCTTCTGGTACTCGCACCTCGGGTGGATCCTGAGCCCGCACTGGAACCAGACAGACGAATCGCGTGTCGGTGATCTCGCGCGCTATCCGGAGCTGCGCTTCCTCAACCGCAGTGCCATCTGCCTGCTGCCGGCGGTCGCGCTGGCGCTCGCCTTCTACCTCGTCGGCGGCTCTTATGGTCTGGTCTGGGGCTTCTTCGTCTCGACCGTCATGCTCTGGCACGGCTCGTTCTCGATCAACTCGCTGTCGCACATGTTCGGCGGCCGCCGCTACGCCACCAGCGACGACTCACGCAACAACTGGGCGCTGGCGATCATCACCACCGGCGAGGGCTGGCACAACAACCACCACCACTATCAAAGCTCGGCCAATCAGGGCTTTCGCTGGTGGGAGATCGACGTGACCTATTACCTGCTGCGCCTCATGGCGCTCTGCGGCCTGATCTGGGACCTGCGCCGCCCACCCGCCGAGGCGCTTGCGGGCCCCCTAGCGCCACGGCCTCTGTCAGAATGAAGGGGTGAATGCCCGCGCGCCCACGACCCGCTTACTGCACCGCGCGCGCCTGATCTTCGTCCTGACGGCGCTGCTGCCGACGGTGCTCATGACGGCGATCGGCATCGTCCTGGTGGCGACCGGCGGCTCGAAGTCGGCGTCGCTGGTCGGCGGCATCCTGGTGCTGGCGTTCTGCGCGACCGCGCTGACGGGATACACCGTGGGGACGATCTTCGTGACGCGCGGGGCCGCGCTGGCCGGCGTGCAGAACGAGTTCCTGTCGGCGGTGTCGCACGAGCTGCGCACGCCGCTGACGTCGATTCGCTTGTTCATCGACACGCTCCGCGAAGAGCGCGTGCAGGACCCGGTCGAACGGCAGCGCTGCCTGACCGTGATCAATCAAGAGCTGACGCGCCTCGACGGCATGGTCGGCAAGCTCATCGAGCTGTCGAAGATCGAGTCGCGCCACGCCGTGTTCGAGCGGCGCACCGTCGCGGTCGCCGACATCGTCAACGACGCGCTGGCGGCGTTCGAGACCGTGCGCTTCGGCAGCGACGTGACGCTGAACGTGCAGATCGAGGCCGGGCTGACGGTGTCGGGAGATCGGGGCGCGCTGGCGCAGGCGGTGGGCAACCTGCTCAACAACGCCTGGAAGTACACCCACGCTCAGCAGAAGCTCATCTCGATCGACGCCACCTCCGACATCGACCACGTGATCATCGCTGTCACCGACAACGGCGCCGGTGTGCCGCGCTCCGAGCAGGAGGCGATCTTCGAGAAGTTTCGGCGCGGGACCGCGGCGCTGAAGAGCGGCAGCCAGGGGACGGGCCTCGGCCTGGCGATCGTGCGCGCGATCGTCAAAGCCCACCACGGCAAGGTCGACGTGCGCTCGGGCGGCGACCACGGCGCCCGCTTCCGCATCACCCTACCCCGCCTGCGCGAGGTGGCGACGTGACCGCGGCGGGCACGGGCACGGGCGCAGGCGCCGGGACGAACGAGTCGGGCAGCCGGGCGTTCGTGATCGTCGTCGAGGACGATCCGGCGATCGCCGAGGGCCTCGCGCTCAACCTCAAGCTGCTCGGCTACCGGCCGGAGGTGATCGCAGACGGCGAAGCCGCGCACGAACGGATCGTCGCCGGGCGGCCGGACCTGGTGCTGCTCGACATCTCGCTCCCCAAGCAGAGCGGCATCTGGGTGCTGGAACGCCTGCGCGAGGCGCAGGACCACGTGCCGGTGATCGTGCTGTCGGCGCGCCAGGACGAGTTCGAGAAGGTCGCGGCGCTGCGCCTGGGCGCGGACGACTACGTGACCAAGCCCTTCGCGCTCGCCGAGCTGCTCGCGCGCGTCGACGCGGTGCTGCGGCGCGCGCGGCTGAGCGGACGCGCGGGGACACCGGAGCGCCGCGCCGAGAGCCCTGCGGACAGCAGCAGCGCGAGCGGCCCCGAAGCCGCGGCGCCGGCGGTCAGCTCGCAGAGCGCGCTGCGCTTCGGCGATCTGATCGTCGATCTCGCGAGCCGCACGGTCACGCGCGCCGGCCAGCTGGTGAAGCTCACCCATCTCGAATTCGAGCTCCTGAGCTTCTTCTGCCGCAACAGCCGGCGGGTCTTCTCGCGCGAGGAGCTCGTGCGCGAGGTCTGGGGCCTGCGCCAGGGCGGCCAGGCGCGCACCGTCGACAACTTCGTCGCCCAGCTGCGCGCCAAGCTGGAGCAGGATCCCGAGCAGCCGCGCCACCTGCTCACCGTGCGCGGCAGCGGCTACCGATTCGCGCCCGAGTGAAGCAAGCGTTGCGCGCCCGTCGCGCAGAGCAGGATCAACGCCGCCGGCAGCACCGCGACGGCCGTCGACAGGCAGCTCACCTCGCCCGAGACCGCCACCGCGCCGAACGACGAGAGCGCGCGGTTCTTCGCGATCAGCAGCGACGAGTAGCCGAGGATCGTGGTGAGAGAACAGAGCGCCACCGCCGGCCCGGTGGTGTGCACGGCGCGCCGCATCGCTTCGAGGCGCAAGCGCGCGGGCGCCGCGTCCGAGGAGGCCGCCGACGGCGTCAGGTTGGCGAGCTCTTGCCGGTAGCGCGCCATGATGTTGACCGCATAGTCGACGCCGATGCCGAACGTGATCGGGAACGCGACGAAGTTGATGTAGTTGATCTTCATCCCCGAGGCCAGCGTCGCGCCCAGCATCCACACCACGCCCAGCGACAGCGACCCGAGGACCCACAACCCCGTGCGGCGCCCGCGAAAGATCAGCGTCACGAGCAGCGCGACCGAGATGAAGGCGATGGCGCTGGCGATCGGGCCATCGTGCTGCAACGTCCGGGTGATGTCGCTGGCGATCGGCACGTAGCCCGCGACCCGCCCCGATCGGTGGCCCGGCGTCACGCCCTCGGCCCCCGCCGCCCGCAGTCGTCCGACCAGGAACGCGAGCTCGTTGGTCTGCCACAGGCGCTTGGTCAGCTGCGGGAACACCAGCACCGTGCGGCCGATCGAGCCGTCGCGCTCCCGCATTCCCGCGGTCAGCGACGACGGCACATCCTCGAGCCGCACCGGGAGCAGCGGGCCCTGGCCCAGCAGGCGATCGACCAGCTGCAATGAATCCGGCGATAGCTGGGCGCGTACCACCGGGGTGATCATGTGGCGGATGCGCTCGATCTCGACGACGCGCGCCGGCTGATCCGGCGGCACGACGTCGTCGATGTCGCGCACCTGCGCGATCAGCTCGCCGAGGCGTGGCTGCTGCTCGTCGCGGCGCACGTGCGCGGCGACGCCACGCGCGTCGGCGACCGAATCGGTGAGGATCACCGTCGGCGAGAGGTTGCGCTGCAGCACCTCGTCCATCTTGCGTCCCCAGTAGCCTTCGCCCGACGTCCCGGTGTCGCGCCGGCGCAGGCGCGAGAAGTCGGATTCGATGTGCGACGAATCGAAGCGGCTGATCTCGAACAGCGCGGCCACCGTCAGCGCGACGGCGGCGATGGTGATCGGCGCCGCGTGCCGCTGCAAGAGCTGCGTCAGGCGTCCCACCTCGGCGCGCCGTACGTCGGGGCCGCGCGACGGCCAGCGCTCGCGAGGGGCGCGCCGCTCGAGCCACGCCACCAGCGGCGGCGTCAGCACGAACGCCGAGATCCAGGCGGTCAGCATGCCGATGCCGCCGATGAATCCGAACTGGCGGAAGCCGCGGAACTGCGTGACCGCGAGCGAGCCGTACGAGGTGGCGGCGGCGAGCGCGGCGACCAGCGTGCCCGGCAGCGCGCCCGCGATCGCCTGGACGAGCGCCGGCTCGACCGGTGTGCCGCGCCGCCGCGCCTCGGCGTAGCGCGCGAGCCAGACGATGCCGAAGTTGACGCCGTTCCCGAGGACGATCGATCCGAGAAACGCAGTGCTCGAATTCAGGCGATCGATCCCGAGAGGCAGCACGGCCGCCAGCCCGAAGGCGACCACCGTCCCGATGGCGAGCGGGACCAGCAGCGCGGGGATCGCGATCCACCAGCCGAAGAAGAGCAGGATCACCCCCAGCACCGTCGATACCACCAGCACCGTCGAGATCCCCAGGTCCTCGGACAGAGCTTGCAGCTCCTCGACCGAGACCGCGACGTTGCCGGCCAGGCCGACGCGCATGCCGGACGCGTAGTGCGCCGGGCCGCCGAGCCGGCGCAGGTCGTCCTCGACGCGCGAGACCAGCTGCCGCGCGCCGGCGAGCCGCGCGGTGCTCTCGGTGCCTTCGATCAACAACACGGAGACCGCGGCGCCGGCGCTCGAGAACCGCGCGTGATTCCCCGCGGTGCCGGGCAGCTGGCGGCGGTACTTCTGCTCCAGATCGTGAAAGTCGAGCGGCGGCGCCGGCTCGTCCTCGAACAGGATGTCGAGCTTGCGCCGCGCCTCCCAGGATTTTCGCGTCTGGATGCGCCGCTGGATCTCGGCGAGATCCGCGGGCGCGATGTAGAGCGGCCCGAACTGATCGAAGAAGCGCTTCTCCTCGTCGGCGCCGACGCGCACGCTGCGCACCAGCGTCCCGGGATAGGTGCGCACGCGCGCCGCCAGATCGTCGAGCAGGTGCTCCGCGGCTGGTAAGCGATCCGCGCGCCCCGCATCGACGACCACGCCCAGCGTCGACAACCCGGGCACGCGGGCGCGCAGCTCGTCGGTGGCGATCACGCTCGGCGCGCGCCGGGGCAGCAGCTCCTCGATGTCGCTGCTGAGCTTCCGGTAGAGCTCGGCCGTGAGCCAGGCCGCCGGCACCGTCAGGACCAGCGCGACCGCAGCCAGCAACCGCCCGCGCCGCACGGACCAGGCCACCCATCGTTGGGCGAATCCTGCCGCGCGTCCTCGCGCGCGCCCCGACGCGCGTGGTTCGGCCGTGTGCTCGCGCCCGGAGTGGCCCTGTCCCGCGCCCGCCATCGCTCCTCCCAATCTGGGGGACCGCCCAATCGGCACACGTCCGGAGCACTCCCGAAATCCGTACAGCCGGGGACTCCATGAAGGACCGCCGCCGAGCGCAAAGCCCCCGACGACGCGCGCGCTGGATCGCGGGCATGCTCGCGCTGGCGGCAGTGGCGCCGGGCTGCGTGCTCGGGCTCTCACACGCCGGTAACCACAGCACGGTCTCGGCGGCGTCGCTGGCCTTCGATCGCAGCAAGCCGATGCCGCTGACAGCCAGCGAGGAGCGCGCGCCGGCGTTGCAAGGCCTCGTCCACCGGTTCAACCCGGCGCTGGCGCTGCCCGACGCCGACGGCCCGTGGCCGGTCGACGTCTCCTACGCCTGGAGTGACGGCGGCGATCTCCACGCGCGCACCGTCGGCGCCGGCGGCCGGACCCTCGACGACCGCGTCGCCCGCACCGCCGCCAGCCTCGGCCAGAAAGCCTGGAACGACCTACCCGCACGCGACAGCGCGGGTCGCGCGATCCAGTACTGGGTCGACGCGCCGGGCGACGACTCGGTCTCGCCGAAGGGCCGCACGATGTGGCGCGAGCGCTGGCGCGCGATCGCCGGTGTCGATCCCGCGCGCTCACCGTTTCCGCCGACGGAGTACGCGCACGCTTTCTGGCTCGACCGCGCCAACGGCCGCCTCGCGATCCAGTACTGGTTCTATTTCCCGTTCAATGAGTGGATCAACCATCACGAGGGCGACTGGGAACACGTCGAGGTGATCCTCGAGGGGCACGCCTGCGCGCTCGAGGACGCGACGGTCGTCGACCGCTTCCACGCCATCGGGTACGAGTTCTTCTTCCACGGCTGGCGCTACCAGCCGCAGAACGTGCTGCGCGTGCGACAGATGGCGCCCGACGGATTCGCCGCCGGCGCCACCAACGACGATCACGTGCTGGTGTTCACGGGCGGGCGCGGGCAGTTTCTGTGGTGGAAGGGCTCGCAGAGCGGCGGGAGCTATCCCTTGCCCGCGCGCTACGCCGGCGCCGGCAGCGGCCTCGGCCCGCTCCGCCCCGCCGACGACACGCGCCGGCCCGCGCGCTTCATCCCTGCCGAATCGTTTCGCGTGGTGCTGCTGCCCGATCCGCGGCACCTCGACACGCGCGCGCATCCGGAGCTGTCCTGGCTCGCGCTGCCGTTCTACGCGGGAGCGCCGCGCGCGCGCGTCAATCCTCCGCTCATGGACGCGCTCGGCGGCGGCGGCGCGCCGTTGCAACCGGGACGGCGGCCCGAATGGAGTGGCGTCGATCATCATCCGCGATGGACGGGAACGCCGCTGCTCGACGACACGCTCCGCTACCTGCCGCGTGATTGGAAGCTGATCGGGCCGAGTGCGGATGGAAGTCAACTAGCCCGTCGTTAGCTTTCGTCCAGTAGCGCGCAGGGCGCACACGACGGGGGTGAGACGTGATCAGGCAGTCAAGTGTTGGAGCCGCGATCACCGCGCGTCACCCGGGCGATCAGCAACCCCGACAGAGGAACGAACACCAGCTGCCGCACGCGCTGCAGCAGCACCAGCGTCAGCCCCGCCGCCGGACCGATCCCCAGCGCGGCCGCCACCAGCGCCTGAACGCCCTCCTGCAGGCCGAGCTGGCCGGGGATGAACGTGCCGGCCACGGAGAGCGCGATCGGCACCGCGGAGAAGATCGCGGTCTGGCGCCAGCCCGACGGCAGACCGAGCAGGCGCAGGCCAGCGTAGATCTCCAGCGCGAACAGCAGGCGCGACGCGAGATGGATCGAGAGCCCGGCGAGCAGCGTGCGCCGCGGCCCGATGAGCATCGCGCGCAGCGACGGCTCCCACGCGCCCGGCGCACGTATACGGCGCGGAGCGAACGTCGCCAGCAGGCGATTCCAGGCTCGACCGAGCTGTCCGCGCGCGGCGATCAGCGCGACGCCGCCGGTGACGGCGACGATCGCTACCGCGACGACGAGCGCGCCGGTGATCAGCGCCGGCGGCAACGACCCGAGCGAGCGCGCCGACCCGGCGGCCGCGAACAGAAAGAGCGCGCCCGCGACGAGATAGATCAGACGATCGACGACGAGCGCGGCGGTACCGCTCGACCAGCTCGGGCGCGGCATCCAGAGCAGGCGGCCCGCCTCACCGAGGCCGAAGAACGGCAGCAGGGCGGCCAGGCCCGAGGCCGCAAACCGGCTGGTGACCACGGCGCCCCAGGATGGACGCGCGCGCGCCGGCAACAGCAGCGCCCAGGGGATCGCGCCGACGGCGGTCGCGACACCATAGGCGGCGAGGATCCAGAGAAATCGGGGGCCGACCCGCCCGAGCGCGCGTCCGATCGGCGCCACGCCGATCCGCCGCACCAGATACACGGTCAGCGCCAGGCCGAGCAACCAGGCGAGCCAGGACACGCTTCGGGACGCGAAGCTCGGGCGCGGTCGAGACGGAGCCGCAATCTCTTCGAGGTGAGCCATCCATGATCAAACGTAGGGGCGAATCGTGGCGGGTGCCGGAGCGATCTCGCCGGCGGTTGCTCTATGTACAGCCCTGCTCCAGTTTCGGCGGCGCCGAACGTCAAGCGTCGTTGAACGTCCCGGGCCTGGCGAACGCGGGCTTCGACGTGCTGCCGCTGGTCGGGCCCTCGTCCACGATCGTCCGCTGGCTCAACGACAACGGCGTCGAGGAGCTGATCCACGCGATGGAGTTTCCGGGCGGCGGCCCGAAGCTGACCGGCTGGGCTCGCGCGCGGATACCCTTCGTCTACGTGCGGGCCGTCCACCGGATCGCCGAGCGCATCGAGGCGCTCGTGCGCGGGCGGCAGATCGACGCCATCCTCGCGGCGATGCCATTCTCGTGGGTCGCGGCCACGCCGGTCGCGCGACGGCTGGGCGTACCGATCATCTGGCGCGCCGGCGGCACCGAGATCCATCCCATCGAAAGAGCGATCCTGACGGCGTGGGCGGCGCTGAGCCCGCCCGACCTGCTGGTCTGCTGTGGCCAGGCGGTGCACGATCGCTTCGCGGACCTGGTGGGCGCGCCGTCGGTGGTGGTCAACAACGGCGTCGACACCGAGGCCTTTCACCCGACCGCGGGCGACGCGCGAAGCTACCGGCCCGAGGGCGCCGGCCTGGTGGTCGGCTTCGCGGCGCGCCTGGTGCCGCAGAAGCGCCCCGAGGATTTCCTGCGCATGGCGGCCGAGATCGCGCCGTTTCACCGCGACGTGCGCTTCCTCATCGCCGGCGAGGGCAGCCGCCGGCCGCTCTACGAGGAGATGGCGGAGGTGTCGCCGGCCGCCGACCAGGTCCGCTTCCTCGGGTACGTCGAGGACATGCGGTCGTTCTATGCCGCGTGCGACATCATCGTGCTGCCGTCGCGCTCGGAGGGCTGCCCCAACGTCGTGCTCGAGAGCATGGCGATGCGCCGCGCGCTGGTGGTCTCGAACGCCGCGGGCACGCGCGAGGTGGTGACGCACGAGCGCGAGGCGCTGGTCTTCCCCATCGGCGACATCGCGGCGTTTGCCGCCGCCGTCCGCCGCGTGATCGAGCAGCCGGCGCTGCGGCGGGATCTCGGACTGCGCGCCCACGAACGCGTCGAGAGTGCGTTCAGCACGCACGCGAGCACGCACCATCTCGCCGCGCACCTGCACGAGGTGGCCGATCGCAAGCCGGCCCCCTGGGTTGTGCCTGTGCCTGCGCCCATCGCGCCCGAGGTGGCGGCCGGGGACGAGCCAGCGGACGAGGCGGTGCGCGCGGCGCGCTGGTGGGCACCGTCGCGGCTCGCGGGGGATGACCGGTGATGAAGGCGGTGACGTTCTGGCAGGTGCTGCCCGCGATCGGGGTGTTCCTGTACTTCCTCGTCGGCCTGCTGGTGTTCAGCGCGCGCACGGTCTTGCGAGGGATGCCGCACGACCGCGAGATCGAGGGCCGCGGCCAGTCGGTCTTCATCAACTTCTACTTCCGCAACTTCTTCATCTGGATCGTGAGCCCGCTCTGGCGCCTGCTGCTGGCCAGCGGCGTGCGCGCCAATGCCGTGACCGGCATCGCCGCCGGGCTGGGCGCGTCGTCGGGCATCGCGGTCGCGTGCGGGCGCTTCGCGCTCGGCGGCTGGCTCTTTCTGTTCTCGGGCATCCTCGACGCGCTCGACGGGCGGCTCGCGCGCGCGCACGGCGAGGCGTTGCCCAGCGGCACGATCGTCGACTCCGTGCTCGACCGCTACGCCGACTCGCTGATGCTGATGGGGCTGGCCTGGTACTTCCGCGGCAGCTGGGTGCTGATCCCGACGCTGGGGGCGATCCTGGGCACGTCGTTGATCCCGTACGTGCGCGCCAAGGCCGAGGCGCTGGGGGTCCCGTCACCGCCCGGGCTCATGCAGCGGGCCGAGCGGATTCTCTACCTGGGGACGGCGCTGGCGCTGACGCCGATCTTCGAGCTCATTGCGGCCCCGCATGAGCGCCATCCATTTCCCCGCCTGGCGGCGATCGGCATCGTCTTCATTGCCGTGACCACCAACGTCACCGCGATCCGCCGCTTCTGGCACCTGATCAACGTGGTCGACGGCCAGCGCCGCAAGCGCCCCGCTTGACAGCCCGGCACCCGCGCGATACAGGCGCCGAAGCGCGCCATGGCCACGACCGACGACCAGGCTTCGGGCCCCGCCCGCATCATTCTCGTGGGCGGCGGCGCGCGCTCGGGCAAGAGCCGGTTCGCGCTCGCGCGCGCGCGGCGGCTGGGCGCGCGGCGGATCTTCGTCGCTACCGGGCAGGCGCTGGACGACGAGATGGCCGAGCGCATCGCCGCGCACGTGCGAACGCGCGGCGGCGACTTCCGCACCGTCGAGGAGCCGCTGGCCCTGCCCGAGGTGCTGGCGCAGATCGGGGGTGACGGCGGCGACAGCGGCGCCGACGTGGTGGTCGTCGACTGCCTGACGCTCTGGCTCTCGAATCTGGTGTGCCGCGGCGACGCCGAAGCGGGAATCGCAGAGCGCGTCGACGCGCTCTGCGCCACGCTCGCGCGCCGGCGATTTCACGCGCTGATCGTCACCAACGAGGTGGGCCTCGGCATCGTGCCCGACGCGCCGCTCGCCCGCCTGTTCCGCGACGTGGCCGGACGCGCGCACCAGCGGCTGGCCGCGCTGGCCGACGAGATTCACCTGGCGATCCTGGGAACAATCCTCAGGCTGCGCCCCGAACCACTGGCGGTCGCGCCCGGCGACATCGACGACCCAAAGGAGCCCATACCATGACCCTGCTCGAAGCCACCTGCGCCCGGATCCGCGAGCCCGACACGCGCGTCGCCGTCGAGATGCAGCGCCGGCTCGACGACAAGACCAAGCCACGCGGCAGCCTGGGGCGCCTCGAAGAGATCGCCTGCCAGGTGGCGGCGATCCGCGGCGACATCGACACGGCCGCCCTGCCGCCGCGCAAAGCGGTGGTGGTGATGGGGGCCGATCATGGCGTGGCCGAGGAATCGGTGAGCGCCTACCCGCAAGAGGTGACGGCGCAGATGCTGCTCAACTTCGCGCGCGGCGGCGCCGCCATCAACGTGCTGGCGCGCCAGGCGGGCGCGCGCGTCGTCGTGGTCGATATGGGCGTCAAGACCGAGCTGCCGGCGCTGCCCGAGATCCGGTCGCTGCGCATCGGCGCCGGCACGCGCAACTTCACGCGCGAGCCGGCGATGTCGCGCGCAGAGGCGCTGCGCGCGCTCGAGGCGGGCATCGACATCGCCACGGAGCTGGCGGCGGATGGCATCACGCTGCTGGGGATCGGCGACATGGGCATCGGCAACACCACGTCGTCGAGCGCGCTCACCGCGGCGTTCACCGGCGCGCCGCCCGCGGAGGTCGTGGGCCGCGGCACCGGCATCGACGACGACGGCCTGCACCGCAAGATCGACGTGGTCCGGCGCGCGCTCGCCTTGCACCGGCCCGACGCCGCCGACGCGGTCGGCACGCTGGCCCAGCTCGGCGGCTACGAGATCGCGGGCCTGGCCGGCGTGGTCCTGGGCGCCGTGGCCGCGCGCGTACCGGTGATCGTCGACGGCTTCATCTGCGGCGCCGCCGCGCTGACCGCCGCGCGCATCGCGCCGGCCGCCGCGGCCTCGCTGATCGCCTCGCATCGTTCGGTCGAGGCGGGACATCGCGCCGTGCTGAAGGCGATCGGCCAGCGGCCCTTGCTGGATCTCGACCTGCGCCTCGGCGAAGGAACAGGCGCGGTGCTGGCCATGAACCTGGTCGAGGCCGCGCTGGCGATCGTGCGCGAGATGGCGACGTTCGCGTCGGCGGGCGTCACCGACCGCGACGCCTGACGCGCGCAGCATGGTGAGCCTGCTCCGCTCGATCGCCGCGGCGTTTTCCTTCCTGACGCGCCTGCCGGTGCCCTCGCGCGCCATCGGCGAGGGCGACGTCGCCGCCACGTCGCTCGGACGCTCGGTGGTCTGGTTTCCGCTCGTCGGCGCGGCGATTGGCGGCGTGCAAGCCGCCGTCGCGTGGCTGCTGGGCGGGCATCTGCCGCCGGCGCTGATCGCGGTGACGCTCGTGACGATCTCGGCGGTGCTCACGGGTGGCCTGCACCTCGACGGCGTCGCCGACACCTTCGACGCCTGGGGCGGCGGCCGCGGCGATCGCGCGCGCATGCTCGAGATCATGCGCGACAGCCGCATCGGCGCGCACGGCGCGGTCGCGCTGGTGTTGCTGCTGGCGGCGAAGATCGCAGCCGTCGCCAACCTCCTTCCGCACACCGAGCTGCTGCCGCGCTTCGACCGACTCACGTACGGCGATCCCTTCCAGCGCGGCGCGCTCTGGCCGCTGCTGGCGGCGCCGGTGCTCGCGCGCTGGGCGGCGGTTCCGCTGCTCGTCTTCTTTCGCTACGCGCGCGCTGACGGCCTCGGCAGCCCGTTTCGCGCGCACGCGCGGCCCGCGCACGTCGCGGGCGCGACCGCGGTGGCGCTGGCCGCGGCCGTCGCGATCGTTGCCGCCACGCCGTCGGCCGACGTCTCGACGGCGATCGGCATCGCCGCCGCCAGCGCGCTCGGAGTCGCGCTGGCGTTGGCGGGCCTGCTCGATCGGCGCCTCGACGGCCTCACCGGCGACGTCTACGGTGCGGCGATCGAGCTCGCCGAGGTGGCGGTGCTGGTCGCGGCGACCGTGACCAGCGGTCCCGTCTAGGGAGTCTCGTTGGCGGCGAAGAGGATCACGAACGCCGTACCGGGCGTCGAGCCCGCGGTCAGCGCCGGCCAGACGCGCGTGTCGCCGCTCGGCGCCGTGACCGTCCAGGTCGCGACGATCGCAGTCGGATTCGCGGTCGGCTTGGGCACGACCAGGAACGAGCCGTTCGCCGAGGTCGACGTCCCCACGCCGCTGAAGTCGGCGGTCGGGTAGATGATGTTCACCCGGGCGTCGGTCGTGGTGACCGTCGCGCCCGCGACCGGCAGCGGGCCCTGACTCAGCTTGCTGACGACCGTACCGATCATGAACCCGCGCGCGGTCAGCTGGCCGGGCACGAGGGTCGTGTCCGACAGCGCCCCGGCCGCGAACGTCGCGAGCGCGCCCTCGGTCGCGACGCTGACCGCGAAGAGCGGCACGTTGGTGATCGGCGCGTGCGACACCTTGATCGTGTTGATGAACGCGCTCGAGCCCGCGCCGGTGCCGGTCTTGACCCACAAGCGGCCCGTCGTACGCGCGTCGTCGAGGATGCCGACCAACCCGAGCGAGATGCCCGAGACGTTGACGTTGTCGAAGCTCCAGGGGCAACCGGTCGCAGGGCAGCCCGTGGTGGTGAGCGCCCCGCCCGCGAGCGGCGGCGCCGTCGGATTCGCGATCACGATCGCAGGATCGACGACGGCAACATTGATCATGCTGAAATCGTTGGTCGGATCCAGGGCCTTGGTCAGCGCGTGCGGCGCGGCGGTCCCCGACACCGTGACCAGCGCCGGCCCGGCGTCGGCGACAGCGTCGGTCCCGGCGTCGCCGGTAGAGCCGCCGACTCCCGAATCGCTGTTGGTCCCGCTGCTGCTGCTACACGCGCTGAGTGCCAGCGCCCCCGAAAGCCCGATCGCGCAGAATATTCGCATCATGGTGAGGTAACCTACGGACGGGGGCGAAAATCGTCAAGTATCGCGCCCAACGACAGCGAAACGACGTCGAGAGAGGCCTTGTAAACGCCATTGCCGACGACGGTTGGCGCCGGATCCGTGCAGCCCATCGTCGAGCAAGGTGTGACCACCTGCACGACCTGGCTGTTGGTGACGCTCTGATCGGCGATGAAGTGATGAGCGTAGGCCGCGCTGGCGTTCAAACCGCGCCAGATCTTCACGGTTGCACCGACGCTGACCACGTCGCGCTGCCAGTTGCCGAAATCGACGGACACGCTCTTGAGCGGGATCGCCGACGTCTCGTGCAAATAGCCGGCGCGCACGGTGAGGCGGTTTGGCAGGAGGTCGTAGTCGGCGCCGACGCGCACGCTGATCGAGTCCTGATAGTCCTTCTGGAAGACGATGTTGGCGAGCGTTCGATCGGTCGGCATCGGGGTGGTGATGTGAATGTTTTGCGGGCGAATCTCGATCGTGTGCAGCTCCGACCAGAGCTCGGCGACGACGTCCGCCTCGACCCGCAGGCGCGACTTGATCGCGTACTGCGCACCCAGGCGGATCACGTCGGGGAAGCGCAGGAAGAAGTCGGTCGAATTGCCGACGACGGTGACCGCCAGCGCGGTTGCGGCCGGAGGAAGGTCGGTGGTCAGCGTCCCGTGCGCGAGGAAATCGAACCGCGGGCGATAAGACAGCCCGAGCGCCAGCTTCGGAATCGGCCGCACGGTCACACCAAAAACCGCCGTCGGCACGACCGTGTTCGAGACGTCGACGTTGGCGACGGCGTCGAAAGCCGGATCGGTCCCCATGTAGGGCCCCGACCAGACCGCCTGCGAAAATTTCGCTGACCCGTGGACCAGCTGCAGCGTGACGCCCGCGCTCAACCAGTCCTTGTACGACGCCGCGATCGCCGCCGAGTAGTAGATGATGAAGTAGTCGGTCGACATGATCGCGTAGCGCTGCGGATCCTGCGCGGCGGGCAGCGGCATGGCCGGTGGGTGCGTTCCGGGATAGGACTCCTGGCCGATCGCGCTCGGCGTGGTGAAGCCGATCGCGACGGTGAGCGCCGACAGCGGGCCCACTGGCCCGAACCCGTAGCTGACGATCGGCGCGCCGACGAGGAACCCGCCCGCGGAGTTCGACGCCGTGCCGCCGCTCGCGGCCGCGAAGCTCAGTTGCTGAAACGATAGATTCGCGTCGAGCGTGAGACGCAGACCGTGCTGCGACGCGAACCCCGCGGGGTTGTACTGCATGGCGAGCCCGTCGGTGGGGTCCGCCGCGTAGGCGCCGCCGCGCCCGATCGCGATCGTGCCGATGTCGGGGTGCTCGATCCCGGCCGCGAACGCCGGCGCGCCCGCCAGCATCATCGCACCGACGAGCCACCCGACGCGGGACCGACCTGCGCGGAGGGCGTCACCGGAAAGCCCCCAACAACGATTGCTCGTGCTCATGGGCCCGTCGAGGGTACGCCGAGATACCCGGGCGCCGTCAAGCCGCGCGCGCGAGCGCGGGAAAAATACGCGCGTGTCCCGAGAGCCGACCTTCTCAGAACTGGGGCAGCCCGGTGAGCGCGCGGCCGATGAAATCGTTCAGGTGATCGACCGTGGGAGCCATCACCCAGCCGGCGCGCGCGTCGCGGAACAACCTCTCGACGGGCATCTGCTTCGAGAACGCGGCGCCGCCGCCGGCCTTCATCGCCAGGTCGGTCACGTCGACCGCGGCCTGCAGCGACGCGAGCCGGCTCTGCAGCACGTAGACCGGCGTGGTCTCCGACGGATTGTCGAGCTCGGCGACCGTGTAAGCGAGCAGCGCGCGCGCCTGCTCGGTGCGCACGCTCATCTGCGCCAGGCGCGCGCGCAGGATCGGGAGATCGCGCAGGTCGCTGCCCTCGTGCTCGAAGCGCGATCCGATCAGGTGTGCCTTGGTCAGCTCGACCGCCTCGAGGCAGATGCCGTTGGCCATCGCCGCCGTGCCGACGCAGAACCAGGGCAGCACGACGTCGCGGGTCATGTTCGTCCCCTCGCCCATCGCGCACAGCAGATCGCGATCGCCGAGCCGGTAGCTCTCGATGTCGACTGGCGCCGAATCGTTGCCGCGCAGGCCGAGCCCGTTGAACGTCCCCTTCGTGCGCACCTCGGTCGCGCGCGGGCGCATCAAGTACAGCACCGAGTCCGAGGGCGACGCCGCGCCCGGCCGCCGCGCGCTCGCGACGTACGAGTCGGCGTGCCGCGCCGACGTCACCCACGACTTGTGCGCGCTCACGACATAGCCGACTTCCCCCTGGCGCGGCTCGAGCTCTGACATCGGCGACCAGAACTGCGACCGGGAGCCGATCTCGGAGAACGCCAGCGTCGTCAGGTGCTTGCCGGCGGCGACGTCGCGCAGGATCGAGTCGCGGCTGTCGAGCGTCGTCGACGCGGCGACGACCTGCGACGCGCTGATGTGCATCGTGTAGATCATCGCGGTCGACGCGCAACCGCGCGCCAGCTCCTCGACGACGGCAGCGAACACGCGCATCCCCTGCCCGCCGCCGCCGAGCTGGCCGGGCGCGCACAACCCGGCGAGGCCGTTGCGCGCCAGAGCGTCGACGCTCTCGCTCGGAAAGCGGCCCGTGGCGTCGACATCGGCGGCGTGCACCGCCAGCACGTCACGCGCGACGGTAGCTGCGGCGGCGACGTACCTGGACCCGGACGCGTCCACTCCGCCCATGCTCGCCATTCTTGCGCTTCTAGCGCCCGCTCGGGGACCGCGTCAAGACGCTCGCCGCACGTCGCGGGCGACGATCAGCGCAGCAGGTTCTTCATCAGCGCGCGCAGGTTCTGAAAATCGATCGGCTTTTCGATGCGCGCGTTCCCAACCTGCTCGAGAAACTCGCGCGCCTTGGCGGTGAACGCGCCGCCGGTCAGGAAGATCACGCGCTCGGCCTGCTCGGGCGCGACGCGCGCGAGCTCGGAATAGAGCTCCATTCCCGTCATCTCGGGCATCATGAGGTCGCAGAGCACCACGTCGTAGCGCTCGCCGCCCGCCAGCCGCGACACCGCCTGCCGCGCGTCCGAGACACAGGTGATCTGGTAGTCGGTGCCGAACGCGCGGCGAAGCGCGCCCAGGATCATCGGCTCGTCGTCGATGATCAGCACGCGCTCGCCCTGCCGTTCGCCCTCGGGCCCGCGGCCCGAGACCATCGCGGACACGTCGTCGACGGTGGCCGGCGGCAGCGTCACGCGGAACGTGCTGCCCTGACCGATCCGGCTCTCGACGGCGATCGTGCCGCCGAGGTCAGCCAGGATCCCGCGGCAGATCCAGAGACCGAGCCCGGTGCCGACGCCGTCGGGCTTGGTGGTGAAGAACGGCTCGAAGATGCGCGTGAGGATCTCGGGCGCGATGCCGACGCCGGTGTCGCGCACCTCGATGATCACGCGGCCGTCGCGATCGGTCGCTGTGCTGACGCGGATCTCGTTTCGCTCGGCCTCGCCCTCGGGGATTGCCTGGGCGGCGTTGAGCAGCAAGTTCAGGAACACCTGGCCGAGGCGCGATTCATTGCCCTCGATGAGCGGCACCTCGCCGAAGTCCTTCACCAGGCGGGCGCGGTGGCGGATCTCGTTCCAGGCGATGTTGATCGAGGAATCGAGCACGCGCCGCAGGACGACCGGACCGCGCACCTCCTCGTTGCCGCGCCCGAAGACCTTGAGATCGCGCACGATGTTGCGCACGCGGTCGGCGCCCTCGCGCGCCTCGCCCAGCGCCTCGATGACCTCGTCGAGGTTGAATCCGACCTCGGGCGCCAGCGACGCTTGCAGCGCCAGCTTGCCGGTCAGCGCCGCCAGCTGGCGGCGCGTGAAGTCGATGTTCGCGACGATGTACGCGAGCGGGTTGTTGATCTCGTGCGCGACGCCCGCGGCGAGCGTTCCCACCGCCGCCATGCGGCCGGCGAAGATCAGCTGTTCCTCCATGTGCCGCCGCTCGGTGACGTCGCGAACGTAGACGTAGTGCCCGCGCACCTCGGGGACGGCCGCGGTGCCACGCTGGCCCGGATCGCCCGCTCCCAAGCTCGGTCCCAAGCTGGGTCCAACGATCGGGACGATCGTCAGCTCGATCGCGAACGGCGTCCCATCCTTGCGCAGGCCGGTCGCGGCGCGCTCGACGCGGTCGTGACCGGCGGCGGTCACCGCGGCGGCCAGCGCCGTGCGCTCGTCGCTGGCCAGCGTCTCGTGCCAGGATCGCCCCATGAGCTCGTGGCTGCTGTAGCCGAACATCGCGGAAAACGATCGGTTGACCGTGACCACGCGCCCGTCGGCGTCCGCGCGAAAGATCGCCTCGCCGGCGTCGCCGAGCGCGGCGCTCAGCTCGCGGACCTGCTCTTGCAGCAGACCAACCAGGCCATTGCCGCCAGCCGCTGTCTCTCCCGTCTCCGTCCGCTCGTGCGCGATCCCGGTGGGGACGCTGCGCTGCAGATCGGCGGGCCGAGATCGGAGTCGCACACCCCGATAATACCAGCACCACCAATGGTATTAGAAGTTACTTTTTTCAGCGATGGAAAAGGCTTGACGAGGGGTGCGAGCTCGACCCGAATGCCGACCTTGACCCACCTTGGCCCTGCAGGACTTCGGCGGCGCGCTCCCGTACCTTGGCGCTGGGATTGTGGCGTGCGGCCTCTTTCAGGAATGGCGTCGCGGCGGGCCCGAGGCTGCGCAAGAAGGCCTGCGAACGGTCGTAGGTCTTGTCGCTCGCCAGCGACTCGATGACGGCGTTCACCAGATCTCCGTCGCTGCGGAGCGCGGGATTCTTGTGAATCGCGCTTTGCGCCGACGCGATCCCCTCGAGCGGGCGATGGTGCTCGAGGTAGATGTCAGCCAGCAGATAGTCGACGTCAGCGTCCTCGGGCGTCTCGCGCCGGGCGTGGGTCAGCACGGCCAGAGCCTGCTCCCAGTCGCCGTTGTGACGCAGGCGGCGCGCCTCTTCGACGCGGCTGCCGGCAGCGGCGGGGGCGACGGCGGCAGGTGCCCGGGCGCCGGGGGCGCTGGCGGTGCTGGCCGGGGCGACAGGCGAGGCCGCCGGAGCGGCTGCAGACGCCGAGCCCGCGGCGTTCACCGGCGCCGTGGCCTCGGATGAGCGGTGGCGCACGACGCCGAGCACGACAGCGATCACCACGCACGCGAGCGCCCCACCCACGACCGCGGCCAGGCGGCGATCGATCACGATGCCGTCGCGGCCCGGCGCGGGCGTGGCCGGACCGTCGGCGGAGGGCGACGCGGCTGGCGCGGAGCTGCCGGCTTTCTCCGTCGAGTCCTCACCGGGCAACACCGGCGCGGCGACGGCGGCGGCAGCCGGCGCGTCGGCCGCCGGAGGCACATCATGACGGCGCATGATCGCGGTCGCGGTATCGACGATCGTGGGCTCGGGGGCGCGCGGCGGCCGTCCTGCCGGCGGCGCTGGCAGGCCGCCCGGGCGCGCCGCGGGAGCCCCCGGCGGCAAAGATGGCGGCGAAGACGACGGCGCGGGTGTCTCGCTGCGCACGCCGCCTTCAGGCGTCGCGTCCAGCGCCGCCGCCAGCTCGGCCGCCGACTGATGGCGGTCTTCCTGGCGCTTGGACAGCGCCTTGGACACCACCGCCTCGAGCTCCGGCGAGATCGCTGCCTCCGGAACCAGCGCGCGGAGAGAGGGCGGCGCCGTCTCTCGGTGCATGACGATCAACTCCCCGATGTGCTGCGCCTCGAACGGCTTGCGCCCGGCGAGCAACTCGAACAGCAGCACGCCCACCGCATAGAGGTCGCTGCGCGCGTCGACGGTGCCGGCGGCGCCGGTCTGTTCCGGCGACATGTAGCTCGGTGTCCCCACCGCCATCCCGGCGGTCATCGCAGGCCCGTCGCGCAGCTTGGCCAAGCCAAAATCCAGGATGCGCAGGTGATCGTCCAGCCCCGCCTCGTCGGTCAGGATCAGGTTGTCGGGCTTGAGATCGCGATGAACGATGCCCTGCGCGTGCGCGTGTGCCAGCCCCGCCAGCAGCTGCCGCACGATGTGCAGCGCGCGCGCCGGCGGCTGTGGCCCCCGGCCCTGGACCGCGTCGCGCACGGTCTTGCCGGTCACGAAGTCCATGACCAGGTAGGGCGCGCCCTCGACGCCGAAGTCGATGACCGACACGCAATTGGGATGGGCGAGGCGGCTCATGGCGCGCGCCTCGTTCTCGAAACGGCTGATGAACGTCTTCTGCGCCGCGATCCAAGGGTGCAGGAACTTCACCGCGACCGGCCGCGCCAGCTGCACGCGCTCGCCCCTGTAGACCACGCCCATCGCGCCGGCCGCGATCTTGGACAAGATGCGATAGCGCCCTTGCAACACCGCGCCGATGCGCGGGTCGGGCGCCGCCGGATCGGCGGGCGCAGGGGGTGCAGGCGGAGACGACGTCGGCGATTCCACGGCACGTCCACATTATCACAGACGTCATCACCGGCTCCGTGGCGTCATCGCCGGCCCGCGGACGTCATTGCCGACTCACGCTTGGCTTTTGTCGTAGCATCCGCCGCCATGAGCGAAATCGCCGACACCATCTCGGAAGCCGTGGAAAAGGCCGACGGCTCACGCATCAACACGATCGTCGCGATCAGCGTCGCCATCACCGCGACGTTCATCGCGCTCTGCAACGTCAAGGACGGCAACATCGTGCAGGCGATGGCGCAGGAGCAGGCGCATGAGGTCGACGCCTGGGCCTATTACCAGTCGAAGAGCACCAAGGAGAACATGGCGCAGTCGGCGCTGGATCAGCTGGAGCTGCAGCGCGATCTGGCGGCAAACCCCACGCCCGAGGCGCGCGCCTTGATGGACAGGAAGCTCGCGGAGTACGCAGCGCGCGTCAAGCACTACGAGGCCGACAAGCTGGCGATCGAGAAGACCGCGCAGGGGCACAAGGCGGAGTACGACCGCCTGAACTTTCACGACGACCAGTTCGACATGGCCGAGGCGCTGATGTCAGTCGCCATCGCCCTCTTTGGCGTGACTGCATTGACCCAGCGGCGATCGCTGCTGGTGACCGCGGGTGTCTTCGCGACGCTGGGCGCAATCATGGGACTGGCCGGTTTCATGGGCCTCGGCATCCACCCCAACTTCCTGGCCAACCTGCTCAGCTGAGGCGGCTTCGCGGCGGGCGACCGCGTCAGGATGAGATTCCTCGGACCGGGGGATTGACCCTAGGCCGGGGAGACTTAGGTTGCGACCACCTCGAAGAGGTCGCGTGGTGGGGCTTTGAACAATGGCCCGCAAGAGGCGCGGTCGCAGCGACCGGAAGCCGACAACCCAGGGACGCCAACAGCGTCTGTCCTGCTGGTGGACGACCACCCTGCGAACCTGGTGGCGTTGGAGGCGACGCTTGCGCCTCTCCGGCAGCGGCTGGTGTTCGCCAACTCCGGACGCGAGGCGCTGAAGGCGCTGCTCGCCGAGGAGTTCGCGCTCATCCTGCTCGACGTCCAGATGCCCGAGCTCGACGGGTTCGAGACAGCGGCGCTGATCCGCGCCCACCCGCGCACGGCGCAGGTGCCGATCATCTTTGTCACCGCGATCCACCGCGACGCGCCCCACGTCGCGCGCGGCTACGAATATCGGTGCGTCGACTACATGGCGAAGCCGTTCGATCCGGGCATCCTGCGGTCGAAGGTATCGGTGCTCGTCGATATCTTCCTGCGCGAGAAGCGGATCGAGCGTCAGGCGGCCGAGCTGCGCCAGCGCGAGCGTGAAGAGCTCCGCCGCAGCGGCGAGCTGCGCATGCAGCGCCTCATCGACTCGGTGCCGGTGTCGATCTGGGCGTTGCGCGCCGACGGCACGGTCTACGATTGCAACCGCACCTGGAGCGAGTACGCCGGGCTGACGAGCGTCACCGACGTCCGGATCGATCCCGCCGCGCTGGTGCACCCCGACGACCTGCCGCGCCTGCGACAGGCGTGGGCGTCGGCGTTCGCGCGCGGCGAGCCGCTCGACGCGCAGTGCCGGCTGCGCCGCGCCACCGACGGCGCGTTCCGCTGGCACATCGGCCGCGCCGTGCCAGAGCGCGACGACGCCGGTTCGGTGATCGGCTGGATCGTCACCGCCGCCGACATCGAAAGCCAGAAGCGCGCCGAGGACGAATACGCGCGCGTGGTCGAGCGCGAGCGCCAGGCGCGCGAGGAGGCCGAAGCCGCAAACCGCGCCAAGGACGAGTTCCTGGCCACGCTGTCGCACGAGCTGCGCACGCCGCTGGCGGCGATGGTCGGGTGGACCGGCATGCTGCGCAGCGGGAACCTGTCGCCGGAGAAATCGCGCAAGGCGCTCGAGACGATCGAGCGCAACGCCAAGGCCCAGGCGGTGTTGATCGAGGACATCCTCGACGTGTCGCGCATCATCACCGGCAAGCTGCGGCTCGAGACGCAGCCGATCGACCTCGGCACGATCGCGCGCGCGGCCGCGGACGCCGTCCGGCCCAGCGCCGACGCCAAGGCGATCCAGCTCGAGACATCGATCGCGACGGTGTCGGCTGGCTTTCGTGGCGATCCTTCGCGGTTGCAGCAAGTGGTCTGGAACCTGCTCTCGAACGCGATCAAGTTCACGCCGGCGGGCGGGCACGTCTCGCTGTTGGTCGACGAGATCCGCGCGGTGACCGGCGAGGCGCGCGCGAGCGCCGCGCGCGTGGGTGACGCGCGCATCGTCGTGCGGGACGACGGGCGCGGCATCGACTCCAACTTCGTGCCGTTCATCTTCGATCGCTTCCGCCAGGTCGACAGCACCAGCAAGCGCGCCTACGGCGGCCTGGGGCTGGGGCTCGCGATCGTGCGCCACCTGGTCGACCTGCACGGCGGCACCATCGCCGTGGAGAGCGCGGGCGAGGGCCAGGGCGCGACGTTCACGGTGACGCTGCCGCGCGCGGAACAGTCGGCGGGCGAAGGGGCGGTCGATGTCGAGCCCATCGCCGCGATCGCCGCGCGCCTGCGCAGCACGGTCTCGATGCCGGGCCACGCCGACGCGGCCGACGAAATCAACCTGAACGGCGTGCACGTGCTGCTGGTCGACGACGAGGCCGACGCGCGCGAGCTGCTGGCCGAGGTGCTGGAGCAATACGGCGCCGCGGTCACCGCCGTGGCGTCGGCCGACGAGGCGGTGCGCACGCTGCGCGAGGAGCGGCCCACGGTGCTGCTCAGCGACATCGGCATGCCGGGCGAGGACGGTCACTCGCTCATGCGCCGGGTGCGCGCGCTGCCGCCCGAAGCGGGCGGGCGCACGCCGGCGGCAGCGCTGACCGCGTTCGCGCGCACCGAGGACGGGCGGCGCTCGCTGGCCGCCGGCTTCCACCGCCACGCGGCCAAACCGATTCAACCGGCGGCGCTGGCGGCGCTGGTGCGCGAGCTCGCCGACCTCGCCGCCATCTCCACGCCGAGCGCGAGGAGCTCGCCTTAGTCGGGAGGGCTCAGGGCTCCCGCTTCTTGAGAATCTTCTCTCGCGTCAGGAACTGGCGGACGGCGCGCACGCTGCGCACCATGTCGTTGCCGCCGAAGTCGCCGTGCTTGCCCCCGTGTACGATCACCAGCTTGTTGGGGACGCCGGCGGCGGCCAGCGCTGCGGTCAGCCGGCGCGCGTGCTCGAACGGCACGACCGGATCGGCGTCGCCGTGCACGGTGATCACCGGCGGCCCCTGTGGCCGCACGTATTCGATCGGCGACAGCGTCCGGGCCAGCCGCTCGCGGTCGGGCAGGTGGTCGAACCAGCCGGTGGCGAAGTCGCGCGCGTGCGGGCCGACCAGCACGTCGAGGACGTCGACGATGCCGAAGAAGTTCACGATCGCCGCGAGCTTCAACGCCTCGTCGCCGGGGCACAGGCGGTCCAGCCCCGCCGCGGGCGGCGCCATGCCCGCCAGCAGCGCCAGGTGCCCGCCCGCCGACATCCCGCCAGCGACGACGCGCGCCGGATCCAGGTTGTACTGCTGCGCGTGCCGGAACACCCAGCGCAGCGCGCAACGCGCGTCCTCGGCGGCGGCCGGCGCCGGCGCGACCTGCGCCAGGCGGTAGTCGACGTTGACGACTGCGAACCCCATCGCCAGGTAGGGCAGCACCTCCAGCCCCGATTCGTCCTTGGATCCCGTGACCCAGCCGCCGCCGTGGAAGTAAACAAACGTCGCGCTGGGCGCGGTCGCGTGAAGCGGGAGATAGAGATCGAGCCGCGCGTTCCAGCCGTTCACCGTCAGGTACGTGATGTTCGGCTCGACCCGGTAACGGAACCCGAGGAGGGTGCTCGCTTCGAGCGCGTCGGGCGGTTCGCCAGCGCTCGCGGCGCGCGGATGACACAGCAGCGCGACCAAAATGACTGCGACGGCGGACTTCACGCGGGCGCTCTTATACCGCTCGGCGCCCGCTTGTCGCGCTCTTTCCG
The DNA here is from genome assembly GCA_964571275.1 of uncultured Myxococcales bacterium. Taxonomy (GTDB): domain Bacteria; phylum Myxococcota_A; class Polyangia; order Fen-1088; family Fen-1088; genus DASRQZ01. The sequence goes on from CAZNCQ010000026.1 coordinate 39,397, forward strand.
CGCGCGGCGGTTTGACAAGCTGGGCGTTGTCCCGAAAAATCGCCGTCGACGAAATGGGCAACGACGACGCGACATGTTCCGGGATCCTGATCGTCGACGACGATCCCGACATCCGAGACTCGCTCAAAGAGGTTCTCGAAGACGAGGGCTACGAGGTGAACGGTGTCGCCAACGGGCGCGAGGCGCTGGAATATCTGCGCAAATCGCCGCGTCCGTGCGTGATCCTGCTCGACCTGATGATGCCGGTCATGGACGGCTGGCAGTTCCGCCGAGAGCAGAAGCAAGATCCGGCGATCGCGGACATCCCGCTCATCGTGATCACCGCGACCGGCAAGCGGCCAGTGTTGATCGACGCCGACGAGCTGGTGATGAAGCCGCTCGACCTCGGCCGCCTGTTCGAGGCCATCGAACGTTACTGCGGATAGGGCGCGGATAGGCGCGCGCGGTGCGGAACCTTCGAGGTTCCGGTCCTACATCCCGCTGATGAACTTCCACTTCTCGTCGCCGGAGCGCTCGAGAATGAAGCGATGGTAGTCGTTGACGCGGCGGTAGCGATCGCCGGACTTCGCCGACAGCTCGAACGATCCGTCGAGGAAGACCTCGACCTCGGCGCGGTTCCCCGCGTGCTTGATGGCGCGGTACTCGATCTCGTAGCGCATGGACTGCACGCGCGAGAGCCGCTTGCTCAACACCAGCTTCAGCCCGTTGTAGCCGTAGTCGTCGTCGGAGCGCGGCGTCCCCGAGTCCTCGAAGTACTTCTCCGACGCCAGCACCAGCAAGCCTTCGACGTTGCGCTCCAGCAGGCGGCGCCGGTACTGCTCGACCGTGTCGATGATCTGCTTGTTCTCTTCGGTCTTGAGGATGGTGCTGCTGGGGAAGTACTCCTGGTGGGCGCACGCGCCGAACAGGCCGGACGTAGCCAGCAAGAGAGCCGCGGTGAGAACCCTGTTCGCCATGCTTGTCGGGGAGAAGTACCGGTGTTTCGAGGCGCGCACGAGACGAGTGCACGAGCGTTGTGCACGAAGCGTTCCAGCGCCCCGGGCATGGAAAATCCGTTCATAACCAGCGATTGGTCCGGCGCAGCCTCGGAGTGAGCATGCCGCATCGGCGCGGGTCGCCGGCGCCCTGTGCCAAAATGGCAAGACTATCGGGGTGCGCACTTTGATACTATCGATCGCCAAGGGAGAGCCACTCGATGGTCGACAGCTCGGAGCAAGTCCGCGAGTTCCCGCGGTACGAGGTCAACGCCTACGTTGATTTCACCGGGAACGAAGTGCTGCTGTTTCACCGAATCCAAAATATCTCACTCGGCGGCGTCTGTATCGGGACGTCGGGGATCGAAGAGGTCGGGACGTTGGTCGACCTGGTGCTGAACTTCCCCGAGCTCGACGCCTCGATCGCGGTCAAGGGCGAGGTCGTCTGGGCCAACCGCGAGCCGCCGATGGACATGGGGATCCGCTACATCGACCTCGATGAGGAGCGGAAGGACACCCTGCGCAAGTACATCAACATGGTCCGCAAGACCTAGCGCGACAGCGCGGGCGTCCCCGACTCGTACGGGTCACCGTACTCGTCCCGCGGCGCCGTCCCCGCTCAGAAGTCGAGCACCCCGTCGCGCATCGCCAGATGCCGGCGCACCTGCTCGAGCCGCGCGAGGTATCTGCCGAAGTCCTTGCCGGGCGGCGTCCCTTCGCCCCGCTTGAGGTGCACGTCGGTGATGCGAGTCACCGCGAACCGACAGGCGGCGAAGCGCAGCTCGGGGCCGAAGGCGGCGCGCTCTTCGTCGGTGGGCGGCCGCACCGACGCGTACCCGTCGAGCAACGCGCGCGCGACGTCGGCGCGAAAGTCGTCGCGCCCGAACGCGAACGCCAGCAGCGTCACCGCGACGTCGTAGGCCAGCCGGCCCCACGACGCCTGTTCGAAGTCGAGCAGCGCCACCAGCCGCGCCGTCGCGGTCACAGCGGCCGGCTCGGCCGGCGCGTCGAAGAGCGTGTTGTCGA
>CAZNCQ010000026.1:41496-43112 GCA_964571275.1 uncultured Myxococcales bacterium
GTCGAAGAGCGTGTTGTCGATGAAGAGATCGCCGTGGATCAGGCCCATCGGTAAGGCCGGGTCGCGCTCGCGCGGGAGCGCCGCCAGCGCCGGCGTCAGGATCGCCACCGCCGCGCCGAGCTCGGCGCGCGTCGCCGCGGCCGCGGTCACTCGCGCGAGCCGGCGGTCGATCTCGTCGGGCTCGTAGCGGCCGGCGCGCCGATCGGTCAGGCCATCGCTGGCCAGATGCAGGCGTGCGAGCGCGGCGCCGACCTGACGCGCGTGCGCCGGGGCCACCTCGGCGCGCACCAGCGTGCGTCCCGGCAGCCAGGGAAAGAGAGATACGATCGGGCCAGGCTCGCCCGCCGGCGCCGCGGGCGGCGACCAGCGCACGAACGGACGCCCATCGAGCGCGCGCACGGGCGCGGGAGTCGGGACGCCGTGGGCCGCGGCGTGAGCGACGATCGCCGCCTCACGGGCCACGTCATCCTCGGACTTGCCCTCGTTGATGCGCAGGAAGCGCCGGCCGTCGTCGGTTTCGACGGCGATGTTCGTATTGATGGTGCCGACCGCGATCGGACGGTGGCCGCGGTAGGCGGGCGCACCGAAGGCGCGCAGGATCGCGCGCACGTCATCGGCCGAGAGTGAGCGAAAGGACCCCATGCGAAAACCGGAGAAGACGACATAGATACGCGGACTTGACGCCGCAGCGCAACCCTTGTCTATTCGCCCCGTGCCGGCGGCGCGGGAGAAAAGAGGACTCATCGAGGATCACCTCGCGCTGGTGCAAGCCATCGCGCGCAAGGTGAAGAAGACGTTGAGCGCGTCGATCGAGTTCGAAGATCTGGTCGGCTACGGATCGAAGGGTCTGGTCGAGGCGGCGGAGCGCTTCGACCCGACGCAGGGGGTGACGTTCAGCACGTTCGCCTACTACCGCATCCGCGGCGCGATGTTCGACGGGCTGCGCACCATGGGGTGGTATTCGCGTTCGGACTACGCGCGCTATCGCGCCGAGGAACGCGCCAATGAATTGCTGCGGGCGCACGCCGAGCGCGAGGCTGCGGAGCGGAGCGCGGCGGCGCGCCAGCCGGCGGGGGCCAGCCGCGCGGCGGAGGGCCCGGCACCATCCGACACAGCGGCGGCGCTGGCGGGCATCGGCGAGATCCTGTCGGACATCGCGGCGGTGCACATCACGTCGCTCGACGCAGCGGCGTCGGTGGCCGACGAGAGCCTGCCGGCGCCCGACGCGCTCATCGACACCGGCCGCCTGGGCGCGCGCCTGCGTGGCGCGATCCAGAAGCTGCCGGCGCGCGAGCGACAGCTGATGGAGCTCTACTACTACGGCGGCAAGAACCTGGAAGAAGCGGGCGAGACCATGGGGCTGTCCAAGTCGTGGGCCTGCCGACTGCACGCGCGCGCGATCCAGCTTCTGCGCGCGGCGATGGCGGACGCGGACGGATGACGCCTGTCGTGATTCGAGGTGCCCCGATCGTCGTGGCGCTGGCGCTCGCGTGTGGCGCCGCCGCGTGCTCGACCAACCTGCTTCACGGCCTCGACGAGGGCTCGGCCAACGAGACGATCGCCGCGCTCGAGCGCGCCGGCATCGCGACCGAGAAGCTCGCCGACGAGGGGAGCAC
>CAZNCQ010000027.1:0-42659 GCA_964571275.1 uncultured Myxococcales bacterium
CCGATGGCCGGGTCGGCGATGTGGTTCGGGATCGTCGCCGCGTTGCTGCTGTGCCTGGCAACCGCGGTGAGCTACGCGGAGCTGTCCAAGCTCTATCCCGGCGCAGGATCGTCGTATTTCTTCGCGGAGCAGGCGTTCCTCAACAAGACGCACGCCTTCAAGTTCGCCCGCCTCGCCAAGTTCATCACCGGCTGGGCCAGTCACCTCTATTACTGGGTCTACCCCGGATGTATGGTCGGCGTGACCGCGATCATCAGCGGTTACCTGCTGAACCAGTTCTTCCCCAACACCTTCAGCGGCACGTTCAACAGCCCGTTGTTCATGATTTTGTTCTGCGTCGTGTTTGCGTTGGGGGTGGCTTACATTGCATTTCGCGGTGTCACCGGCACGACGGCGGTCAACATGGTGATCAACATCGTGCAGATCACCGCGCTGCTGGTCTTCTCGATCATCGCCATCGCTTATCGCGTGAACCACTCCGAAGGCGCGCGCGGGCTGCAGCTGGTCAACGGCACGCCGGTCGACTTCGTGGTCGCGCAAGAGCCGGTGATGGAGAATGGCAAACCCAAGGTCGACGCCAGCGGCGCGCCGGTGCTGCAAAACAAGATGGACGCCGACGGCAACCCGGTGCCCGAGATGAAGGATGGCAAGCCGGTGCCGTTCCTGCTCACCTACGCCGCCGATCAGGGCACGGTGATGGAGCCGTCCGACGCCGACCACCCCAAGGATCTCACGCCGCACTTCAAGTTCCACCCGACCGCCAGCTCGGTCACCGCGCCGCACAGCTTCTCATTCATCTTCATTCAAGCCTGCATCGCGATCCTGATCCTGGTCGGGTTCGAGTCGGTAACCTCGATGGGCGAAGAAGCGAAGAACGCCAAGCGCGACATCCCGCGCGCCGTGCTGCTGTCGCTCGCGATCCAGGGTGCCGTCTGCTACCTGTTCGAGTACTTCGCCGCCAATTACCTCCTGAATCCCGGCTACAACCTGGCTGCCGCAGGCGCGTCGGGCGCGCCGATCGGCGACATGATGGTGATGGTCGGTACGTGGCTGTTCGGCAGCTACTCGGCCGGCCGCGCCTTCATGCTCGTCGAGGCGTTCACGGTCTTCCTTGCGCTCATCGGCACGACGCTCGCCTGCCTGAACACCGGCGCGCGCGTGACTTACGCGATGGGCAAGGACGCGGAGGTGCCCGAGCACTTCGGCATGCTCCACGGCTCGAACCTGACGCCGCACCGGTCGATCTGGGTGCTGGCGGTGATCTCGGCCATCGTCGGCATGATCACCGTCTCGGTCTACCTGGGCGGTACGACGCCGGCGCCCCTGGATCCGAAGTACGCCAACATCTGGTACAGCTTCGGCATCTTCAACCCGGCGACGCTCGCCAAGCTGCCCAACACGCTGGTCGTGGTCACGCTGATCAGCAACTTCGGCACGTTCCTGCTCTACATGCTCACCTGCATCATCGCGATCGTCGCCTTCCGCGAGCACCATTCGTTCAGCGGCTTCAAGCACATGTTCGTGCCGCTGTTCGGCCTGGTCGCGAATTTGCTGTGCATGCTCTTCTACCTGGTGGGCCCCTTCGCCGTGTCGGGCATGAGCATCAAGGAGCCGTACATCGCACTGGCGGTCTGCGGGGCGTGGGGTATCTACGGCGCGCTTTACTTCGCGCGCACGAGCAAGGCCAAGGGCAAGGCAGTCTTGCTCGAGCAGCGGCCGAGCCAAACGGCGGCGACCAGCTAGCTGACGTTGGAAGCAGAACAGCAGCAACCCGCGGCGTGCACCTTCGAGGCCTCGGTCGTTTCGGACGTGGGCACCGAACGCGAGCACAACGAAGACCAGTGTGCTTGCTTCGTCGAGAGCGCCACCGCGGGCATCGTCGCCGTCGCCGACGGGGTCTCGAGTTACCCCGCCGGCGCGACGGCGAGCAAGACAGCGATCGAGGCGACGGTGCGCAGCTACCGCCAGCTCACGGGCATGAAGCTGGACCGGCGGATGCCCCGCGCGGTGCAACAAGCGAACATCGATGTGTATGACCTGAGCGTCGTCGTCCCCGAGCTGCGCGGGATGGCGACGACGCTGACCGCGCTGGCGATCGAGGACGGCGCGCTGACCGCGGCGCACGTCGGAGACTGCCGGCTTTATCTGTGCCGCGGCGGCGCGATCATGCAGCTCACCAAGGACCACACCGTCACCGGCGAGCGCGTGCGCATGGGCCTGATGAGCGAGAAGCGGGCGCGCAGCCACCGCGACCGATCGACGCTGACGCGCTGCCTGGGGCGCGAGCTGATCGTGGCGATCGATCGAATCGCCACGTCGCTGCGCCAGGGCGACACGTTGATCCTGTGCAGCGACGGTCTCTACAACGTCGTGGCCGAGCCGGAGATGATGGAGATCGTGAGCGGCCGGCCCGCGGCCGCCGCGAGCCGCGCGCTGGTCGACGCCGCCAATGAGCGCGGCACGCCGGACAATGTCAGCGCCGCGGTGATCAACATGCTGGGCGTGACGCCTGAGCCGCCCCATCGGCGCGGCGTGCTCGGACGGCTGGGGCGGTTGATCGGCCGCCGCGCGTGATAAGGTGCGCCGCGTGCCCCCCCGCGACGGCCTGAGCCCATGCGCGAGTTGACCGCTGGCGACGTGCTCGATCAGTACCGCCTCGGCGAATTGCTCGCGCGCAGCGGCATGGCGTCGATCTTCAAGGCGACCGACACCGAATCCGGCGCGCCGGTGGCGCTGAAGATCCCGCACATGCAGTTCGAGAGCGACGTGGTCTTCTTCGAGCGCTTCAAGCGCGAAGAGAGCATCGGCCAGAAGCTCGATCACCCGCACATCGTCAAGGTCCTGAAGCCGCGCGTGAAGAGCCGCATGTACCTGGCGATGGAGTACGTCGAGGGCAAGTCGTTGCGCGCGATCATGCAATCGACCGGGATGCTGCCCGCCGAAGAGGCCCTGGACATCGCCCAGCAGGTGGGCGAAGCGCTGGTCTACCTGCACGGGCGCAAGGTGGTGCACCGCGATCTCAAGCCCGAGAACGTGCTGGTGACCGCCGACGGGCAGGTGAAGATCCTCGACTTCGGCATCGCGCTCGACGAGACGGCGCGCCGCCTGACCTGGGCCGGCCTGTCATCGGCGGTCGGCACGCCCGACTACATGGCGCCCGAGCAGATCGGCGGCCGGCGCGGCGACGAGCGCACCGACGTCTACGCGCTCGGGACGATGGTCTTCGAGATGTTGACCGCCGACTTGCCGCACGCCGCGCCCAACCCCCAAGCGCTCTTGAGCGCCAAGACCAACGACGACCCGCGGCCTCTCAGCTACTTCCTGCCGTCGATCGATCCGGCGCTGGACGCGGTGGTGGTGCGCGCGATCCAGCGCTCGCCGCGCGACCGCTACGACAGTGTCGAGCAATTCCTCAAGGACCTGCGTGATCCCAAATCGGCCGTGCACGCCGACGGAAGCCGCACGACGTCGTCGCGCGGCGGCCGCTTTCGCGCCGTGCGCCGTGTGGCGGTTCCGGTCGCGGTGGTGCTGGTCTTCAGCGGCCTGATCGCGCTGGTGGCTCTCAGCCACCGACCGTCGCCGCCGCTGGCCCCCGCGGTGCATCGGGAGAAATAGACATGCCGCCGAGCGCGCTGGAATCGTCCCTGAACCTGGCCTGGGTGCTGGTCGGGGCATTCCTGGTGATGTTCATGCAGGTCGGCTTCGCGATGGTCGAGACCGGCTACGCGCGCGCCAAGAACGCCGTCCACGTGATGGCGATGAACATGGTCATCTATCCGGTCGGCGTGCTCGGCTTCTGGCTGACCGGGTTCGCGTTCATGATGGGCGGCGTGTCGGGCTGGCCGACGCTGGGGGGCGCCGCTTCGGACGTTGCTTCGGGCGCGGCATTGTCCGGCGCGCGCGAGTTCGGCCCGCACATCGGCGGTCACCTGCTGGGCCTGGTCGGCGCGTCGCGGTTCGCGCTGGTGAGCGCGGCGCAGGATCCGAGCAGCCTGGCGATGTTCCTGTTCGCAGCGGTCTTCATGGACACGGCGGCGACGATCCCGACGGGCGCCATGGCCGAGCGCTGGAAGTTCGCCGCGTTCCTCTGCTACGCGCTGTTCATGTCGATGATCCTCTATCCGCTCTACGGCAACTGGGTCTGGGGCGGCGGCTGGCTGTCGGCGCTGGGCCAGGTCGCGCATCTTGGTCACGGGCACGTCGACTTCGCGGGATCGTCGGTGGTGCACATGACCGGGGGCGTGGCCGCGCTCGCGGGGGCGATCGTGATCGGGCCACGCATCGGGAAGTTCCGGCGCGACGGCACCATCGTCGCCATGCCGGGCCACAACCTGCCGATGTCGATCCTCGGCTCGCTGGTGCTGGCCTTCGGCTGGTTCGGCTTCAACGCCGGCTCGACGTTGTCCGCCGCCGACGCGCGCATCGCCGGCATCGCCGTCAACACCATGCTCGCGTCGTCGGCGGGCGCGGTCTCGGCGCTGGTCTACGTCTGGTACTCGCTGGACAAGCCCGACATGGCCATGGTCTGCAACGGCTTGCTGGGCGGGCTGGTCGCGATCACCGCTTCGTGCGCGTTCGTGACCCCGTCGGCCGCCGTGCTCATCGGCGCGGTCGCCGGCCTGCTGGTGGTCTGGTCGGTGGTGGCGCTCGAGCGCCGCCTGCGCGTCGACGATCCCGTCGGCGCCATCGCGGTGCACGGCGTGTGCGGCGCCTGGGGCGCGCTGGCGCTGGGCCTTTTCGCCGACGGCAGCTACGGCGAGGGCTGGAACGGCGTCGCCGGCCCAGTGCGCGGCCTGATCTTCGGCGACCCGGCGCAGCTCGCCGCGCAGGCGATCGGCGTCGCCACCAACGCGGTCTTCGTCTTCGTCGTCGCCTACGCCTTCTTCATCGCCTGCGATCGCGTGATCGGCAACCGCGTCGCCGCCGAGGTCGAGTCGGTCGGCATCGATTCGATGGAAATGGGCTCGGAGGCCTATCCGCCCGGTTGAGGGCGACTGGCCGGCTCGATCACGACTACGCCGACGGAGCCTGCCGGGTCCGCCGCGAGCGACTCGCGTGAGCGTTGCCAATTCGTGGAACGCGCGAATCCGAATCGTGACATGGCCGGCGGCCCATCGCGCACGCGACGCGGTCCCCGGCTTGCTACGCTGGAGCCCGTCCATGACGTCGACGTCGACGACGCCTGATGCCCGATCCCGGCTGCGCTGGCTCGAGCTGATTCTGATCTTCCTCATCTCGCCGCTCGTGCTGGCGCTGGCCCCGCGCCGCATGGTCACGCTCGGCATCATCGGCAGCGGCGTCCTGTCGCTCTTCGCGTTGCTGCTCGATCCGACGTTCCCTCGCCGGCAGCTGTGGGACGCGGCGCTCGCGCGCCAGGGCCTGCGCGCGCTGGCCATCCGCACGATCTTCGTCTGGGCCGGCCTCCTGGCGGTGACGCTGCTGTTCGCGCGCGAGCACCTGTTCGAGATGCCGCGCACGCGCCCCATCGCCTGGCTCGCGGTGATGCTCCTGTACCCGCCGATCTCGGCCTATTCCCAGGAGATCATGTTCCGCACGCTGTTCTTCCATCGCTACGCGGCGCTGCTGCGCCGGCCGCTCACGCGGGTGATGGCCAGCGGTCTGCTGTTCGGCTGGGCGCACATCGTCGTGCACAACCGGGGCGCCATCCTGCTCGCCACCGCCGGCGGCTTGCTGTTCGCCGCCACCTACGAGCGCCGCCGCTCGACGCTGCTGGTCTCGATCGAGCACGGGCTCTACGGCGACTTCATCTTCACCGTTGGCCTCGGCGGCTTGTTTTACAACGTGCACCGCGCGCTCGCCGCGCTGGCGCACTAGTGTGTCGTGTCTCTTGACAGCCGCCCCGCGGTCGCTAACCTCGCGGCGAGCGCGTAGGGCGCTTCCTGTCCGCGGAGAGGGACCGAGTCCCACCTACCGATAGAACAGCGAGCTGGTGCGCTTCTTTCAGCCCGGAACAGCGGACGTCGGGCTTCATGAAAGGAGCTGCACATGTCTTCCCGCTCCCTGCCGTCGCGTCCCGATCTGACGCAGCTGAGGCTGCAGGCCAAGGAGCTGCGCCGGGCGCATCGAAACGGCGGTCCGTCGGCCGCCGCGCGCATCCTGACGCACCATCCGCGGCTGCTCGGTCGCACGGTCCGCGACGCGCAGGAGACGCCGGTGTCACTGGCCGACGCGCAGCTGGTCATCGCGCGCGAGTACGGGTTCGAGAGCTGGATTGCGCTCAAGCGGCACGTCGCGATGTCGCGGCGGTTGGTCCACATGCGCTCTTACCCGGGTTTCGCGGACGCCATCGAGGCGCTCGATCGCGGCGATCTGGATCGCCTGCGCGCGCAGGTGGCGCAGGACCCGACGCTGGTGCGCGCACGCGGCTTCCTCGAGCCGCCGTTCGGCTACTTCAGCGGCGCGACGTTGCTCCACCATGTCGCCGGCAATCCGCTTCGCACGCCGCTGCCGCCGAACGTCGTCGAGATCGCCGCCTTCCTGATTGAAGCCGGCGCCGAGGTCAACGCGCGCACGCTGTCGCCCCGCGCGGGCGTCAGCACGATGGGGCTGGTGCTGACCAGCCAGCACGCCAGCGAGGTCGGTGTCTCGGCGCCGCTCATCGATCTCCTGCGGGCGCACGGTGCGCAGCTGGACCTGCGCGCGCCGGACGTCTTGCATCAGGCGCTGGCGGATCATGCGCTCCGTGCGGCGGAGCGGCTCATCGAGCTCGGCGCCGAGGCCGACATCTGCGCGGCCGCGGCGCTCGGGCGCCTGGACTGGCTGCGCGACGGCTTCGACGCCGCGGGCAAGCTGAAGATACCGGTCCGGCACGGCGGCGAGACGCGGCCCGACCGCGACGCGATCGGATTGGCGATGCTGTTCGCGTACGTGAACGGCCGGCGTGACGCGGTCGACTTCCTGCTCGAGAGAGACGGCAACTGGAACGTGGTCGGCGTCAACAACGGCACAGCGCTCCATCGCGCGGCGGGCGGCGGTGATCGCGCGATGGTCGAGCGGCTGGTGGCCAAGGGGGCCGACCTCAACGACCGCAACAATCCGTTCAACGCCACGCCGCTCTCGTGGGCGGATCATGAGGGCCAGGGCGAGGTCTTTCACTGGATCCGCACCCACTGTCCAGTCGACATCCACGACGCGGTCTGCTTCGGTCTGCTCGACCACGTGCGCGCGCGCATCGCCGAGCGCGCCGAATCTGTCCACGACGCCATCGATCAGTGGCAGCTTCCGCGCGCGACGCCGCTCCACTTCGCGGCGCACATGCGGGCGCTGGAGATCGCCACGCTCCTGCTGGACGCGGGCGCGCAGCCGAGCACGCTGGCCGGCGACGGGCGCACGGCGCTGGACATCGCCGAGGCGCGCGGCGCGGTCGAAATGGCGAGGTGCCTGCTCGCGCGCGGCGGCCTTCGCGCGGGCGAGCTCTGATTCGGCTGCTGCCGAGCGCCCGGCTTCGTGGACGCGATCAACCGCCCGGGCCGTCGGCCATCAGCTCGCGCTCGAGGTTGTCGACCTTGAGCGCGAGCTCCGCGGCGTCGGAGGCCAGCATGTTGGCGTCCCGCACGAGCACCCAGTGACCGCCGAACTCTTTGCGAAAGATCGACAGCACCGACCCGCGTCGCACCGTGGGCGCGGTACCGTCGCGCGGCGTGGTCGTGACCGTCGATGTCGCCCAGCAACAGGCGAGATCGCCCGAGACCAGCACTTCTTCGATCTCGGCGCTCGATCGGATCGTGCGCGACTCGGTGAGCGCCGCCAGCTCCTGCGCGAACGCGACTCGACCCCGCAGCGGCGCCTGCTCCGGTGCGAGGAATACCGCATCTTCCGAGATCATGGAGAGCAGCGCGGCCAGGTCGCCGGCACCCATCGCGCGGTGCCATCGGTTCAGCAGCATTCGAATGGCCTTCTCGTCCCGAGCGTGTGAGTCCATCGCCGGCCCTCCCTACGTGGCGTACCCGTCCCGTCCTGCGATTGTGCGCATCGACGGCCAGTCCACAAGACGCCGGCGTCGGAAGATGTCCCATGGGGAAAAGTCGTGCCGGGTGTCTTGACGGATGAGTTCGCAAACCTACGCTCTCTGAGCGCCCTCGTCGTTACACCGGAGGCTTACATGGACTCGTCCCGCGACGGCAGCCGTCGCGCTCCCTCGTTCACGCTCCGTTGCGGGCGCGAGCCGCCGGTATCGCTGGAACGGTTCGGCGGCCAGCCGATCGTGCTTGCGCTGTGCACGGGTCCGCTCGCGACGTCGTGGCGCGGCGACGTCGCGCTCGAGCGCGGCGCCGTGCGCGACGACGATGGGCTCGGCGCCGTGCGCGCCGAGCTGCGCGGATTGGGCGCGGTCTTGTTGCTGGTGTTCGACGACGGCGCGCTCTGCTTCGGCCCCGAGGACGAGGCCTGGAGCATTGGCCCGGGGGACGCGCGCGACGCCGCCGATCGCGCGGCCATGCGCGCACGCTACGGCGTGTCGCCGGGCGCGACCGGTCTCTTCGTGATCGACGGCGAGCGGCGGTTGCGATTCTCGTACATCGAGGTCGCGCCCCGAAACGGCACGTTGCACACCATCGCGGGCGCGCTGTCGGCGACCGGGCACATCGACATGTCCCGCTTCACGTTGTCGCGCCGGGAGCTGGTGGTGAGCAGCCTCGCGGCCGCCTTCGCGCTCACGCTGATCGAAGCGCCGGTGCGCGCCGCCGCGCCCGCGCCCGCGGTCGAGGTGGCGCCGGGCGAGGTCGAGGTCACGCTGCAGATCAACGGCACGGCGCGCCGGCTGCGCGTCGATCCGCGCGCGACGCTGCTCGATGCGCTGCGCGAGCGGTTGGGCATGACCGGCACCAAGAAGGGTTGCGATCAGGGACAGTGCGGCGCCTGCACGGTGCTGGTCGGTGGCCGTCGTGTGAACGCTTGCCTCACCCTCGCGGTCATGGCCGAGGGCGCGCCGATCACCACGATCGAGGGCCTCGCCGGGGGGCCGGCGTTGCACCCGCTGCAAACCGCGTTCATCGCGTGCGACGGGTTTCAGTGCGGCTATTGCACGTCGGGGCAGATCATGAGCGCCGCGGGACTGCTCGCCGAGGGCCACGCCCAAACGGACGACGAGGTGCGCGAGCAGATGAGCGGCAACATCTGCCGCTGCGGCGCCTATCCGAACATCGTCGCCGCGATTCAAAAGGCGCGAAAGGAGCTGTGAGATGCGCGGATTTCGCTATCTCCGCGCGGTCGATCCCGCGGCGGCGTTGCAGGCCGCGGGCACGCCGGGCGCTGCGTTCATCGGCGGCGGCACGACGCTGATCGATCTCATGAAGCTGGGCGTCGAGTCGCCCGAGACGCTGATCGACGTCAACCATGTCGACCCGGGCGCGGCGATCGAGGACTTGCCCGACGGCGGCCTGCGCATCGCCGCGGGCGCGCGCAACAGCGACGTCGCCTATCACTCCTCGGTGCGCGCGCGTTTTCCGGCGCTGTCGGAGGCGTTGCTGGCCGGCGCGTCGCCGCAGCTGCGCAACATGGCGACGGTGGGCGGAAATCTCATGCAACGCACGCGCTGCGCTTATTTTCGCGACGTCGCTGTCGGCGAGTGCAACAAGCGCGCACCCGGATCGGGGTGCGCCGCGCAGGGCGGCTGGACACGCATGCACGCGATCCTCGGTGGCAGCCCGCGCTGCATCGCCGCGCACCCGTCGGACATGTGCGTGGCGATGGTCGCGCTCGACGCGGTCGTGCACACGCAGGGGCCACGCGGCGCGCGCCAGATCGCGATCGCCGACTTTCATACGCTGCCCGCCGACCACCCCGAGATCGAAACCGCGCTCGAGCACGGCGAGCTCATCACCCACGTGACGCTGCCGGCGGCGCCGTTCGCGTCGCGCTCGGGCTACGTCAAGGTGCGGGATCGCGCGGCGTTTGCGTTCGCGCTCGCCTCGGCGGCGGTGGCGGTCGACCTGCACGCCGGACGCATGCGCGCCGTTCGCGTCGCGCTGGGCGGCGTCGCGACCAAGCCCTGGCGCAGCCGGGAGGCCGAGGCGGTGCTGGTCGGCCAGCCGGCGCGCCGCTCGTCGTTCGAGCACGCGGCGGCGGCGGCGTTGCGCGGCGCCGACGTGCGGCCGGACAATGAATTCAAGGTCAAGCTCGCGCAGCGCGCGCTGGTGCGCGCTCTCGAGACGGTGGTCGGTCGATGAACGCGCCCGTCGGTTCCGGCGGTGACGCCGGCGCGACGCCGAGCCCGCCGGCGCATTCGACGTCGCCGATCACCGGCGCGGGCATCGACCGCGTCGAGGGGCACCTCAAGGTCACGGGCAGGACGCCGTACGGTCCGGAGACCGCGGTGGCCAACGTGGCGCACGCGGTGATCGTCGGCGCGGCGGCGGCGCCCGGGCGCCTCGAGGCGCTCGACACGCTCGCCGCGGAACGCGCGCCCGGCGTGCTGCGCGTGATCACGCACGCGAACGCGCCGCGGTTGCCGGGCGCCGCGCATGGCGACCCCGGCGAGCGTGTCTTGCAGCTGCTGCAGGACGATCGGGTGCTCTACAACGATCAGCCGATCGCGGTGGTGGTCGCCGACACGCTCGAGAATGCGCAGCACGCCGCCAGCCTGGTCCGTGCGGTGGTGCGCGCCGAGCGGCCGGTGCTGGATCTGGCGCGCCACCTGGGTGAATCGTACGCGCCGGCGAAGACGCCGCGCGGGCCGACCGACAGCAACGCCGGCGACTTCGATCGCGGGTTCGCGGCGGCCGCGTATCGGATCGACGCGACTTACACCACGCCGGCGTACAACCACAATCCGATGGAGCCGCACGGCACGATCGCGGTGTGGAGCGCCGCGGATCGCGTGACGGTCTACGATGCCACGCAGGGGATCACGGGCGTGCGCAAGAGGATCGCGAGCCTCTTTGGCCTGCCGCTCGACGGCGTGCGCGTGATCTCGTTGTTCGTGGGGGGCGGCTTCGGCTGCAAGGGAACGCCCTGGTCGCACGTACCGCTCGCGGTGATGGCGGCGCGCGTGCTCGGGCGGCCGGTGAAGCTGGTGCTGACGCGGCACCAGATGTTCTCGCTCGTGGGGCATCGCCCGGTCACGCGGCAGCGGCTGTTGCTGGGCGCCGACGGCCACGGTCGGCTGATGGCCATGCGCCACGACGTGCACGCGGCGACGTCGCGCTTCGACGAGTTCGTGGAGCCGAGCGCCGCGCAGACGCGCATGTCTTATGCCTGCGCGAACATCCGCACGTCGCACCGATTGGTGCGGCTCGACATCTCGACGCCCACGTTCACGCGCGCGCCCGGCGAAGCTTCGGGCAGCTTTGCGCTGGAGTCGGCGATGGACGAGCTCAGCTACGCCCTCAAGATCGATCCGCTTGAGCTGCGGCTGCTCAACTACGCCGAACGCGATCCCGAGACCGGCAAGCCGTTCTCGAGCAAGTCGCTGCGCACCTGCTACCAGCAGGCGGCCGAGCGGTTCGGCTGGGCGCGGCGGCGCGCGGGGGTGCGCGCGACCCGCAAGGGGAACGAGTGGGTCGGTTGGGGCATGGCGACCGCGACCTACCCGGCGGGGCAGAGCCCATCGCAGGCGGTGGCGCGTATTCGCGCCGACGGTACGGCGCTGGTTCAGGCGGGGACGCAGGATCTCGGCACGGGCACGTATACGATCATGACCCAGATCGCCGCCGACGCGCTCGGCCTGTCGGTCGACCGCGTGCGCTTCGAGCTCGGCGACACCCGACTGCCAGAGGCGCCGCTGTCGGCCGGCTCGCGCACCGCCGCCAGCGTCGGGCCGGCGGTGAAGGGCGCCGCGGATGCCGCGCGCGCGGCGCTGACCGCGCTGGCGCTCGCCGACACCGCGTCGCCGCTCTACGAGATGCCGGTCGGCGACGTCACCTTCGGCGACGCCTGTCTCGTCGACGCGCGCGATCCCACGCGCCGCGATCCGTTCCAGGCGATCCTCAAGCGCGCCGGGCGCACGGAGATCGAGGCGCGCTTCTCCGCCGAGGAGAACCCCGCGCGCAAGGAGCACTCGTTGCATTCATTCGGCGCACAGTTCGCCGAGGTGCACGTCGACGCAGACCTCGGTCAGGTCCGGGTCACGCGCTTCGTGGGAGCGTTCGCGGGCGGCAAGATTCTGAACGCCAAGACCGCGCGCAGCCAGTTCATCGGCGGCATCGTGTGGGGCATCGGCATGGCGCTGCACGAAGAGACGCTGCGCGATCGGCGCAGCGGCCGGGTGGTGACGCGCGATCTCGCCGACTATCACGTGCCGGTTCACCTGGATGTGCCGGCGATCGAGATCATCGCGGTCGACGAGGTCGACCCGATCGTCAACGCGGTGGGAGCGAAGGGGATCGGCGAGATCGGCATCACCGGCGCGGCGGCGGCGATCGCCAACGCCGTCTATCACGCCACCGGCGTGCGCGTGCGCGATCTCCCGATCACGCCGGACAAGTTGCTGGGGTAGTTCAATCAGTTGACCCTCGCGCTACGGCAACGTGATGCGGCCCGGGGCGCCGTTCGTTCCGTTTTGCGTGTGGCACGAGTTGCAATCGCCGGTGGTTTGCGCGACCGGCATGATGCGTTCGCGCCCCTGGTAAGTGACCTTGGCGTGATAGGGCGTGGTGATCGGGCCGGTGTACATGAAGTTGCCGGCGGCGTTGGGCGTCAGCGTGACCGTGTGGTTCGCGGCGTCGACGATCACCACGCGCGCGCCGGTGGTGCCGTTGACACCATTGCACAGGTTGGGCTCGTGGCCCGTCGGATAGAGCGTCCCGGCGATGGTGAAGCGGGGCGCGTCGTCCTCGCCGGCGTGGCAGCTGATGCACGCGCGGCCGGGGTTCATCATTGAATTGCCGTTGTTGCCGCCGGTCCAGGTGGTGCCACTCGTGCAGCGCGGGGTCGCGCCCAGCGGGTCTACGGTGCCGCCACCGCCACCACCACCTCCCGCCCCACCGGCGCCGCAGGTGCCGGCAGGATAGCCGGCCGCGATCCAGTCGTTCACAGTTTGAACCTCGGCCGCCGACGCGGGCGTGCCCGGCACCGGCGGCATCGGCGTGGTGGTGCTCTGCATGCGGACGACCGTGCGTTGCGCAAACGTCATCGACGCGCTGGCCAACGACGGCGTCATCAGATTGCTGCGCGTCACCAGCGGCATCGGCGCGCCGTTGACCGGCATCGCGGCGTGGCAGGTCGTGCAATGGGTTTGATAAACGGCCTGCACGTCGCAGGGGAGCCCCTCGTTGGTCGCGCCGCCCGCGCCGCCGGTGCCGGTGCCGGTCGCACCGCCGCTGCCCATTCCACCGGTGCCGCTGGCGCCGCCGCTGCCCGCGATGCCGCCCGCGCCGGTGCTGCCGCAACCCGTCGACGGATAGCCGGCCGCGATCCAGTCGCCGAGCGATTGGATCTCCGCCGCGGTGGCGCGCGGGTTCGGCGCCGGCGGCATCTGGCCAGCGGTCAGCTGGACGCGCGCGAGCGCTCGTTGCGCGAAGGTCTTGGTCGGATCGGCGAACGACGCCGCGATCAGGTTCGCGACGCTCACCAGCGGCATCGGCGCGCTGTTGACCGGTGGCGAGGCGTGGCAGCCGACGCAACGGGTCTGTAGCAACGCCTGCACGTCGCAGGGGAGGCCGCTCGCAACGCCGCCGCCGCCCGCGCCGGAGACGCCGCCGCCGCCGCTCGCACCGCCGAGGCCGCTCGCGCCGCCGTCGCCACCGATGTGGCCGCCGTCGCCTGTCGTGGGACGACCGGCGTCGCTACCGCCGATGTCTCCGACGGTACCGGTGCAGCTGGCCAGCCAGAGGAGAGAGAAGAACGCGAAGTAAGTCGAGACGCGGACAGCCGTGTTGCGCATCAGAATGTGTGATCTCGGTACCTCCTCGTCGATCGAAGCAGGCAGATCGAGCACAGCACCGACGAAAAACTTGTCTTTGTTGGCGGGCGCCAACGCGCGGGCGGTCCTTTGCGCACCCTGTCCAGAAACACGAAAAGCCAGGCATCGACATCATGTCGGTGCTGGCTCGAATCGAACGCAGACAGATTTCGAACGAAAGGTATCCGGGCAGGCGGTCGAGCACGCGTGTTCCAGAAAGGCCGAAGCCCATCCGGCGCCGGCGCCCGGCCGCCCCACCCGAGAAGGCGTTACTCGGCCTTCTTCTCTTCCTTCTTGTCGCCGTCGGCCTTCTTGCTCTTCTTGGCCTTCTTCTCCTTCTTCGGGGTCTCGCCGGCCGGCGCGTCGTCGGCCTTCGCGATGGTCCAGGAGGTCGGGATCAGAACGGCCAGGGCAATGAAGATGGTGCGGGTGAGCTTCATCGGTATCTCCTTTTGAGTTCGCCCCGACGGTGGGTCGGGGCTCGCAACAGGTAGCACCGCCCATGCCATCGCGTCACCAAGATCGGATCTCCCAGATCGGGGCGCCAATTCGCCACGCCTATGCTCGGCAGGGGCACCGCAGGCGATCAGCGTGTGGCGAAATGGCGCACGTCGGCTGCGCGCGTGTGCAACGACGCCTCACGGCTGCAGCGAGGCACAGCTCGGGTCGCCGAGCTGCTGCTGATCCAGCGCTTTCAGATCCGCCACCAGGCGGGCGATGCCGGTGGGGACCGGACCGTGGCAAAACGCGCCGGTGTCGCAGCTGCTGCCGGCCAGGAACCCGTGCCCGTCGTCCCTCAAAATCTGGAACATCGCTCCGTCTACCGGACGCTGGTCCAGGCCGTAGAGCGGCGGCGTCACCATCGCCATGGCCTGCACCACGTCGGGATCGGCGAAATCCCGGACGATGTCCGAGACGTCGATCTGTCCGGTGTCGCCGCACGCGGGGAGCGCCGGCATGCAGGACAGCGGCGGCGGTGGTTCGGGAACGCCCAGGTGCTCCCTCGTACGTCGATACGAGGCGGGTGGGGTCAGCGTGCTCTCGTCGGTGAAGGCGACGTCGCCGCCGTTGTACCCGAACGTGTAAAGGGCGGGCAGGTCGCAGTCGGCGGTCGGGGCGTCGCCGGAATCGCTCGGCCCCGTCGACGCGTCGGCGGCGTCGCTCGAGGCGTCGTGAAGCGGAGGCATCATTGCCGTCGAGCGGCATCCCGAGCCAAGCCAGGCCAGCGCGATGGCGACGATGACCATCAACGCCACCATCGCCGCGGGGGCGCGACGGTGCGACGAAGGCATCCCGCCGGTTCGGCTCATCGGAATCTCTTCGAGAACCAGCAAGAGATGTGCCCGTGCGAAAGCCCGACATCCCGCAGGCATCGCGCAAACCGATTTCAGAAAACTGGGATCGGAGCGTCCGACTCGGATCGCGAAGTCCGAACCAGTACCCGCGTCAGGGCAGCGCGTGGGCGAGCGGTGTGAACGCGGGGGCAGGGTAGAGTGCGAACCAGCCCGCGTAGCCGAGGTCGGCGCTGTCGATGATGATCTCCGGCGTCACCGACCCGGAGCCAGTGAGCTGGGTGGCTCCAAAGCAGGCGAAGCCGCCAGCGATGTCCGCGAACCACAGGCCGCCGAATTCGTCGAACGCAATGCCGAGCGGGAGCGACGTGACGCCAGGCTCGATCTGCACGGTCGGCGTGATCGTCCGGTTGCCGGTGCCGGCCTGGTCGGACGGCGTCAGGCGCGCGATGGTGCCGTCGTAGTTCACCCAGAGGTTGCCGTTCGCGTCGAAGGCCAGGCCCAGCGGCGAGGACAGCGGACCCACCACCGGCTGCGGCGTGAGCGCGGTGATCGTCAGGTCGGCGCCGGTCCCCGACGTGGTCAGGTGGGCGGCGTCGATGCGCACGATCGTGGACGCGCCGTCGGCCGCGACCCAGAGGTTGCCGCTGCTGTCGAACGCCAGACCGGCGGGCGCGTTGATGCCGCTCTCCTCGACGGCCGCGACGGGGGCCGACGTGCCCGGCGTGCCAAGCGCCGCCGCGGCGATCTTCACGACCTTGTTGGCGGCGACGACCGAGACCCAGAGATTGCCGTCCGCATCGAACGCCAGCGCTTTCGCGCCGGGGATCGCCGTGCCGAACGACGGACTGTCGATGATGACGTCGGGAGTCTTCACGCCGTCGCTGCCAAGCGCGGCCGCCGGAATGCGCGCGACCGGCGGGTCGGCGGTGGTGGCGCCCAGAACCCAGGCGTTGCCGTACACGTCGAAGGTGAAGCCGTCGGAGCCGCCGGTCTTGGCGGCGACGGTCGCGGTCGAGGAGCCGCTCGACGCCAGGTCGGCCGGCACGAATGAGAGCAGCGTCGCGGCCGACGGCGTGTTGCTGGCCCCCAACCACAGCGCGCCACTGCTGGGGATGCGCGCGTAGGTCGCGGTGACGATCGTCGTCTGCCCGGCGCGCACGCACGGCGAGGGCACATCCACCGTCGGCGAGTAGGCGACGCGCACCATCTGGTTGCCCTCGGCGTAGAGATAGGCGGTGACCGTCTCGGGACCGGCGGACAACGTGAGGTCATTGCTGGCGGTCAGCGTGGCGCCACCGGCGAGGGCGATCGATCCGTGGCCGCTCGGCGTGCCGATGATGCGCACCGAGAGCGTGCCAGTCGCATTGCTCGACGGGCAGGTCGATCCGGTGGCACCGCCGAACCCGGAGCCTCCCACTCCGCCGCCGGTGAAACCGCCCAGCCCGGTGGCGGGACCATTCGAGCCACCGCCGCAACTCGCGAGCAAGAGTAGCAGTACCGAGACGACGACCTTACCTTGAACCATCTGCCGTGGGACCATGCGCGCATGTCGGTTCGTCATGCGGCGAGCTATCGGCGAGTTGCGCACCAAACCTGAGCGGGATCACACTCACGAAGGCGCTTTGAATATGGCTGCGCCTTCGTTCGTCTGGTATCACGGGTCCGACGATCGAAGAGAGAGGGGGCTTCGATGAGTGGACGTCAGAAGGGCGCAAGGGGTACAGCGAGCTGGGCGGCAGTCGCGGTCTCCGTTTTCGGACTTCTGCCAGCATGCGGTGACAACCGGCCCGCGCCCGCGCCGCTCGATTCGGTGTCGTCGTGTTCCGCCGCCTGGCAGCCGATCCTCACGTTGCCAGGCTACGACATCACCTCGCCGCTCGCGTACCGCGACGGCGTTCTGTACTACTCCACCTTCGCGACTCAGGCGCTGACCGCGCTACCGACCGGCGGCGGTGCGGGCACGACGCTGGCGACGGGTTATATGCCCGAGCTATGGCTCGACGGCGATCAGCTCATCTACACTGGTGGGGACCGGGGCAACCTGATCTATTCTGTGCCGGTGGCGGGCGGTTCACCGACGCTCCTGCTCGACAGCGCCGCGGGTCGTTCGACGTCGGGGATCGCGCTGCACCACGATTTCAACGCCACCGATTTCTACTGGGCAGAGGACTCGAGCCCCGACGGTGCCACGACGGTCTGGCGTGCGTCCCGAGCGGGTGGGACGCCGGTCCAGATCGGTTTGCTCACCGCGCTCGATCCCGGCTTCCCGTCGGAGACCCTGCCGTTCATGGCGATCGCGCTCAGCGCCGACGCCGTGCTCATGGCGGCGGATCTGGGCGTCTCCTACGCTGTTCCGTTCGACGGCAGCGCCCCACGGCTGCTCGCGACGGCGGATCCGCTCACCAAGGCCAAGGGCAATCTAGCCGGACTCGATCCGGCGGGTGTGTATTGGACCGTTCCGCGCGCCGGCGCTTCGGCCGAAGACGACGAATGGTCGGTGGCGCTGGCGCCGACCGACGGCAGCCCAATGCGGACCTTCTGGCAGGGCACGCCGGCTCACTCCGGCGTCATGGGGATGTGGCCGACCGGGGATGGAGCGTGGATCCTCGGGGCCATTCAGCTGTTCGACGACCAGAGGTTTCACCTGGTGGTCTGGATGCTCGCCCCCGACGGGACGAGCCAGCGTCTGGCCTGTTCACCTGCGGAGGACTTTCCTGTGATCCAAGTGAAGCCAGCCGTCACCCCCGACGCGGTCTACGTCGTCGCGTCCGCCACCCCGACGCAGATCGTCCGCATCCCGCGTTGAGCGCGCGTCGGGCGGGCGGCCGAGCATGTGAATTCGACGTGTCGTCGCAGATGCCCTCTGGCCGCGCGGCCCGAGAGCCGCTAAAAAGGGCCATCATGAGCGCCCAGCTGCCGATCCTGAATTTCGTCCTTCGCAACTACAAGAACTTCAACGCGCGCGCCACGCGCGACGCGACCATCGCCTACTGGCGCCACATCGAGCGCGGCGGTCGGATGTTCTGGGCCGTCGCGGGCGCGATGTCGTCGGCGCAGATGGGCATCACGATGGCGCCGGCCATCCGTGCCGGTCTCATCCACGGCCTGTCGGTGACCGGCGCCAACCTCGAAGAGTCGCTGTTTCGCCTGGTCGCGCACGACCACTACCGCGACTTCCCCGACTACCGCTACTTCACCAAGCAGGACGACACCAAGATCCTCAACGACCGCATGCGGCGCGTGACCGACACCAGCATCCCCGAGGACGAGGCCTTCCGCGCGGTCGAGAAGATCGTCGTCCCGATGTGGAAGCGCGCCAGCGAGCGCGGCGAGCGCCGCTTCTGGCACGAGTACTTCTACGAGCTGATCCAGGCCATCCCCGCCAATCTGCAGCAGGGGCCGGCCGACGAGTGCTGGCTGCTCGCGGCGGCGAAGGCCAAGCTGCCCGTGGTCGTCCCCGGCTACGAGGACTCGACCTTCGGCAACATCTTTGCGTCGCACGTGAAGATCGGCGAGTGCAACGCCGCGATCTCGAAGTCGGGCATCGAGTACATGGCGGCGTTCTATGACGACTATCGCGAGCTGTCGTCGGGCCAGGGAGTCGGCTTCTTCCAGATCGGCGGCGGCATCGCCGGCGACTTTCCGATCTGCGTGGTGCCGTCGATCAAGTACGACCTCGAGCAGCCGGTGAAGCCCTGGGCGTACTTTTGCCAGATCTCGGATTCGACCACGTCGTACGGCTCGTACTCGGGCGCGACGCCCAATGAGAAGATCACCTGGGACAAGCTCACGGCCGAGACGCCGATGTTCGTGGTCGAGTCCGACGCCACGATCGTCGCGCCGCTGATGATGAACGCGCTGCTCGAGTGCAAGCAGCACCCGTCCGAGGCCAACGCGCTGATCGCGGCGGCTCGGCTGTAGGCGCCGGGTAGCTCTCTAGCCGTTCTGGCCGGACGCGCCGTCCTGTGCGACCCGCTTCATTGCAGTCGCAGAGGCCGGACAGGCGTGCTGTAGCTCGCGGGAGTCGAAGAGTTGTGGCGGTAGCGAGGTTCGAGAGACGCGCACGAACCCGAATCGGGACAAGTACGCTTCCGCGCTGATGGTCAGAGCATAGAGCCCTCCCACGCGAGCGTGGACTTCGTCGAGCGCGCGGCGCAGCACAGCCGCGCCAAGGCCAGCGCCCCTCAGATCCGAGGCTACCGCAAGCGAGCGAAGCAGCGCGGCGTCGCCGTGGAGTTCGAGGCCGGCGCTGGCGACAATTCGACCCCCCTCGTCGACCACGAAAAACGTCTTGAAGTGCTCTGCGACTCCGTCGGTGGGGAGCTTCGCGTCACCGAGTAGCGCAAGCACCGCAGGGAGATCTTCCTCTTCGGCCCGGCGAATCATTCGCGCGCCCAACCCTCTCGACGGAGCAGGGAGACGACGCGCGCCCGCACGTCGTCCCGGATCTCACGAACGCGCGCGATCGGTTTGCCTTTCGGGTCCTCGAGCGGCCAGTCGTCCCGGCGCAGCCCGGGCACGAACGGGCATTGCTCGCCGCACCCCATCGTGATCAGCATCTGGGCGCCCGCGGCAAGGTCGCCGGTCAGCTTCTGCGGCTTTCGATCGCTGAGGTCGAGGCCGACCTCGCGCATGGCTTCCAGCACCTCCGGGTGGACCCGCGTGCCCGGATCCGTGCCGGCCGAGATGGCGCGCGCCCGGGTCGCATCCGCCAGCGCGTCGAACCAGGCCGCAGCCATCTGCGACCGGCCGGCGTTGTGGATGCAGGCGAAAATGACGATGTCCACGGTCTTCACGATGTCCACGGTGTTCATGAGAGCTCCTCGCCAGTTTTGGGTGCGGCCGGTACCAACCACCGGAAGAGCACGGTTGCGGCGGCACCGCCGGCGAGCTGGGCCGCAATGAACCCCGGCGCGTCGGCTGGGCGAATGCCCGCGAACGTATCGCTCGCGGCGCGCGCCATCGTCACGGCCGGGTTGGCAAAGGACGTCGACGACGTGAACCAGTACGCCGCCGTGATGTACGCGCCGACCGCGAAGGGAACCAGCCCCGGTCGCCGGCGGGCCGATCCCCAGATCACGGCCAGCAGCCCGAACGTCGCCACGAACTCGCTCGTCAGCTGCGCGATTCCGTCGCGGCGATGTTGGGAGGCAAAGAAGAGCGCCGGCTGTTTGAACATGGCGTGGGCGACCGCCACGCCCGCGAAGGCCCCGACAACCTGCGCGCCGATATAGCCGGGCACCTCGCGCCAGGGGAGGTCGCCCTGACTCGCGACGGCGAGGGTCACGACCGGGTTGAAGTGAGCGCCTGAGATCGATCCGAACGCGATGATCAGCGCGACCAGGGCGGCACCGGTCGCCACGGTGTTCGCCAGGAGCGCGAGCGCGACGTTCGGGCGCGAGAGCTGATCGGCCATGATCCCCGACCCGACGATGGCGGCCAGCAGCAGCGCTGTTCCAAGGGCTTCGGCGGCCAGCTTTTTCAACAGCATTTCCCACCGCCGTTCTTGCAGCAGTCTTCCCAGAGGTAGTCCGTGAGCTTGCGAAGAGCGTCGTAGTCGGCGGAGTAGTAGTGGAACGTCCCTTCCCCACGCGACCGGATGACTCCGGCGTCCGCGAGGCGCTTGAGGTGATGGCTGAGCGTGGAGGCGGGCAGGTCCATGTGCGTCTGGATCGCGCCCGCGGCCGCGCCTTCCGGTCCGGCTTGCACCACGTATCGCAAGACCGCCAGCCGGATCGGATGTCCAAGAGCGCCGAGCTGCTCGGCATGGCGATCGAGCTTGTTTCCCACACCGCTATTTCTAAAATATTCGAAGTATTGTCGCAAGCGGAAGCTGAAGCAGCCGCCCTGGAACACCGTAACCAGGGGAGGCTGTCCGGCGTAGAGTTACCATCATGAAAACAGGGACGCTCGATCCGGGCATCGCCCGCGGCGGCTTGACGACCGCCGGCGCGCGTTTATTTCTCGCGGTCCTTCCGCTGGCCCTGGGCGCGCTCGCCGGCTGCCGCAGCAGCGCGGCCGCCGAGAAGGGTCCGGACCAGCAACCCCACGGCCCGAGGACCGCCACCATGTCCAAGAAGACCTACACCAAACCCGCCGACGACGTTCTGCGGCGCAAGCTGACGCCGATGCAATACGAGGTCACGCAGAAGGACGCGACGGAGCCGCCCTTCCACAACGAGTACTGGGACAACCACAACGCCGGCCTCTATGTCGACGTCGCGACTGGCGAGCCGCTGTTCAGCTCGACCGACAAGTTCGAGTCGGGCACCGGCTGGCCCAGCTTCACGCGGCCGGTCGAGCCGGGGCGCGTGATCGATCACAGCGACCGCACGATGGGCATGGAGCGCACCGAGGTGCGCTCCAAGGCCGGAAATTCGCACCTCGGCCACGTGTTCGACGATGGGCCGCAGCCGACCGGCCTGCGCTATTGCATCGACTCGGCGGCGCTGCGCTTCATTCCCGTGGATCGCTTGCAGGCCGAGGGCTACGGCGAGTACCGCGCTCTCTTCGGCGGCGCCGACGCGCCCAAGGCGCCCGCGGCGACGGCCCCGGCGACGGATAACTCGTGCGCCCGCCCGGCGCCGGGCGAGAAGCCAGGCTGCGAGACGACGTTCGAGACTGCGTACCTGGCCGGCGGCTGCTTCTGGGGCATGGAAGAGATCCTGCGCAAGATCCCGGGCGTGATCCAGACCGAGGTTGGCTACGCCGGCGGCAGCACGAAGGCGCCGACGTACGAGGAGGTCTCGACCGGCTCCACCGGGCACGCCGAGACGGTGCGCATCGTGTTCGATCCAAAGAAGCTCTCCTATTCGGACCTGCTGGAGAAGTGGTTCTTCCGCATGCACGACCCGACCACCGTCAACCGCCAGGAGAACGACGTCGGCACACAGTACCGCTCGGCGATCTTCTACGCGTCGGAGGAGCAGCGAAAGACCGCCGAGGCGGTCAAGGCGCGCGTCGGCAAGTCAGGCAAGTGGAAGCATCCGATCGTCACGCAGATCGTGCCGGCCGGCGCGTTCACCCGCGCCGAGGAGCACCACCAGAAATATCTCGAGAGGAACCCCGGCGGCTATATGTGCCACTACTTGCGCGACTGACGGACGTTCGGGGTCCAGCCTCGCCTCAGCCTTTGGCGCCGCCGTCGAGCACCTCGCGCACCTTGCGCAGCAGCGAATCGGGCACGATCGGCTTTTGCAGGAACAGATAGCCGCCGGGCACCAGCGCGCGGCTGAGGCGCGCGACGTCGGGTCGTCGGCGGCCAGATTGCGCTCGACGAATCGGGCCGCGTCGCGGATGGCCGGGTCGATGGTCACCTCGCGCGTCGTCCCGCGCCCTTGCGGCCGAAACCAGCGCGCTTGCGCCTCGGCGGGCGTCTCGCGCAGCGACCAGGCGTCGTCGTGCGCGGTCGCCGCCTTCTCCAGCGCCGCCGGGTTGACGTCGACGCCCTGGATCGAGCCCGGTCCGTTCCCGCCGCCGCCGCAGCACTTCCGACAGAAATACGGACCGGGACTCCTCGAATTGAAGGCCCAGGCGGCGCGCGACAGCGTCGCGAAAGCGCTCGGTCTCGGGCGCGTTCAGAGCGCCGGTCATGGCGCTCCCGCCGCGGCCGGCGCGGCGGCGAACACCGTATCGGGGACGAGGCGCATCCCTTGCAACAAGATCAAGAGCTCGGAATCCAGCGCGCCCACCGCGCTGACGGCGCTGCTGTCGGCGCTCGCCAGCAACGGGGGGAGCGCGCGCAGATCCTGGCCGGCGATCGCGCGTAGCCCGATGATCGACGTGACCGCCAGGGCGACGTGCCGTTCGCCGACGGCCAGGGTAACGAAGCGGCCCGTGGGGGTCGTCTTTGAAGTTCCCAGAAGACGGGCGGTGTCGATCACGGGCGTCGGCGTGCCGCGGATCATCGCCAGCCCAGCGACGATGGCGAGCGCCGACTGAACGCGCTGGAGGGGCAGCGTCCGCATCGTCTCCACGACCGCGGCGAGGGGCAGGGCGCACGCGAGCGACTCCACCCTGAACACCAGGCAGGTCCCCGCTTGCGGCTGGTCTTGCAGCACGAACTCTCCCTTCCGAACGACCTCCCCCCGGCGGTCGGCTGACTCGGTACGCCTTGTCGATGCTCGACAACGCGGTAGACGAAATCGTCGGTGGAGCCAAGCGGCAAAGCGCGCCCCCGGGCGCTCAGAAACACGCGCCGCGCGTGGTCGAGCGCGTGGTCGAGCGCGTGGTGATGGTGCGCGTGGCGGCGAGCGCACCGTTGATGCGAATGTCGACGGTCCAGAGCCCCGCGCTGGCGCCGATCGCCAGCGCGAACCGCGGATACCAGTGACCGAAGCGCCGCGCGTCGTGATCGTCGAGGAGCACGTACTGCTCCCACGTGCGCCCATCGGGAGCCGTCAGCGTCGCGGCGATCAGATCGCCGCCGCGCGCGGCGAGCGAGAGCCCCAGGCCCAGCGTGCCGTCGGGTTCGATCGCCGTGGGATTCGGCGCGGGATCCTTCACTTGCGCGACGGTCGGCACGTCGCCGTCGACCAGCATCACGTCCATGACGGCCGACGGCGGATCGTCGCTCGGCGGGTTGAGCCAGGCGCCCGGCGCCGCCAGCGTCTCGACGGCGCGGCCGGCGCAGTCGCGCACCTCCAGGTGCAGGTGCGGCTGTGTCGAGCAGCCGGCGCTGCCAGCCACGGCCAGCGGCGTGCCGGGCGCGATGCGCTGCCCAGGGTGGACGCGCGCCGAGCCGCGCCGGATATGGCCGTAGAAGATCGCGAACCCGTTGGCGTGGCGAATGCGCACCACGTTCCAGCGCCCGGTGCACGTGATGTTGCGATCGGGCTCTTCGTCGATCACCTGCTCGACGATACCGGCGGTGACTGCCCGGATCACGGCGCGACCGTCGTCCATCTCGCGAAACGACGGGATGTCGATGTCGATGCCCTGATGGCCGTCGTAGGTGCGCGCGCGCGCGCCGGTTCGCCCGCGGAAGTCGGCGATGCCGGGACTCGACGGGTCGAGGTCGACGGTGTTGTTGATCATCCAGTCGCGGCCGTTGGCGCCGTCGAAAGGGAAGCGGGTGATCGTGAAGTCGCGAAGGGCACACGAGGGCGGCGTGGTCGTGAGGGGAGGGTCGGGGGCGGGGTCGCGGCTGCGGCATCCGCAGGGCGTCGCGATGAGCGCGAGGGTGACGAGGGGGACGAGGGGGCGAGGACGGCGACCAGTACGAGGACGGAGACGGGAAGGGAGAGCCGGCGTTGAGATCGACATGTCGGCCAAGGTCGCAAATCGCGCGTCGCCGGCCGTCGCCGCCGGGTCGCTTTTTTGTCGCTTTTTTGTCGCTGCGTTGTCCTCGGTTTTCAGCGCTGCGAAGTCGGCGACGACGTCGAGAGCGGCCGGATCTCCCAGCCGGGGAAACGGCGCGCGAAGCGCAACGGAAGGATCAGATTCCCCGAGCAGGCGTAGGTGTTCTCGGCGCGGCCGCGCGGAATGCTGACCACGGCCTTTTCGTGCCCGACGGCGGCGTTGTCATTCGCCGGCGGCGCGTCGAGCCGGATGGGCGCCGGCTTCATGGCGATCCTCCCATGCCGCACGACCGCGCTGCGATCACCAGCACCGCCCCGGGCGCGTTGAGCCGCAGGCCAACTCCGGCGACGGTCTCGATCAGCCGATCGATCTCGTCGCGCGGAACGCTGGCTGGCGCCAGAGCGTGCCGGAACGGGGAGAGCACCTTGTAGCGCAGGTCGCGCGCCTCGGGCGCGACCAGACGCCGGCCAAGACCGCCGATGCGCTCCATCTCGCGCGCGAGATCGGTGACCGGCATCGTTTGGCCCGCGTGCGTGGCCAGCACCGCGAGCGCCAGCAGCGGCTGGCGCTGTAGATTATGCGGCGGCCGGGTCGGAATCTCGACGCCGCGATAGGCGACGCGGCGCTCGGGCAGATCCACGACCAGGATCGGCGTGACCGTCACCGCGGGAGCGGGCGGAGCCATCGTCGACGAGGCTTGCGCCGAATCGCGCCGCGCCTCGAACGTCGCCGGCAGGCGTGGTCCGGGCCCGGGCATCGACGCGGGCGTCAGGGTTTCGATCTGCATGACTAGGCCACCTTCCGCACCGCCGGCCGCCGGTCATCCGCTTGGCCCTGGCCCTGGCCCGCGGAGGCCACAGACGCCTTGGCCGTCGCGCCGCCGATGCCGGCGCGCGCGAGCAGCTTGCCGTGGATCTCCTTCGACAGATCCGGGTGCAGGGCCAGGTGCTGGCGCGCCGCCTCGCGCCCGTTGCCGAGGCGCTCGCTGCCGTAGGCGATCCAGGCGCCGCTCTTCTCGAGCACGCCGGCCTCGACGCCGAGGTCGATGATCTCTCCGGCGCGCGAGATCCCCTGGCCGTAGGCGACGTCGAACTCGGCCTCGCGGAACGGCGCCGCCAGCTTGTTCTTGACGACCTTGACGCGGGTGCGATTGCCCACGACCTGCTCGCCCTCTTTCAACGCGCCGATGCGCCGGACGTCCAGGCGCACGGAGGCGTAGAACTTCAGCGCGTTGCCGCCCGTCGTGGTCTCGGGGCTGCCGAACATCACGCCGATCTTCATGCGCAGCTGGTTGATGAAGACGACCAGGCACTTGCCGCGCGCGCACGCGCCCGTCAGCTTGCGCAGCGCCTGGCTCATGAGCCGCGCCTGCAATCCGACGTGCGCGTCGCCCATCTCGCCCTCGAGCTCGGCCCGGGGCACCAGCGCCGCCACCGAGTCGATGACGATCACGTCGACCGCCTCCGAGCGCACGAGCATGTCGGTGATCTCCAGCGCCTGCTCGCCGTTGTCGGGTTGCGACAGCAACAGGTCCTCGGTCTTCACGCCCAGCTTGCGCGCATAGCCGACGTCCAGCGCGTGCTCGGCGTCGATGAACGCGCAGACGCCGCCCGCGCGTTGCGCCTCGGCGACCACGTGCAGTGCGAGCGTGGTCTTGCCCGACGATTCGGGGCCGTAGATCTCGACGATGCGCCCGCGCGGCAGCCCGCCGGTGCCGAGCGCGAGATCGACGCCGAGGGATCCGGTCGAGATCACCGAGACCTCGGCGCGCGCCTCGGCGCCGCCGAGGCGCATGATCGCCCCCTTGCCGAACTGCTTCTCGATGTCGCCGACTGCATTGGCGATCGCCTTGTCTCGCGCGGTGTCTTTGCCGCCATCCTTGGCGTCCTTGAGGTCTTTCGCATTCTCTTTCGCGTTCTCCATGGCTCCCTCCCTCTCTCTTGGAGTGCAACCAGGCTACGCGCGACCTATGACAAAGGTGGTCCCAGCAGCGTATGTTCGCGGGATCATGGGACGCAAGAGACCCGCGCCTGTCCGGTACGCGCCCGCGAGCCGCCTGCACGAGGTGCGCGCGCTGCTCGACCGCGCCGAGGGGACGTCGATCTACGACATCGCCGAGCGGTTCGAGGTGAACCCGCGCACCGCGCTCCGCTATATCCAGGCCCTGCAGCGCTCGGGCGAGCCGCTCTACGAGGAAATGGTCGGGCGGCGCAAGGTGTGGCGCATCATGCCGACCGCGCGGCGGCAGACGATCTCCCTCAGCACCAGCCAGATGGTGGCGCTGTTCCTCTCGCGCCGCGTCTTCGACTTTCTCGCCGGCACGGGGTTCCAGGAGGATCTCGACGACGTCTTCAAGAAGCTGGAGGCGACGCTCAAGAGCAAGGAGTCGCTGGCGGTGCGCAACCTGGATCGCAAGGTGTTCGACGTCAACGAGGCGCGGCACCTGTACGAGGGGCGCATCGAAGACGTCAATGACATCATCACCGCGCTGCTGCGCGAAGACCGCCTGCGCGTGACCCACGAAGGTGTCTCGGGCGGCCGCAAGACGTTCGTCATCGAGCCCTACTCACTGCTGGTCTACAAGAAGGGGCTCTACCTCGCGGGCTTGAGCCACCAGCACGGCGCGATTCGCACGTTCGCGCTCGACGGGTTTCGCGAGGTCGAGTGGCGGAAAGGCGATCGCTTCGACTATCCCGCAGACTATCGCCCCGAGCAGCTGACCGAGGGCGCGTTCGGCCTGATCCGGGGCGAGCCGACGCGCGTGCGCATTCGCTTCCACGACAAAGTCGCGCGCTACGTGCAGCGGCGGCAGTGGCACCCGACCCAGCAGTTCCAGCGCCAGGCGGGTGGCGGCGTCGAGCTCACGATGGACGTGCAGGGCACAGTCGAGCTCGTGAGCTGGGTGCTCGGCTTCGGCGACAAGGCCACGGTGCTGGAGCCAGCGTCGCTTCGCGTGGAGGTTGCGGATGAGGTCGCGCGCGCCGCTCGAATTTACGCCGAATGACGCTCGATCGGATTGCTGCGGACCGGGTCTGTCCTCTAACCGAAGCGTGGTCATCCTTGTTTGCACGGAGGAAACAATGCCCAACGACAAGAATCCGGGACAGAAGAACAAGGAAGATGAAATGGGCGAGGGCAACCACGACGCCGATCGCCGTTACCGGGACGCCACCGAGGAGTACGTGAAGTCGGGCCGCCCCGACCCCGCGGGGCGTGAGGCGCAGCGCTCGATGGATGACGATCGCCAGCGCCGTGACCTGGAAGACGCCGAACGCCGCGCGCGCTCCGGCTCGCCGCAGCCCGGCGGCAAGGACGCGCGTCCGGCTTCTGAGCGCGATCCGGGCAAGGGCGCAGATAACGCTCGCCCGAGCGCCGGTAAGCGCACCTAGCGCCTGGTCAGAAAAGGAAACCGCCAGGGCGCCGATCACGCCAAGATCTGGACTTTTGAAGGGTCCGGACCTGGCTTCTGCGGCGCCTTGGCGGTTCCTTGTGGCCGCCGGGCTCACAGGGGGCCGGGCGGCCTTTTTTTCGGGCATGGTGTCGGGGACGGCGATACTCGTTCGTCCTAGGAACAACTGAAGAGGACACGCATGCTCTACGCACTGCTCTGCTACAACTCCGAAGAGATCGTCGGCTCCTGGAGCAAGAAAGAGGACGACGAGATCCTGGCTCGCCTCGCGGTCGTGCACGAGCGGCTGCAGGCGCAGGGCAAGCTCGGCCCGACCGCGCGCCTGATGCCGACCACGGCGGCGACCACGGTCCGCAAGGTCAGCAAGGGTCGGCGGCTCGAGGCGGGCGCCGAGCCGCCGACGGTGATCGACGGGCCGTACGCCGAGACCAAGGAGCAGCTGCTCGGCTTCTTCATCGTCGACTGCACCGATCTCGAAGAGGCGCTGTCGATCACGCGCGAGCTTTCGGTCGCCAACCCCGGCGGCGCCTACGAGATCCGCCCCGTCTCCCTGTTCTTGCCGGGTTCGGGCGTCGGGTGACCGACGCCGGCTGGATCGATCTCGCGCTGCGCTCGGCGCGGCCGCGCGCGATGGGCGCGCTGCTGCGCTACTTCCGCGATCTCGACGCGGCCGAGGAGGCGTTCCAGGACGCGTGCCTCGCGGCGCTCAAGAACTGGCCCGAGAACGGGCCGCCGCGCGATCCGGCCGCCTGGCTCATCTTCGTGGGCCGCAACGCGGCGGTCGACGACGCGCGCCGGCGCCGCAAGCTGGAGGCGCTGCCCGGCGACGATCGGCTGCCCGCGGATGGGACCGACGGCGATGATCCCGAGGCGACGCTCGCCGACCGGCTCGACGGCGCTCACTACCGCGACGACATTCTCCGGCTGCTCTTCATCTGCTGCCACGCGGACCTTCCCGCGACGCAGCAGATCGCGCTCGCGCTGCGCGTCGTGTGCGGGCTTTCGGTCAAGGAGATCGCGCGCGCCTTCGTCGTCGGAGAGAGCGCGATGGAGCAGCGGCTCACACGCGCCAAGAGCCGCGTGTCCGCCGCCGACGTTCCCTTCGAGACGCCGGGCGGCCCCGAGCGCGCGCCGCGCCTGGCGGCGGTCGCGGCGGTGATCTATCTCATGTTCAACGAGGGCTACTCGGCGACCGGCGGCGAGGCGCACATCCGCGCGCCGCTGTGCGACGAGGCGATCCGGCTCGCGCGCCTGCTGCTGCGGCTCTTCTCCGACGAGCCCGAGATGATGGGTCTGCTGGCGCTCATGCTGGTGCAGCACGCGCGTGTGTCGGCTCGGCTCGACGCCGACGGACAGATCATCCTGCTCGAGGACCAGGATCGCGGTCTCTGGAACCGCGCGTTCATCGCCGAGGGGTTGGCGCTGCTCGACAAGGCGATCCGCCACCGCCGGCCGGGGCCGTACCAGGTGCAGGCGGCGATTGGCGCGATTCATGCGCGCGCCGCGCGCGCCGAGGAGACGGACTGGGCAGAGATCGATCAGCTCTACGCGACGCTCGAGCGGCTGACCCCATCGCCGGTGGTCACGCTCAACCGTGCGGTCGCGGTGTCCAAGGTGCGCGGCGCGGCGGCGGCGCTGGAGATGATCGAACCGCTCGCGCCGCAGCTCCACGGGTACTTTCACTTCTTCGGTCTGCGGGGCGCGCTGCTGCAGCAGCTGGGCCGCGCCGCCGAGGCGCGCGTCGCGCTCGATCGCGCGATCGCGCTCGCGCACACGCCGGTCGAGGCCGCGCACATCCGGATGCACCTCGATCGACTTACCAAATAGCTCGGACCTCCTGGCGGGTTCCAAACCGCCCAACCTGACGAAGATGGGCTCCGTCGGCGGAGCCGCCTACGGCCGGCGCGCTGGAACGCAGGCCGCCGCGCGCTCACTGAGCAGTGTGCGCTCGCGCGCGTTGCGCGTGAGCGACGCCGCGCGCTCGAACTCGATGCGCGCCTCGTCGAGGCGCCCCAGCTTCGCGAGCAGATCGCCGCGCACGCCGGGCAGCAGGTGATAGCTCGCCAGTAACGGCTCGTCCTTCAGCGCGTCGATGACCGCCAGCCCCGCCGCCGGGCCGTCGGCCATGCTCACGGCGACCGCGCGATTGAGCTCGACGATCGGCGACGGCGTCACCTGCGCCAGCACTCCGTACAGCGTCGCGATGCGCCGCCAGTCGGTCGCGTCGGCCGTCGTCGCGCGCGCGTGACAGGCGGCGATCGCCGCCTGCAGCGTGTAACGCCGCGTGGCGCCGCCCAGCGCTTCGGCGCGCGCGAGCGCCGCCAGCCCGCGCCGGATGAGCAGCTGATCCCAGCGCGCTCGGTTCTGATCCATGAGCAGGATTGGCTCGCCCGTCGGGCCCACGCGCGCGGCGGCGCGCGACGCCTGGATCTCCATCAGCGCGACCAGTCCATGCACCTCGGCCTCGTCGGGCGCCAACCCGGCGAGAATGCGCCCCAGGCGCAGCGCATCCTGGCAGAGCTCCGGACGCATCCAGTCGTCGCCCGCCGTCGCCGAGTAACCTTCGTTGAAGATCAGGTAGACGACCTCGAGCACCGAGGCCAGCCGCGCCGCCAGCTCGGCGCCGCGCGGAGCCTCGAACGGCACGTGCGCGTCGGAGAGCGTGCGCTTGGCACGCACGATGCGCTGGCTGATGGTCGGCTCGGAGACGAGAAAAGCGCGCGCGATCTCGTCGGTGCTGAGGCCGCCCAGCAGCCGCAGCGTCAGCGCGACGCGCGCGTCGGTCGAGAGCACCGGGTGGCAGGCGACGAACACCAGCCGCAGCAGGTCGTCGCCCACGTCATCATCGAGCGCGGCGTCGAGATCCGGCGCCGCCGCCGCCTCGCCCAACGCCTCCAGCTCGTGCCCCAGCTGCTGGTGCTTGCGATCGAGGAGCCGGTCGCGGCGGAGCTCGTCGAGGGCGCGGTTCTTCGCCGCCGTCATCAGCCACGCGCCCGGGTTGTCGGGAACGCCCGACTCCGGCCAGCGCTCCAGCGCCGTCAGCAGCGCCTCTTGCGCCAGCTCCTCGGCGCGCCCGACGTCGCGGACCAGCCGCGCGAGGCTCGCGATCAGCCTCGGCGACTCGATCCTCCAGACGGCTTCGATTGCGGCGTGGGTCGCGGCGGCGGTCACCGCCCCGGATCTGAGCAGCTTCCGCCGCGGGCGCAACCCCAGACTGTGCGTTCAATCAAGTCTTGGCGAGCTCCTTGCCGGCTTCTCCTCGGGGGTGGTTCGGGTGGGGGGCTTGTGAGCCGCATCGCAATTTCGGCTCTGATGAGACGAAGAACGACGCCGGGCATCGCGAAAAAAAGTACGACTGGCGAAGATTCCAGGAGAGATTTGCCGGCATGAAACGCTGCTTCGCGCTGCTCGCCGGTTCGCTCGCGCTCGCCGGCTGCTCGGATTCGAAACCGGTGACGGTCGACGTGACGCCGAACCCGCTCCGCGTGTTGACCTGCACGATCGAGCCGTTCCAGGCGACGGTGACCGGCGCAACCGACACGACGGTCGCCTGGACCGTCGACCCCGCGAGCGGCGCCGGTACGATCGATGCCACCGGATCGTACAGCTCGCCGGCCGTGCCGCCGAGCCCGCCGATGGTGAGCATCGTCGCCACCAGCCATGCCGATGCGAAGCAGTCGGGCCGGGCGGCGCTGACGCTGGCCACCGCGTTTCCGGGCGCGCCGACGACGATCGCCGATGCGACGGGAATCTCAGGGAGCCCCGGCGCCGGCGTCTACTTGCACACGGTGGCCGCGCAGGGACGCCGGGTCTACGCCGCGTGGCCCGACAACCCCGCCGGCTCATCGAACGCCGGCCTCAAAGTCGCGCGCAGCGACGACAGCGGCGCCACCTGGCAGCCCTCGGTGAGCGCGATCTCGGTGACGCTGCAGGCCGCGACCACCAGCGACGGCGGGATCGAGTGCCCGGCGATCGCGATCGATGCCGGCGATCCCGACACCGTGTACGCCGTCGCGCGCGTCAACGTCGAGAACAACGACTCGATGCCGCTCGACGCGAACGCCAGCGGTCCGCAGACGATCCTGTTCGCGGTCAGCACCGACGCTGGCGTGACCTGGACGACCAGCGTGCTGCACGTGGGCTCGGGCGGCGGCGTGTGCGCCGACGTCGCATCGCCGGTCTCCGGCGCCGTCACCGTGGTCGCGCCGGGCTGGGCGAATTGCGGGCGCGACATGTTCGTCTGGTCGGACAACGCGCGCGGGGCCGGGTTCGCCACCGGCTCGTCGACGATCGCGCCCGTCGAGTACTTCGCCGGCGGCTACACCGGCGCGCTCGACGATCTCGTCGGCGACCCCCAGTGCACGGCGGCGCATCTCTTCGTCGAGAGCGGCGGAGGAACGGACGCCGCCGGCGGCACCACCGAGTCGCCGCGCTTGTTCGCCGATCCCGCGGGCGACCTGTGCGTGGTCTACGTCGGCGACGTCAACGGCGGCGCGGGCAGCAACGTCAAGGTGGTGCATTCGTACATTCAATGCAGCGCCGACCTCGGCCAGACCTTCTCGGCGCCGCTGGTGCTGGATCCGTCGTCGGCGACGGCGCCCAGCACCGCGTCGGGCGCGGCGAAGCCCACGGGCGGATCGGGCGTGATCTGGACGACCGGCGCGCCCGGCGATCTCTTCGTCGCCACCAGCGCCGACGGGGCGGCGTTCGGTGCGCCGGTACGCGCGCCCGTCTACACCTTCCCCGGACAGAGCGCGCCGGCGATCGCGCTCAATCCGACGATGGCCTACGACTTCGCCGGCATCCTGTGGATCGCCTATCGCGCATCGGACGGCGGCGCGCAGAGCGCGATCGTCGTCGACAAGAGCTGCGACGACGGCACGACCTGGAGCGGCGCGGTCGCCGCCAGCACCGCGGCAGCGCAGAGGTGGCCGGTGCTGTCCCTGGTTCCGGCCTTCGCGCCGCGCCTGACCGTCTGGGACAGCGACCACCTGGCGACCTTCACGCTCGCGCCATAGGCGAAGACGCCCGCGCGCGGGCTGCGACGTCACGAGGACGCGAGCAGCGCGGTCATGATCGCCGCCAGCTCGGCGTCGTCACGCGTCACCAGCGCCACCGGCAACTCCAGGCGCACCGCGGTCGGCCGGCCCCCGCACGCGGCCGTGCCGGTGTAGTCGCCGACCTGGTTGCGAAGGGTATAACGGCACGGCCCGACGTCGCCGTCGATACTGTTCGGGTGCAGCGACAGCGCGACGGCGCGCCGTCCGAAGACGCCGTGGACGTCGAGCGCGCCGTTCGTGCGTGCAACGTCCAGCGACACGGGAAGCGCGCCGACGCGGCCGGTGATGTGGTTCGGCGCCAGTTGCAAGTCCGTCACCTCGTCGCCCACGAAGCCGCGCAGGTGGTCGGCGGCGCGTTGCAGATCGACGGCGCGCCCCTGCACGTGGTTGCGATCGACCGCCGTGAAGGAAGTCTGCGTGCCCATCTCCACCGTCAGCGTGTTGCCCGGCTGAGCGGCCAGCACGCGGTTCTCGACGGAGACAGCGGGCGCCGCGGCCAGCCCTCCCGGCGTCGCCGAGGGGACTCCGGCGGTCGCTGCCACGACGAGAGCGATGCCCAGTATCACCATGAGCTCAACTTGGTTGCGGCCGCGAATTAGGCAAATGAACCGCGGCCGCGGAGCCCGGCCGTGAGAAGACCGGCACGGCTGTAGTTGCTTCGCCCGAAGGAGTCGCCAGCCTTAGCTTCGAGGGCCGAACAAGTGAGCCGGCCCGACGGAAACCTCAACGAGCGGGGTAAGGATCATGGACAGCAAGAAGATGATCAGGCAGGCAGTCTTCGTGGCGCTCTCCGCGCTCGCGGGGTGCTCATCGTGGAACCGAATGGTTCACGGCGAGTCGCAGGACACGGCGAACGTCGCCCTGCGCTCCAGCAACGACATTCCGTCGGCGCAGGGGCGTCTGGCGGTCAAGGGGTCCGAGGGCCCGAACCAGGTCGTCGACCTCACGGTCAAGCACATGGCTCCGGCCGCGAAGGTGAAGGCGGGCGCGAGCGTTTATGTCGTCTGGCTGGAGCCGGACGCGGCGAAGGAGCCGATCAACATGGGCGTGCTCAGCGTCGACAAGGACCTGAACGGTGAGCTGCAGTTCAAGACGCCGTTTCCGAAGTTCGAGGTCTTCGTGACCGCCGAGGAGAACCCGGCGGTGCAGGCGCCCTCCGAACACAAGAGGTTGCTCACCGCCGCGGTCGATCTTCCGGCCCACGCGATCCGCTGATGTCAGAGGTCGTACGCACGGCGGCGCGGCAGCGTGACACCTCACGCCGTCGCGCTCGCATTCGTGCGATTCCGGGATTTGTTTGGATCGCAATCGCAAAGCAGCGCAGGTAATTGAGCATTGTTGGGCGCGGTCGCGCTAATCTTCGGGAGCCGAACGGAGGTTCCCGATGTCTGCCGCCAAAGCCACGCCGCTGGTGTCCACCGCGTTTCTTTTACTCGCCTCGATCGCGCTCCTGACTCCGATCGTCGGGTGCGGATCGATGAACACGCCGGGCGCCGGTGGCGCGGGAGGCGCGGGAGGCGCGGCATCGGGTGGCGACACGTTGTGTGGCAGCGTGGCGCTCTCGTCGAGCCGGACCGTCGCCGCGGGACAGACGCTGACCATCTGCGCCGGCAGCACGATCACGGCTGCCAGTGACGTCAGCCTGACCGTCGACGGAACGCTGCAGATCCAGGGCACGGCGGCGAGCCCGGTGAAGCTGGTCGGCGCGACGGACGCGGACGGCGCCTGGACGGGGCTCGTCCTCGACGCGGGCGCGCAGGTCACGGCGACTTATGTCGAGATCCACGACGCCCAGACCGCGATCGCCGCTCGTCCGGGATCGATGTACAGCTTCGATCACGTCGTGGTCGACACGTCGACCATGATGATGGTGCTGTCGTCGAACGGGACCATCGCCCACGGCACGTTCCGGGGATTGGGCAGCAGCCAGTTCGGCACCCCGGTGCTGATCTCCAACGCCTCGCCGCAGATCACCGACACCTCGGTCACCCAGGGCTTGTACCTGGGCGTCGACATGATCGTGGTCGGCGGTTCCGCGTCGGCGCCGGTGTTCGATCACGTCGAGGTCGCGGATTCGCACTGCGCGTTCCACTTCAACGAGAGCACGGGAGCCACCATCAGCAACTCGTTCGTTCACCACAACGCGTACGGTTTGATGGTGATCTCGTCCCAGTCGGGTCAGATCGAGCACAACAACTTCGAGGACAACGACGTCAACGTCGGCTCGTGCTCGACGAGCGCGTCCGAGGTCGTGTCGGACAACTACTTCGCGGGCGATGCCTTCGGCGACGGCTCCTGTTCGGGGCTGGCGGTGACCGGGACGACGCCGGCCGCGCCGTACGCCACCGGTATCGGTCCGAGGATCTAACTCGCGCCCGTAGCCTTGCGCACCGGCGGCCCCGGCCCCATGGTGTGAGCCCGTGACGGTCGGGCTCGTGGTTGCACTCACGATCATCGCCGCGGCACCGGCGAGCCCCAGCGCCCGCGCGCCGATGCGCGCCCGGCAACGCGGCATCCTCGAGAACGTGCCCTGGGTGTCGTTCTACGGCACCGCGCGGCAGATGGGTGATCTCCGTCGGGTGGCGGCGACGTTTCGCCTGATCAACATCGACGCCGACCCGACGGCGGGCAACTTCACGCGCGCGGACATCGCGACGCTGCGTGCGCGCGGTCGCAACACCGTGCTCAGCTACCTCAACGTCGGCGCCTGCGAGCGGTACCGCGCCTACTGGCGGTCGGCGCCGTCGGGGTTGATCCCTTGCGGAACGAACCAGGCTGCCCAAATTGCGGCCTACCACCGCTTTCCGAAGGAGGTCTGGATGAATCCCGGCAACGCCGACTACCGGCGCCTGATCGTCGAGCACGTCGCGCCTCGGTTGGCGGCGACCGGCGTCGACGGGTTCTTCCTCGACAACCTCGAGATCGTCGAACACGGCGCTCACGACGGAGAGGCGCCCTGCGATACGACATGCGTCGCAGGGGCACTCACGCTGGTGGCGGAGTTGCGTCACAGGTTTCCGGACCTGGTGCTGGTGATGCAAAACGCGACATCGAGCGCGACGCGCGAGGCGCGCGTCGGCGGCGTCGCATTCCCGTCGCTGCTCGACGGCGTCTCGCGCGAAGAAGCCTACGCGCCGAAGTACGATCGCGACGCCGAGACAGAGCTGCTCGCGTGGCAGCGGCTGTCGCTGGCACCCAACGGGCGTCCGTTCTCGATCACTACAGAGGACTACGTAGGGAGCTGCAATCAAGATGCGCGCGCGCGACGGATCTACGTGAAAAGTCGCGAGCGTGGCTTTTCGCCGTATGCCACCATCTCGAGCGCAAACCAGGACGCGGTTTGCTTCTGGTCTTTTTGAGGGTGGGGAGCACTTTGCAGCGGCGCGGCCGGAGGGCGGCACGGTTGATTCTCGGATGCGTGATGGGAACGCTCGCGGGCTGCGGCGGCGGCGCGGCCTCGACGGGGAGCGCCGTGCGCGGTGATCTCAGCGACGCTGGCACCGACATGCCGTTGCCGCGGATCTGTCACAGCGACGACGCGTGCGCCGGGCTGACCCCGCGCTGCGATCTCGCAACCGGTCGTTGCGCCGCCTGCTCGGTCGACACCGCCTGCCCCGGCGGCAGCGTCTGCGATCCCGCGAGCGGCGCCTGCGTCGAGTGTGCGACCGACGACGACTGCGCCGCGCCGACGCCGACCTGCGATGAGGCGCGCCACCAGTGCGTCGCCACCTGCCGCGCGGGAGGCGGTTGCGGCGCCGGCGGCGTCTGCGACCCGGCGACCGAAACCTGCGTCGCCTGCGTGCACGACAGCGATTGCGCGCGCGGGATGCACTGCAACCGCGCGGGCGGCGCCTGCGTCGATTGCCTGACCGACGCCGATTGTCCGATTGACTCGCCGGTGTGCACGCCCGGCCACAGCTGCTCCGACGCGTG
This sequence comes from uncultured Myxococcales bacterium, assembly GCA_964571275.1. Taxonomy (GTDB): domain Bacteria; phylum Myxococcota_A; class Polyangia; order Fen-1088; family Fen-1088; genus DASRQZ01. The sequence continues at coordinate 36,856 of CAZNCQ010000027.1, forward strand.
CGTCGCCGACAGCGACTGCCAGGACGGTCCGGCGGTCCCCGGCGACCTTTCGGTGTGCGATCCGAGCAGCCACCTGTGTGTCGATTGCCTGCGCAACGCTGATTGCGGCGGCGACAGCTACTGCCGCGCCGACGGGACCTGTGGATGACCCGCCGGTCGACATGGGTGCTGGGCGCGCTCGCGTTCGCGGCCGGAACCGCGGTAACCCTCCCGGCCGCTGCGGCCGAAACGGGTGACGGCGCGACGGCTTTTCACTACGGCGCCGCGCCGCCCGTCGAGGCGCTGGTGTTCTTCGAGCGCGTGGTGCTCGATCCCGAACGGGCGCCGGAGGACGCGGTCAAGACGCTGACCGCGGCGCACACGACGGTGCTCGCGCGCGTGCCGCTTTCGTCGCCGGCAAGCGCCGATCGGGGCGCCGCCGCGCGCGACGCGATGGCGCGCGCCGCGGTGGCGATGAAGCAGGGCTATACCGGCTTCGTCGTCGAGCCCGCGGCCGCCGCCGTCGGTGCCCAGCTCACGGCGCTGGTGCACGCTCTGCGCGCGCGCTGGCCGGTGGCTCCGATCTGGCTCGAGGTTGCGCCGGAGCGCGCCGCGGCCGGGGTCGTTCCGATCGCGACCGAGATCTCGGGCCTGGTGACGGGGCCGCTCTTCTCGGAGTGGGATACCGCGCGCGCGCGCGCGGGCGGTGTGCCGGCCGCGCTGCGCCGGCGCCGCCTCCAGATGTTGAAGTCGTTCACGACGTCGACGGGCCTGCCGGTGGTCGACGTCGAGGCGGCGCCGGCGGGCGGCCGGACGGCGGCGCGCGCGCTGGCCGTCGAGGTCGCGGCCCTCGGGTTCGTCCCCTGGGTGGCGCCTGCGCCTGCGCCTGCGCCGGCCGCGCGCGATCGCATGGGTACGGGCTCGATCGAGTCGGTCCCGCGGCGGGTGCTGGTCCTTCTCGACGGCGCCGAGGAGCCTTACCTGCCGTACGCGGTCGCGCACCGCATGCTCGCCGTGCCGCTCGAGTACCTGGGCTTCGCGGTCGACTACGCCGACGTGCGCGCGCCGCTGCCGGATCGCCCGCTCGCCGATCGCTACGCGGGCGTCGTCACCTGGTTCACCGACGACGAGATGCCGGCGTCCGACCGCTACGAGCGCTGGCTGACCCAGCAGATCGACGGCGGCCTGCGCGTGGCGATCCTCGGCCACCTGGGGTTCGCGCCATCGGCGGCGATGCGCCGCCGCCTGGGCCTGCAGGAGCTCGCCGGCGGCCTGCGCGCCCCGCTGCGCATCGCGAGCGCCGACGGGATGGTCGGATTCGAGGCGACGCCGGCACCGCGCACGCGCGACCTGCCGCCGCTGGCTTCGCCGACGCTCACCCATCACCTGGAGCTCGCCGACGCCGACGGCCGTATGGTGGCGCCGATCGCCGAGGGCGATTGGGGAGGCCTGGCGCTGGATCCCTACTTGACGGTGAGCGGCTTCGAGGGACGGCAGCGCTGGATCGTCGATCCGTTCGAGTTCCTCGCTTCGGCACTGGCGCTGCCGGCGATCCCGGTGCCCGACCCCACCACCGAGAACGGGCGCCGCCTGCTGGAGATCCACATCGACGGCGACGGCTTTCCCAGCATCGCCGAGCTGCCGCGCCGCCCGGTCGCCGGCGAGGTGATCCGCCGCGAGTTCCTGGCGCGCTATCAGCTGCCGACGACGGTGTCGGTCATCGAGGGCGAGGTCGGCGCGAGCGGCCTTTATCCCGAGCGCACCGCGGAGCTCGAGCCGGTGGCGCGCGCGATCTTCGCGCTGCCCGAAGTCGAGATCGCGAGCCACACCTTCAGCCACCCGTTCGACTGGCTGCGCGCGCAGGGACAGGGGCCGCCGCGGCCCGATGACGCCGCCGACGACGAGCCGGTGGAAGGCGACCGCCTCGACATCCCCGGCTACACCTATTCGCTGGAGCGCGAGATCGACGGATCGGTGCGCTACATCGACGGGCGGCTCGCGCCGCTCGGCAAGCCGACGCGGGTCATGCTCTGGAGCGGCAACGCGCTGCCGCCCGAAGAGGCGATCGCGCGCGCCGACGCCCTCGGCCTCGCGAACCTGAACGGCGACAACGCCGAGGAGCCGGGGCCGACGCAGACGCTGGCCGGCGTGCCGTCGTTCGTGCGTCCGGTCGGCGGGCGCTTGCAGTTCTACGCGCCGGCGCAAAACGAGAACGTCTACACCAACCTGTGGCACGGGCCGTACTACGGCTTCCGCCGCGTCATCGACTACTTTCGATTTACGGACTCGCCGCGACGGTTGAAGCCGATCGGCATCTACTACCACTTCTATTCGGGCACCAAGGCGGCGTCGGTCAGCGCGCTGCACGAGGTCTACGCCTGGGCGCTGGCGCAGGAGACGTTCCCGCTGTGGGTCAGCGAGCTCGTCGATCGGGTGAAGGGCTTCGAGCGCGCGACGATCGCGCGCCGGCTCGATGGGACCTGGCTGCTGCGCGACTTCGGCGCGCTGCGCACGGTGCGGTTGCCGTCGGCGCTCGGCTGGCCGGACCTCGGGCGTTCCCCCGACGTGGCCGGCGTGCGCGAGCTGCCGCAGGGGCGTTACGTGGCGCTGGTGCCGACGGCGCAGCCGGTGCGCGAGCTGGCCACCACCGACGAGCGGCCCTCCGCAGCGGACGCCGCGCCGTACCTCGAGTCGGCGAATGCGGCGGTCGTGGCCGAGCGGCGCGCCGGCGCCGAGCTGTGGCTGTCATTGAGGGGGCACGTCCCGGTCGAGATCACCGTTGGTGGTTGCGGCGGTGGTCGGACGCTTGCGGTCGCCCTGCCCGCGGGCGACGACGCTCCCGCGATCGTCGAGGGGCCGCTGCCGCCCGGCGCCGGCCGTCCGCTGCAGTTCGAAGCGACCGAAACAGGAGAGGTGCATGTCGTCTGTCGTTGATGCGCGGCCCCGCGTGATTCGCCCCGGGGTGCTGGTGGTCCTGGCGCTCGCCGTCGGGTCGTTGCTGGCGCTGCTGTTTCCGGGCCTCGATTTCGGCCATCCGAAGTACCTGGGTCCGCCCGACGAGCTGTCGATCGCCTATCTCGAGCAGGTGCTGCGCACGCACCCTGACGATCGCCCGGCGCGGTTGCTCCTCGCGCGCCAGCAGGGCGCGCTCGGGCACTGGGACGCCGCCGAGGCGTCGCTGCGCTTGCTGGCGGGCGGCGGCGACCGCATCGCCACCGAGGCCGAGCTCGAGCTGGTCGAGCTGTCGCGCGCGCACCTCGACGCTCTGCTGCCCGCGGATCCGGCGCGGCCGTTGCGCCAGCAGCAGTCGCTGGCGGCGCTGCGCCTGGTGGATCCGATCCTGCTCAACTCCGATCAGCTGGCTCACCTGGCGGAGACCGCGCTGGCGCTGGAAGCGCCCGGCGACGCCGCCGAGATCTACGAGCGTCTGTCTGCGCTGGATATCGCCAACCGGCACGATTGGCTGTTGCGCGCGGCGCGCTGGCGCCTGTCCACCGGCGCGCTCACCGCCAGCGTCGATCTCTATCTCACGGCCAGCCGCGCCGCTCCTGCCGAGTGGGCCGCGCGCGACGACGTGTTCCACGCGCTCGAGGTGCTGACGTCGGCCAATCGCGGCCCGGAGTCGCTGCGCGCCGCCGACGACGCGCTCGGGCGCTGGCCGACCGATCGGCGGTTGCTCGATCGCGGCATCACGCTCGCGCGCGCGCAGGGGGACGGCGCGCGCGCCAAGCGCTGGAGCGAGCGGCTCGTGGCGCTCGGGCCCGAGGACGATGCGACGCTGCGCCGGCACCTGGACATCGAGCTCGGCGAGGGCGACGTGGCCGCGGCATTCACCGTCGCCGCCCGCCTCTCGGCCCGCCACCCGGAGGACGCGGGGCTCCGGCGCAAGCTCGCCGAGACCGCGACCTGGTCGGGTCATGCCGAGGAGGCGCTGGCCGCCTGGGCCTGGCTCGGCAGCCGCGGTTCCGTCGAGGCCAACCGGCGCACACTCGCGCTCGGCCACGATCTCTTCGACTACGATCGCGTCGCGGAGGTCCTGGAGCGGCGCGCGGCCGACGGGACGATCACGCTCGACGACCTCCTCGATCTCAGCGACGCGCTGGAGTCGCGCGGCGCGCCCGAGCGGGCGGAGTCGGTGCTGCGCCGGCTCGAGCCGGTGTTCGGAGCGACGCGCGCCTACTGGACCGAGCGCGCCGAGGTCGCCGAGCACCTGCAGGATCTCGCCGGCGCGCTCGCGGCGGTGGGCCAGCTGCAGATGCGCTTCGGGCCGCGCGGCGACGACGCGGCGCACGAGGTCGAGCTCCTCTGGGCGCTCGGCCGCGCCGACGAGGCGCTGGCGGCGGCGCGGCGCGCGGCGCCGATGATGACCGACGACGCGATCAGCTTCTGGCGCCTCTACGCCGACCTCGCGTGGAACCTCGAGGCCGACGACGACGCGGCGTCGACATATCTACGCCTCTGGACGCTCGATCAGCGCGACGCCACCGTGGCGGATCGCCTGGTGACGTTGCTCGGCGGCAGGGAGCGGGTCGAGGATGTGATCCGCATCGGCGGCGAAGGCTACACGCGGTTCGCGTCGCCGGCGCTGCTGGTCGCGGCGCTCGACGCCGCCGCCGACGCCGAGCGCTGGGACGACGTGCGGCACCTGGTCGGGCTGGTGCACGCGGGCGGAAAAGAAGATCAGTTCGCGAACCAGGCCGGGTTCTGGTCGGCCGAGGGGCGGCTCATGACCCACGACGGCAAGTCGCGCGCGGCGGCCGACGCCTTCGGCAGGGTCGTGGCGCTCTCGCCCGAAGACACGGGCGCGCGCGAGGATCTGCTGTGGGCGCGCGTCGAGGCCGGCCTCGAGAAGGAGCCAGCCGGCCAGGACGACGGCAAGGTCGACGACGACGCGGGTGCGCGGCTCGCGGCGGCGCTCGATCGGCATGACCGCGCAGCCGTGCGACAGATCCTGGCGAGAGAAGGTGGAGCGCTGTCCTCGAGCGAGCAGATCGATGCCGCGCGCGAGCTCGGCGACGACGAGCGCGCCTGGGCGCTGGTCAAGGCGGCGCCCGCGCGCTCGGGTGACGCCGACGAGGATGCGGCGGTGGCCCAGCACCGCCGCGAGCTGGGCGAGGAGCGCCTCGGCGGCGCCTGGGCGACCGGTGGCGTGCAGGCGCTGGGGCCGCTCGACATCTTGCAGGAGAAGGCGCGCGCGGCCGCGCGGCTCGGGCGTTTCGGCTTCGAGATGCTCGCCGAGCACACGCACCTGGACGCGGCGGCCGACGCGCTGGTGAGCCAGATCCACGCCGACGAGTGGCGCGGCGGCGCGGCGCTGTCGCTGCAGGAGTCGTGGGGCGACACGCGGCTCGAGGGTGGTGCCTATTCGTTGCCGACCGGCGCGCTGCCGTACTTCGCGGCGGTGCAGCGCTGGATGCCGACGGAGCGGATCGACCTCGAGCTCGAGGGGCTCTATCACCAGCTGCCGACCGACAGCGCGGCGCTTCGCATCGCGGGCCTGCGCGACACCGTCGAGGCCGAGGCCGCCTGGCGCATCGGCGCCGGCTTCACGGTCGGCGGCTCGGCCGGCGCCAGCCGCTACACCGCGCGCGACGGCGGGTTGCTGGCGAACGGCTGGTTCGGCCGCGCCGAGCTGTCGCGCACGTTCAGCGCCGGCACGTTCGTGCTGCGCCCGCGCGCCGACGCATTCGCGGAGGAGAACGATCTCGCCGCGACGCTGCCGGCCAGCCTGGTGCCGCTGGTGCGGGCGGGCGTGCAGAGCGGAAACTTGTTGCCGTCGAGCTACGAGACCACCGGCATCGGTCTGACGTTGCTGCGCCGGCGCG
>CAZNCQ010000028.1:0-42492 GCA_964571275.1 uncultured Myxococcales bacterium
GGCCACGACCAGGCCGGCTTCGGCTACGTGCGCTTCCACGGCATCCTCGACGACGACGTCGGTGTCTACGCCGAGCCGGGCGGCGTCCCCACGTACACCTGGACCAAGCTGGATCAGATTTACGACGCGATCGTCGCCGCGGGCATGCGGCCCTTCGTGGAGATCAGCTTCATGCCCAAGGCGCTGGCGTCCGACCAGACGAAAGTGCAAACGCTGCTCTGGTACAACAATCAATCGCCCAATATCAGTCCGCCCCGTGATTGGACGGTCTGGCAAACGTTCATGCAGAACCTGGTTCAGCACCTGGAGACGCGCTACGGGGCGGCCGAGGTTCGCAACAACTGGTATTTCGAGATCTGGAACGAATCGTCCTGGATGTATTCGGCGGGCAACCCCGGCTACAACCAGCTCTACCAGATGACGGTGCAGGGGCTGCTGCGCGCCGACCCGATGTTGAAAGTTGGCGGTCCCGCCGAATCGCAGGGCGGCTCCACGTTCATGGTCGACAGCATCATCAAGTTTTCCAAGACCGCCTCCAACAACGCCAAGCTCGACTTCGTGAGCTACCACGCCTACGGGCAGTCGAGCGCGACGTCGCTGGCGCTGGCGAACCCCGGCTCGACGAACAACACCGCGACGATCGACTTCCACAACGCGATCATGAACATCGTCAAGACGGACGCATTCACGGGCAGCGTCTTCGTGACCGAGTGGGGGCCGACCTATTCGCTGGGCAACGTGCAGAGCGACAACGAGGTCGCCGCCAGCTACATCGCCAAGGTCGTGCACCTGCTTGGCACCAACCCGACGTCGGCGCCGCCGGCCGGCTTCAGCTACTGGGCGATCTCGGATCTCTACGAAGAGAACGACACCGGGACCAACACCGCGTTCCGTGGCGGTAACTTCGGCCTGTTGCTCAAAGGCGATCCACAGATCCCGGCGTCGTTCGACGTGGCCAAGCCGGCATTCAACGCGTTCCGCCTGCTGCACCTCATGGGCGATGTGCAGGTATCGACCACCGGCGGCACCACCGCCAACGGCGTGAACGCGGGCGCGACGCTGTCGGCCGACAACAGCGCGCTGCAGATCCTCGTCTACAACCACACCGACGGCGGCGTCGCAACGGCCACCGACTCGACGCTGGTGAACCTGACCATCAACAACTTGCCGTTCGGCGCCGGCCCGCTGCACGTGCGACAGTACGTGCTCGATCACACCCATGCGAACGCGTACACCACCTGGGTCGGGCAGGGGAGCCCCGCCAAGCCGACGTCGGCGCAATGGTCAGCGCTGAGCGCTTCGGCAGAGCTCTGTTACTACGACACGATGGCGACGCCGACCGGAAATTCCTGGTCGGTCATGTTCCCGCAGAACAACTACAGCGTGAGCGTGCTGGTCATCAGCCGCTGATTGCGGCCCGGGTCTGGTGCTGGGGCCTCCAGGCGCGGCAACCACTGGATTGAGCGGCTCGAAGGTGCTCTCCTTCGCACCCGCCATGAATCAATCGGCCGCGCGCGAAGTCACCGTCCCCGAATCGCTGGCGGGCGAGCGCCTGGATCGCGCGATCGCCGCGCTGGCGCCCGAAGTCAGCCGCGGCGAGGCGCGGCGCCTGATCGCCGCCGGGGTTGTCTTCATCGACGATAAACGCACCGGAATCCAGTCGCGTCCCGTGCGCGCGGGCGAGCGCCTGAGCTGGCAATCGCCCGCGGCGCCCGCGGCGCGCGCAGACGGCGCCGAGCCGCGCATCGTCGTCGAACGGCCCGAGCTGTGGATCGTCGACAAGCCGGCGGGCATGCCGGTCGAGGCCACGCGCCTCGGCAAGCACGGCACGCTGCACGCGTGGCTGGTCGATTCATTCGGGGCCGCGTTCGTGACCCACCGGCTGGACACGGCGACGAGCGGTCTCATCGCCGTCGCGCGCACGCGCGAGGCGCAGGCGCAGCTGAACGCGCGGTTCGCGTCGCACGCGGTCACCCGGCGCTACCTGGCGATCGTTTCGCCGCCGCCACCTCCGTCGCCGGAGCCGACGACCGCGCTCCGGATCGATGTTCCGCTCGACGGCCGCGTCGCGGTCACCCACGCTACCGTCGCCGCGCGGTCGCCGTCGGCGGCCGCGCTGCTCGTGCGCCTCGAGACCGGCCGTACGCGCCAGATTCGCCGTCATTTCGCGGGCGCGGGCTTTCCGGTTGTCGGTGAGACGCTGTCGGGAGCGCGCACCGCGCAACGCCTGTTGCTGCACGCGTACGAGCTGGCGCTGCCGTGGCCGGAGGCGCCCGGCGGCACCATCGAGGCCACCGCGCCGCCTCCGGCCGATTTTCTGGCGGCGGCGGTGGAGCTCGAGCTGGACCTGGCCGCCGGCGTTCTCACGCGAGCCGGATCGTCCCCTCGATGACGGTGACGGCCGCGCCGCCGATGCGGATCTCCGGGCTGTCAGCGCCCGCGGCGTCCACCGCGACCTGAATCTCGCCGGCGCGGCCGACCGCCGCGCCCTGCCGCGCGAGGTAACGTCCGTCCGGGAAGCGCGCGAGGCCGCCCGTCGCGTGCAGGTACGCGCCGACCGAGGCGTTGCCGCTGCCGCACACCGGATCCTCGGCGATGCCGTGCAGGGGCGCGAACGAACGCAGCTCGACACCGGCGGCGCCCCTTTCGCCGGCGATCGCGTACACGGTGACGCCCGTCGTATCGGTGCGGCGGTTGAGCTCTGTCATCGCGTGCAGATCGGGTGTCAGGCCACGCAGCGCTTCGATGCTGCCGACGTCGGCGACGACCCAGCGCGGCCCCATGTCGACGACGCGCGGGTCGGCGACCGGCGTGCCCAGCAGCTCGCCGAGCGCTGGCGCGAACGGGAAGGGCGCCAGCCGCGGCGGCGGCACGCGCGCGCTGATGGCGCCGTCGGAGCCGACGGTGAGCGGGATCAGCCCCGCGCCGCACTCCTGCACCAGCGGGCCGTCGACGGCGACCAGCCCCGCTTCGCGGACGGCGTGAGCCGATCCGATGGTCGGGTGGCCGGCGAACGGCAGCTCGGCGCGCGGCGTGAAGATCCGCAGGCGATAGCTCGCGCGCGCCGACGGCAGGACGAAGGTCGTCTCCGACAGGTTCGTCCAGGCGGCGATGCGCGCCATCTCTGCGTCGGCGAGCCCCTGCGCGTCGAGGATGACCGCGACCGGGTTGCCGAAAAACGGGCGCTTGGTGAAGACGTCGACCTGCTTGAATCGGACTGTGCGCATCGCGGGTAGCCTAGTGCACCAGCCGCGATCGGCGCCACTTCGCGCGAAAACCTCGGGAACATATGGCGGTTGGTTCGTTAGCTTGGCGATCCTGGCCGGACAAACCCCTCCAGCGAGCGTGGCATGACAAACGACGCACCGAAACCGATCTGTTTCATGGTGATGCCCTTTGGCATCAAGGAGACCCACACGCCCGGCGGACCGGCCAAGGTCAACTTTGACCAGGTGTGGGAAAAAGTCTTCAAGCCCGTCATCGAAAGGCTCGGGTACGAGCCCGTCCGTGCCGACGTCGATCTCGGGGCCTCGATCATCCGCGACATGATCGAGCGGCTGGCGCTGTCCGATCTCGTGCTGGCCGACGTCACCATCGCGAACGCCAACGTGTTCTACGAGGTCGGGATTCGACACGCCGCTTGCGAGTCCGGCTGCGTGTTGGTTGCGGCCTCGTGGGCCAAAGCCCCGTTCGACACGCAATCGATGCGGCGCGAGAGCTTCGACCTCGCGGGGACCGACGTGACCGACGAGGAGGCCAAGTCCAACATCGAAAAGCTCGTACCCCGGGTGCGAGAGGTCGCTGCCTCCAAGACCCCTTGCTACGAGATGGAAGGCTTCCCCAAGCTGCCGATCGCCCGCGCCCAGGCGTTCAGGGACTGGCTGCGCAACATGAATGCCTTCAACGAGACCGTGACGGTGATCCGTCTCGAGAAGAAGGCGGACGTCCGCCGCCAGCGGGCCCAGGAGCTGGTCACGCGGCTGACCGGTACCGGCGCGCCGATACCGCTCGCAGTCGCCTACGAGCTGGTGAAGGTCGTGCGCGATATGGTCGGGTGGAAAGAAGTCGACGAGCTCATGGAGCGGCTTCCCAGGAACATGCGGGAGATGCCGCTGTTCGTCGAGCAACGAGCGCTGGCGCGCTCCAAATCGGGTGAACACTCGGCAGCCATCGCAGCGCTCGTGGAGCTGATCAAGATGTCCGGCGAGTCCGACGAGCGCTGCGGTCTGCTCGGCGGTCGGTACAAGAAGCTCTGGCGCGAGACCCGCGACGCGGACCCGGATCTCGCGGCCGAGCATCTCGACGCCGCCATCGAGTCCTACGAACGCGGCCGTCTGTGCGATTTGAACACCTACTATTCGTCATCCAACTTGCCGCTGCTGTTGCGCGTCCGCGGTAGGTCCGGCGACGCCGAGCGGGCCGGTCGCGTCGCGACTTGTGTCGTGGCCGCCTGCGAGCGCGCCATCCAGGTGAAGAGCGCCGACGAGTGGGTCTACCCAACGTTGCTGGTCGCGGCTTTTCATAGCGGGGAGACCGAAAAGGCCCGGGAGCTTCTGCCGAAAGTCCGGCAGAACCCCGTGCTCTGGAAGCTCGACAGCGCCCTGCAGGACCTCAAGGATGCCGTCCCGCTCCAACCGGACCCGCACATCCGCGCGGAGCTCGAGGCGATCGTCGCCGAGCTGACCGCGAAGCTGGCGAAGCCTTCGCTCGTGGAAGCGAGCGCTTGATCGGATCGACACCGGATCTTACGTGCGGTGGGCCGGGGCAGGTTCGTCGGGCCCGCGCGGCCGGCGCATGCCGATCAGCAACCCGACCAGCACCAGCGCGGCGCCGGCGAGAGCTCGCTGCGTGATCGGTTCGTGGCGCACCACGCTGCCGAGCGCGAGGGCGATCACCGGAACCACGACGGAGATGTAGCTGACACGCGTGACCGTCCAGTGGTTGACCAGCCAGGCCATGAGCACGAACGCGCCCATCGATCCCGCGATCGTCAGATAGAGCAGCGGCCCCAGCGTCGCCGCCGTCGAGGGCAGCGGGTGCGGCTCGCGCATCGCGAAGCTGGCGGCCATCGCGATCGCGGCGCCGATCGCGCACCCGACCGCGTTGGCGCCGATCGGTTTCTGCCGCGGCCCGAGCTTGAGCACCACATTGCCGCCGCCGCTCAGGGTCGCGGCCGCGAAGACCGCGAAGAAACCCGCGGGCGAGATCGGACTCGGCGCCGCGAGCGGCGAAGCCCGGAGATGAAAGCTCGACGAGAACAGCACGGCGACGCCACCGAACGCGGTCACCGCGCCGACCAGCTTGGGCAACGTGAGGCGCTCCATGCCGAACGCGCGCGCGAGGACCGCGCTGGTCATCGGCAGCGTCGCGTACAGAACCGCCGAGAGCCCCGACGGCACGGTCTTCTCGCCCCAGTAGAGCAGCGGCAAGTTGATCCCGAACTGAAGGACGCCGTAGCCGAGCGCCGCGCGCAGGGCGGCGCCCCTCGGCAGCGCCTCGCCACGCGCGAGCGACCAGATGCCCAGCAGCACCGTCGCCAGCGCGAGCCGCAACGTGGCCGCCCAGACCGGCGCCAGCGCGTCGTTGCCGATGCTGATGACCATGAACGTGCTGCCCCAGATCGCGCCGCACGCCGAGAACGCCAGCCAAGGTCGCAGCTCGCCGCCGCTCACGTTCGCATCCCGCTCGACGACCATCGCTGCACGCCTCGGTTTTACTTCGACCGGCGAGGCGAGGGAAGGCGCGATCCGCGCCGGCGGCACCGTCGGTCGACGCTACCCGATGTGCATCTGCTCGCGGCCGCCGTGGCCGGCAGCGCCGCCCGTGAACCGCTTCGCGCTCCAGACGTCGAAGAAAGCGTGCGTCTCTTTCCCGAGCAGATGGCGCGCGTAGTAGCGCGACACGACCGGCGCCATCATGAAGCCGTGCCCGACGAAGCCACAGCAGAGGTAGAAGCCCGGCGTGCCCGGCGCCTCACCGACGATCGGATCGCCGTCGGGGCTCATGTCGTAAGGGCCGGCCCACTGGCGGACGACCTTGACGTCGCCCAGGCGCGGCATGATGTCGATCATCGCGGCCGCCATCGCTTGCAGGAAGCGCAGGCGCGAGCCCAGGCGGACCTCGCGCTCGCGCGGGCCGGGCAGGGTGATGCCACCCACGATCTCGCCGCGCAGTGACTGCGAGAAGTACAGCCCGGACTCCAGCACCGAGACCATCGGCCGCAAGAACGGCTTCAACGGCTCGGTCGAGAGGATCTCGTGCCGCTCCGGCCAATCGGGCAGGTCGACGCCGCACAGCCGCGCCACCGCGGGCGACCACGCGCCGGCGGCGTTCACCACGCGCGCGGCGGTGAGCGGGCCTTTCGACGTCTGCAGCACGAAGTCGCCGTTGCCGCGCCGCTCGATCGCATTGACCGCGGTCGCCGTGTGGATCGCCACGCCGCGCTTCTGCGCCGCGCGCGCGTAGCCCCACAGGAACGGCCAGGGAAACACGATCGCGTCGGTCGGGTTGAAGCAGGCGCCGGCGAACCCTGGCCCGTCGCCGCCGTCGTCGTCGTCGTCGCCGTGGGCATGGACCTCGAGCTCCGGCACCAGCGCGCGCGCCTCGCGCAGGTCGATGAGGCGCGTCGGTACGTCGCAGCGGTTCTGCAGCCCGATGGTCGCCTCCAGGCGCGCGCGCGTCGCCTCGGTGCGCGCCAGGAACAGGTAGCCGCCCTGGCGCATCCAGACGTTGATGCCCATCTCCTGCGCGAAGCCGGCGCAGATCGCCAGCGACTCCTGCATCAGGCGGATGTTCATCTCGGTCGACCACTGCTGGCGCAGGCCGCCGCCGTTGCGTCCCGACGCGCCCCACGCCAGGTAGTGTGCGTCGACGACCACGATCCGCTTGGCGCCCGCGGCCGCCAGGTTGTACGCCAGCGCCAGTCCCATCACGCCGGCGCCGATGATCGCGATGTCGGCGGCGTCGGGCAACGGCGCGGACGCGCCCGGTGCCGCCGCGCCGCCCGGCTTCCTACGTGTCGTCATCCCCGGCGCTGGCGGCAGCGCGCCGCGCGAAATACTTGAGCTCCGTCGGCACCAGCGGCGGCCGCGTGGTGAACGCGTGCATCGCCGCCGGTGCACGGCCCGATGCTTCGGCGATCGCCAGCGCCACCCCGCGCAGGCACTCCTTGCCCTGGCAGGGTCCGGTCCCGAATCCTGTGTAGCGCTTGACCTCTTCGAGGTCGCTCCACCCCGAGGCGACCGCGCGTTGCACGTCGGTGAGCGTGACGTCCTCGCAGCGGCACAGGATGACCTTCTTCGACATTCGTCGGCTCGGGTTTGCCGCCGGCGCCTATTTCGGCGCCAGCGCGTCGTCGGCCGGCGCCTTCTCCTTGGCGCTTTCCTTCGGCTTCTCTTTGCCCTTGTTCTTGTCCTTGCCGCCCGGCAGCTCGAAACGCTTGTCGTCGACCGGCTTGTCGAACACGACGTTGGTCAGCCGCGCCGAGAACTCGATCGGCCCGGTCGTCATCTCCATCACCTCGGGCAGCTTCAGCCCGCTGAACTCCATCCAGCTCTTGATGCGCGAGGTGAACGGCACGTCGCCCTGGGGCGTCGCCGCCGTTCCTTTTTGCAGCACTTCGAGGTGCGTCTCGACGTCGTAGCAGGTGGTGAGCGGCTGGCCGATCGGCGGCGTCTGTTCCAGGCATTCGAGCGCGCGCCCGCCGTCGCTGTCGGCCTTCACGGTGATCCTGGTGAAGAGCTTCTTGAGATTGCGCTCCAGGTGCCACGTGCTCTCCAGCTTGAACTGCGCGGCCTCGGCGCCGGTGAGCACGCGCAGCCCGTTGACGGGGTCCTCCGACCAGATCACGCGGCCGTTGGTCCCTTCCTTGACCTCGCCGACGTTGGGGATGTTGGTGATCGCCAGCGACTTGTTGTGCGAGGTGACGGTCATGATGCGCGTGCCGGTGATCCCCATCTTCGCGTAGTCGATCACCGTGGTGGTCTCCATCGAGCGGTGGCTCTTCCACGGCGCGTCGCCGCCGGTGGCCTTGATCGAGTCCGCGAGGATGGCGTCGGCGCCCCGTAGCGCGCGGGCGGGCGTGGCGGCTGGCCCGGCATCGGGCGCGGCCCCAACGGGTGCGGCCATGAGCAGTAGGAGAGGGGTGATCGAGGTGAGTCGCAGGGTGGGCATCCGCCTCCATGCTCCGACGCGGATCGAGCCGCGTCAAGAGCGCCTCGTCGGCGGGCAACGCAGGCGCGCGGCCAGTGATCCAACCTCCGTAAGATGCGTTGGACCACGGCGTGGCTTCTGGCGTTGGCCGCCCACGTCGCGGTCGTCGTGCTGGTGTGGCTCTGCTGCCGGACGGTCGCGCCAAAACCAATGGCCGACCTGGTCGAGCTCGCGGTGCTCGAGCCACCGGCACGCTCGAGCGGGATAGAAAACAGGCCGGTGGTCAAGGCGGAGTACGTGAACGAGCACGGCCACGGCCACGAGCACGCGGGCGTTCACGTGCACGTGCGCGGCCACGCTCACGGGGCCGAACACGACCGCGTGAACGTGGACGAGCCCGTCGCCGTTGACGTGCACGTGAACGTGAACGCGCCCGTGGCCGTGGCCGCCCCCGTGGCCGTGGCCGCCCCCACCCACGCTCCGATCGATCTCAACCTCACTCCCAACTCCCTCGCCGCGCTCTCCTCTCCGCCCGCCGTTTCCGCCCCCACGGGCGCGCTCGATACCTCCACTCTTCACGCGACGATCGCCGGCGACGGCACGATTCACATTCGCAACAAGGCCCCTGTGACCGTGGGCAGCGATCTCACGAGCCCGGGGACCGTGCTCAAGGATTGGTTGAAGGATCCCAAGGCCCACGCCGCGGATCGTGACGGAACCGTCGCCATCGTGAAGGGGACCTTCGATGTGACCGACTCGATCATGCGCGCGGCCGGGCAGGACCCCTATCGCGCCAAGCGCATGAAGATGCTCGACGAAACGCGCGAGCAGCGGCTGACGCTGGCGGTCCGTGACAGGACCGCGCGGCGCGAGGCGGAGGTGTTCGCTCTTCCCCGGCAGCTGCGAAATATCTGGAACGACGCCACGCGCGCCGCGAAGGAGCGGCGGCAGATCATTTTCCAACTATGGGACGAGTGTCAGGAATCTGACGAGGGTGAGGTCGAGGGCGCCGCGACAGGCGCGCGCGCGCGAAGGGAAATCGTGCTCTTCATCCGCGAGCGCCTCGGCGAAGGGAGCCCGGACGCATACCCGAAAGAGGAGATCGCGGCCCTGAACCTCGCGCGTCAATCGCGGCAGCGCTTCGATCCCTATGGACGGTCACCCCTCTGAGTGTTGTAACGTCGACGGGACAGCGTCGGTATCTGGCCCGCCGATCGGCGCATCGCTCGGAGGACATGAACATGCGAAGACTGGATTGGCTCGTCTTTGGACTGGCCTTGGGACTGCTCGCCAGCGGTTGTGGTGGACGCGTGGTCGGCGCAGCGGATCCGGACGCCAGCACGCCCCCGCCACCTCAGCGCGGTCAGGTCGACTCGTCCGTCGGGAATCTCGATACCGGTTCACCGCCGCCGATCGACGCGCCGGTCGTCGTGGATGTGCCCGCGGCACCCGACGTGCCGGTCGATCGCATCACCGTGGTCGACTCCGGTCCGCCGGACGGGGTCGTCGGCATGCCCTGCACCGTGGCGAACAACAATTGCCCCGACGGTTTCTACTGTCTGTCGGCGAACTGTGTGAGCGGTGTCTGCACGGCCGCACCCGCGAGCACCGACGAGACGCCGGTTTGCGGTTGCGATCGCCTGACCTACTGGAACACGTCGATCGCGGCTGCCAACGGCGCCGCCGTGCGCGTGACCGGCGCCTGCCCAGCGGGCGTCGCCTGCAACGTCAGCAACCCGAATTGCCCCACGCCCGCGATGTGCAACCTCGAGCAGGCGAACACCGCCGGCTGCAACCTCAACAACCCGGCGGGCCGCTGCTGGGTTTTGCCCGACACCTGCCCGCCGCAGGCCGCCACTGCGATGCCGACCACCCGCCGCTGCAACAGCAACAACATGTGCCAGACCCGCTGCAGCCTGATCCTGTCCGGGCGGACCTTCCTCGTCGACCCGACCTGCCCCTGATCCCCGTGGACGTGAACGTAGACGTAAACGTAGTCGTGGACGTGTTGTTGGCCGGCAGCGCTACTTCCTGCGCAGCGCCTTGAGCGCGACCAGCGCCGCGTCCAGCACCGGATCGCGTCCGGTCTGCAGCCCCGCGCGCGTCTCGACGACGCGGCGGTCGGGCTGGACGCCCCGCCCCTCGAGCAGCACGCCCTTGGGGGTCTTGAAGTCCGCGACCACGTACTGCATGACCGCCCCGCCCGGCAGGGCCTCGATCACCGACGGCAGCACCGCGCCCAGGGTGACGTCGCCGACGACGATCGCTCGCTTCGCCTCCTGCAGCCCGGCGGCCAGCATCTCCGACGCGGACGCCGTGCCCTCGTCGGTGAGGATCGCTACCGGTCCGGTGAATGGCACCACGCGCATGTCGGGGCGCGCGGTCAGCACCTGGTTGAAGTCGCGGAATTGCAGCGTGCCCAGCGTCAGCGGCTCGCTGACCAGCTGCGCGGCAATCGGGATCGTCATCGCGCCCTGGCCCCCGGGATTGCCGCGCACGTCGATGATCAGCGCCGTCGCATGGCGCGCGCGGAAGCCGTCCATCGCGCGCTTGACCTCTTCCATCACCGGCTGCAGCAGGAAGATGTTGAACGCCAGGATGCCGACGTCGCCGTGTTGCTCGGCGCGCACCTCGGGATAGAGCGGCGGCAGGTGGCCGAGCTCGACCGGCGCTGCTTCGGGTTGCTCGCGCTCGAGCAAGACCTCGCGCGGGCGATCGCCGTTGTCGAGGTAGCGCAGCGAGACCTTGGTGCCGGCCGGACCCATCAGCCGGTGCTGCGCGCGCCGGCGGACCGCGAACCGTTCCTCGACGGGGCGCAGCGGCCGCTGCGACGGCGACTGCACGCGCAGCTCGCGCCCGCCGATGTGGGTCACGATGAAGCCGGGCAGCAAGCCAGCGCGATCCGCGGGCGAGCCGGCGCGCACGCGCGTGATCGTGGGTCGGTTCTCGATCACGCGGATGGTGACGCCGGGATCGGCCGCGCCGCCGGGACCGGCCGACGCGTCGCCGGGCTCTTCCGTGTCGTCCTCCGCGCCCGGGCCGGTGATCATCATGTGCGACTGGCCGAGCTCGCCGATCATCTGGTTCAGCGCGCGGTAGAAGGCGGCGTCGCCGGGAGCCGCCAGCGCCAGCGGCTCGTAGCGGGCGCGCACCGCGTTCCAGTCGAGGCCGCCGAGCGTCTTGTCGTAGTGCTTGTCGCGCACCAGCTTCCAGGCGGCATCGAGGATCTCGCGCCGCCGGGCCCGGCGCGCGTCGTCGCGGGCGTCGGACGTCGCGGGGACCGGGGTGGGCACGAACGTCGGCGGCTCGACCACCGCGGCGTCGGCGAGGCGCGCCGTCGCGGGCGGCGGCGTCTCCGGCGTCGGCGGGGCCGGCGCGGCACAGCCGGCCCCTATCGCGACGGCGATCGCGGCGGCGATCGAGCCCGTGCAGCCGCGCGCGCTCACGATGCCGCCTCGGCGCCGAGATCCGTGGCGATCGCCCGTCCCGCCGCCTCGCCGGCGCGCGCCGCCGCCTCGACGCCGGCGAACCCGGTGACGTCGCCGCAGGCATGGACCTCGGGCGCGCGCGTGCGGAAGCGCGTATCGATGACGACGGCAAAGCCGCCGCGCGCCGGATCGAAGGCCACCTCGGCGCCGTGCTGGCGCGCCAGCTCCGACGCCGGCGCCGGCAGGGTCGCGACCGCGACCAGGTCGGCCGGCAGCAACTTCGTTTCGCGCGCGCCGCCGCTGCGCTCGACCTCGATCGCGCGAACGGCGTGCGTGCCGCGCGCGCCGACCACGCGCGCGCGGTCTCGAGCGGCACCCGCGTCGACCGCGCCAGGCTCGTCGACCTCGACCAGCTCGGTTTCGATGCCGGCGGAGCCGAGCGCGCTCGCGAGCGCCGCCGCGCCGGTCGCCGCCGTCGACGCCAGCACCAGCACGCGCCGGCCCGGCGGCACCGGGCGCACGCCGTGATGGAACGCGAGCCGCCCGCAGGCGCGCGCCGACACGATGCCGGGTCGGTCGTTGTCGGCGAATGACAGATTTTGATCGTAGGCGCCGGTGGCGTAGAGGTACCGGCGCGCGACGACTCGCCGCAGTCCCGTCGGTGTCACCACGGCGAGCAGCCCCGCATGAGCTCCCGGGCCGTCGCCGTCCTCGGGAAAGAACGCGATCGCGGTGGCGTCGCAGTCGAGGTGCGCGCCGGCGCGTCGGGCGGCCTCCGCCATCTCCGCCGCGCGCGCGCTGCCGCCCGGCGCCGCGAGCAGCGAGCCGCCGAACGCCGCCTGCTCGTCGAACAGCTGCACCTGCGCGTGCGGGGCCGCCTCGGCGGCTGCGCGCGCCGCCGCGAGGCCCGCCGGTCCGCCCCCGACGATGCACACGTCGACGCGCTCGATTTCGGGTGCGTCGCCGGTGATCACCGCCGGAGCGTCGGGCAACATCCCCGAGCCGCCCATCTGGCGCACCAGCTTCAAGAACAGCGCATTGCCGACCCGGGTCTCGGTCATCAGCGTGTGGTGGTCCATGCCCTCGGGGAACAACCAGTCGGCGGCGCGCAAGAGATCGACGTCGGCGCTGGGAAACGCGTTCTGCCGCTCGCAGCGCAGGCCCTCGCGCACCGGTGTCATGCAGGCGCGCCGGTTCGGGCGGCCGTCGATGCGCAGGTAACAAGAGGCGCAGTGGCCGTCGAGGCAGAAGAACCCGCGCGGGCGGTGGTACTTCGACGAGCGCCCCAGCACCTTGACGCCGGCCGCGTGAAGCGCGACCGCGACCGGCTGGCCGTCGAATGCGCGCAGCGTGCGCCCTTCGAAATCGAAGGTGACGGGCGCGCCCCGCGGAGCGGACGAGAGATCGGAAGAATCGACGCGCACGGCCCCGGGCAATCTACCAGGCTGGCGCGCGTCTTCAAACCGCCGGCCGATCTGCGCTCGACGGAAGGCCATTGGCAGCACCGGGGAGTTTCCGGTATAGACCGGCCGATGGGTTTGTCGTCGGTCGCGCCGGTTTTTTCACGAGTTTCACACGCGCGCGGGGCCGCGGTCTCGGTCGGGCTTCTGGTCGTGACCGCGGCCGCCGCGGTCGGCGCGCCGGCGCGCGCCGATACGCCGGCGCGGGTGACGCTGGACGAGGCTGTGGCGCGCGCGCTCGACCGCAACCCGACGGTGACCGTCGCGCTTGCCGAGATCGACCGCGCCGACGCGCTGCTGCGCCAGGCGCGCGCGGCCTGGTTCCCGTCGCTGATCGGCGTGGGGTCGTATACGCGCCTCGACAGCGATCGACACAACGGCGGCACGGTCATCGCCTACGAGAACCAGGTCGTCGCGAACTTGCAGCTGACGGTGCCGTTGATCGCACCGGTCGCCTGGGCCAACGGCTGGCACGCGGCCGACAATCGCCACATCGCGGAGGTCAGCGCGATCGACGTGCGCCGCCAGCTCGCGGTGGCGACCGCGCGCGCCTACCTGGCGGTGGTCGCGCAACACCGGGTCATCACGGCCGACGAAAACGCGCGCAACACCGCGCAGGCGCACTACGACTACGCGCACACGCGCTTCGCGGGCGGCGTGGGCCGCAGCATCGACGAGGTGCGCGCCGAGGAAGAGCTGCGCACCAACGAGGTCGCCGTGGAGGGCGCCTACTCCGCGCTGGTCCACGCCAAGGAAGCGCTGGGCGTGCTCATCAACGCCGACGGTCCGGTCGACACCGTCGACAGCGTGACGCTGGGCCAGCCGCGCAGCCTCGAAGCGGCGCTGGACGACGCGCGCACCCAGCGCACCGACCTCAAGGCGCTGCAGGCACGCCTGGCCGCGGGCGAACGTACGGTCAAGGACGACTGGGTCTACTACGCGCCGATCCTTTCGGCGGTCGGCGAACCTTTCTATCAGCACGGAGTGATTCCACAGACCGCCGGCTGGCAGGCGTCGCTGATCCTGACGCTGCCGCTCTATGACGGCGGACTGCGCACCGGCATCGCGCGCGAGCGCGACGCGCTGGTCGTCGAATCGCGCGCCAACCTGGACCTGGCGCTGCGCCAGGCGCAGTCCGACGTGCGCGCGGCGTTCGACGGCATGGTGCACGCCGACAAGGCGCTGGTGGCGGCGCGCGCGGCCGCGGATCTCGCGCGCCGGGCGTTGGACCTGGCCAATATCGCCTACAAGGCGGGCGCGACGTCGAACCTCGAGGTCATCGACGCCTCGCGCGAGTCGCTGGCCGCCGACACCGCCGCCGCGCAGTCCGAGGATCTGGCGCGCCAGTCGCGTCTCGATCTTCTGGCGGCGAGCGGCCGCTTCCCCTGAACGCTCTCGGGGCCCGACGCCCGCGGGGCGATAGTCGTCACGAAATTGAAAACCGTTGTCATCGTGGTTGCGTAACTCGCCGACTCGACTAATCATGACGGTGGTGAGCCCCCCGTCGCCGATCTCGCGATTCCGCGCGCTCGGCGCGTGCGCCTTTGTCCTCGTCTGCGGCCCCGCGTGTGGCGGCGGTGGCGGCGCCCCCCCGTCGAGCGGCACGTCGCCGTTCGACCTGCCGGAGGTGGTCAACTCCGGCGGGCCGGTGCTGTCGGCGCCGCGCGTGCAGCCGATCTACTTTCCGGGGTTCGCCTTCCAGACCGACGTGGACACATTCCTCTCGAAGCTCCCGGGCAGCACCTACTGGCCGGCGGTGGTGTCCGAGTACGGCGTCGGCGCGCTCACGATCCTGCCCAGCCACGTGAGCAGCGTCAGCTCCGGCGCGTCGCAGACCGACACCAGCATGGCCGGGTTGCTGGCCCAGGTCTTCGCCGCCGACGGCGCAGCGCTGGGCACACCCAGCGGAGACACGATCTATCTATTGCTGTTTCCCTCCTCGACCACGATCACCGCCCAGGGTCAGGTGATGTGCGGCGACAGCGCGCCCAGCGGGTTTCACACCGAGTTCTCGCTCAACGGCACCAATGTGCCCGGGATCGTGCTGCCGTCGTGCCCGACGTTCGCGGGCGACTCCACGCTGACCGGCGTGAACGTACTGACGCCGACCATCAGCCACGAGATCATCGAATCGGCAACCGATCCGCTCACGAACACGCAGCCGGCTTACTTCGACGTCGACGAGCGCCACGCGATCTGGAGCGTCGCGATCAACGGTGGCGAGGTCGCCGACCTGTGCGAAAACGAGACGCCGGATCTGATCACGCCCGCCGACATCGGGTACCCGGTGCAACGGATCTGGTCGAACGCGGCTGCGAACGCCGGGACGAGCCCGTGCGTGCCGGTCCCGCCCGGAGAGCTCTTCTTCATCGCCGTACCGTCGCTACCGAGCCAGGTTTCGGTCTCTCGTGACGGCAAGACATTCTTGGTGCCGGCGCTGACGGCAACCCTCGGCGCGACAGCGAACGTCTCGGTCAGCCTGCACAGCGAGAACAACGGTGTGCCGTCGTGGGTGGTCGGCGCGCTCGAATTCCACTCCGACAGCACGTCGCTGCCCCCGCCGATGTCGCTGGTGGGCCAGACCGGACAGAACGTGCGCCTGACCGTCGTGCCCAACCAGGTCGCCTCGGGGTTGTTTCCCCTGATCATTGCGTCCGCCAGCCAGAACGCCGTGCACTTCTGGATCGGCGCGATTGATCGCAATTAGCGCAATCAGCGCAACTGGCCACGCGATCGGGACTATCCTCGTCGGGCCTTCTAGTCCACGATAGCGCGATGCCGATCACGATTTCGCTGATTGCATCGATGCTGGTCCCTTTGATCCTCGCCCAGGCTGGGCCCGGTTTGCGGGGTTCGCCGCCTCCGCCGCCCGTCGAGCGCGTATCCCCGCGTCCCGGCTTCGCCTGGATCGAGGGCAACTACGAGTGGCGCGACGGCCGCTACGCGTGGGCCGGCGGTCACTGGGAGAAAGAGCATCCCGGCCATCGCTGGCACGGCGGCCACTGGGACTGGCGCGGCGATCGCTACGTCTGGGTGCGCGGGGAGTGGGTCGGCGGTCCCGCCTACGCGGCGCCGCCAGCCCTGGTCATTGCGACGCCCCCGGCGCCGCCGCCGCCGCCGCAAGCCGCCCCGCCGCCGCCGCGGCCCCGTCCGGGGTTCGTCTGGATTCCGCCGGCGCACGAGTGGCGCGACGGGCGCTATGTGTGGGTCGAGGGACACTGGGAGACAGAGCGGCGCGGTCATCACTGGGAGTCCGGCCACTGGGATCGCGACGGCGACCGCCACGCGTGGCATCCAGGCGGGTGGCGCTCCGTCGACGAAGAGAACGTTCCCCCCGGGGGACCGCGAGGGCCGATCTCGATCCGCGGGCGCGTCGTCGACGGCCGCGGCGCGCCGGTGCCCGGGATCCCGGTCGTGCTCGCCGGCACGTCGGAGGGGCGCGCCATCACCGACGGCAACGGGTCCTACGAATTCGCCGGGCTCGCGTACGGTTCGTACGCCGTCCGACCGACCGCGGGCGGTTGTGGTTTTTCGCCCGATGTCGTCAACTTGAACAACCTCGGCGGGCCGGCGATGCAGGATTTTCGCACCTCGTGCGGCGGGCGCTGACGGCGCGATGGCTGCGAAGCGAAAAAAGAAGAACGCGAAGGCCAGGACGAACGCGAAGGCCAAGACGAAGCTGGCGACCAGCGCGACGTCCCGGCGGAAGCGTGCTCCGGCGCGCAGGCCGCGCGCGGCCGCGACGAAACCGCGTCGCGCGCGCCCGGAGCCGGCGCCACACCCGCGACGCGCGCTCGGGCGCCTGCTGGCGCTGCGCAACGAGCACCCGGAGCGGCTGGTCGAGATCGATCGCGAGATCCACGACTCGTTCGCCGAGACGCACGCCGTGATGGTGCTGGACATGTGCGGCTTCTCGCGGCTGACGGCGCGCCACGGGATCATTCACTTCCTGGCGATGATCCACCGCCTGCACGGCGTCGTGCTGCCGATCATCGACGCGCACGGCGGCACGCTGGTGAAGACCGAGGCCGACAACGTCTTCGCGGTCTTCCCGGACGTGGCGCCCGCGGTCGCAACGGCGATCGAGATCCAGAAGCGCCTCGACGCCGCGAACGTCTTTCTGCCCGACGATTGGGACCTGCATGCCAGCCTCGGCATCGGGTACGGCGAGCTGCTCATGATCGGCGCCGACGACATGTACGGCAACGAAATGAACATCGCGTCCAAGCTGGGCGAGGACATCGCCGGCAGCGGCGAGGTCTTCTTGTCGGACGCCGCCCACGCGCGCATCGCCGACAGCGCCTCCCTGGATCGCTACGAGCGGCGCCAGGTTCCGATCTCGGCGATGGAGGTGACCGCCTACAAGCTGATCATGTAGACGGCCGCTCCCCAAAAATCGCCGTCCCCACGCGCACCAGCGTCGCGCCCTCCGCGATCGCCACCTCGAGGTCGTGGCTCATCCCCATCGACAAGTGAACGAGATCGACGTTGGGCCGCGGCTTCGCGCGAACCGCGTCGCGCAGCGCGCGCAGCGCCGCGAAGTGCGGGCGCGAGGCCTCCGCTTCCTCGCCGAGCGGCGGGATCAACATCAAGCCGGCGCAGCGCACTTGCGCGTGCGCGCCGAAGCGGTCGAGCAGCGCGGGCAGCTCGGCGAGCGCGACGCCGTGCTTGCGCTCCTCGCCGGCGACGTTGACTTGCACGAGGCACGCTTGCGGCGCGCCGGCCGGCGTGCGCCGCGCGACCTCGTCGAGCAACGCGATCGAATCGATGGTGTGCAGCAGCGCGACCTTGCCGGCGACGTACTTGACCTTGTTCGCTTGCAGCGGCCCGATGAAGTGCCAGCGCGCGGCGGCGACGGCCGAGCCGGCCGCGGCCACCGTGTCGATCGCCGTGCGCTTGTCGCGCAGCTCCTGAGCGTAGTTCTCGCCGAAGTCCAGCTGGCCCGCGGCCAGCGCCGCCACCACGTCGGTGGGCGGCATCTTCTTGCTGACCGCGATCAGCGCGACATCGCCCGGCGCGCGCCCGGCGGCGGTCGCCGCGGCGGAGATGCGCGTGCGCACGTCGCGCAGACGCGCGGCGATCTCGTCGGTGCGGCTCACGGCCCTCCGTGACCGGCGTTGGCCGAAACGCCGAACGCCGCGGGCGGATAGCCGGCGAGGCCGCCGGCGGCGTGCAGATCGGCGACGACCTCGGCCAGCGGCAGGCCGATCACGTTGGTGTGCGAGCCGCGCAGCTCGCTGGTGAAGGCCGCCGCGATCCCCTGCACGGCGTAGCCGCCGGCCTTGCCTTGCCACTCGCCACACGCGGCGTAGGCGTCGATCTCCGCCGGCTGCAACAGGCGGAACGACACCTGCGTCGTGACCGCGCGATCGATCACGCGCGCGTCGCCGCCCGCGCCCAGGCGGCCGCGCCAGATGCGGTACGCGGTGGTGACCTCGTGCCGCCGGCCCGCCAGGCGGCCCAGCATCGCGCGCGCATCGGCCTCGTCGCGTGGCTTGCCCAGGATGTCGCCGTCGATGATCACGATGGTGTCGGCGCCGAGCACCGTCAGCGTCGCACCACTCGGGGCCAGCGCGGCGACCGCGGCGTCGCACTTCGCCGCCGCGAGCCGGCGCACGCAGTCGGCCGCCTTCTCGCCGGGAAGCGGGCTCTCGTCGAGATCGACCGGCGCCACCTTCAGCTTCAGCCCCAGCCGCTCGAGCAGCTCGCGCCGCCGCGGTGAGGCGGACGCCAAGATCAAGTCGACGCGCAAGTCGACGCGCAAGTCGACGCGCAAGTCGACGCGCAAGTCGACGCGCAAGTCGACGTCCAAGTCGACGTTCGGGTCGGACGGAGCAGGCGGCTCGTGCGGGCGATTCATGCGCCCGGTTTTTACCGCGTTTCTTTCGGCGCGCGCGAAACATCGCCCGGGCGCCGCCGATAAGCGGACATGCGCCATCTCCGTTTCCGTCCGGGCGAGGTCGTGCTCGTCGGCGTGCTGCTCGCGCTCGCCGCCTGGTTCCTGCTGACCATGGGATGCGCGCCGCGGACCGATCTCTTTGGCGAGGCGGCCACCGGCGGCGACGATCCGTCGGGCGGGACGGCGGCAGGCGCGCTGGTCGACCCGCCGGCCGGCACGACCGACGTGCCCAGCAACCTGGCGGCGATCGTCGCGCGCTTGCCCGCGCCGATCAGGCTCGGCGGCCCCACGTTTCGGCTGCGTCCGTCCGACGACGGCAGCGGCGCGGCTGACGTGGCGCTCGGCGACGTCGCGGCGGTCGCGTGCACCGGCGCGCTCGCCGGCAGCTGCTATCGCGTGTCGCTGAGCGCGACGCTGGCGCCGAGTGCGAGCTACGTCTTCGAGGTCTTGCCGGGGGCGACCGCCGAGGACGGAACGCCGGCGGCGACCGGCGTGATCGGCGCGTTCGACAGCGCGGCGGCGGCCGACGACATGCCGCCGCAGGTGGTCGACTTCTCGGTGTCGCTGGCCGGGCCGTGCGCCGGCGTTCGCTTCTCGACCGACGAGCCGGCCACGGCAGAGGTCGTCGTGCGCACCGACGGCGGCGATGAGCTGGTCACCGAGGCGGGGACCGGGCAGACCACGTTCGATCTGGCGGTGCCGTTCACCGGGTTGCCCCCGGACACGCCGGCAGAGATCCTCTTGCGCGTGACCGATCGCGCCGGCAATCAAGCGGAGGCCAGCGCAGGCACGATTGATCTGCCACCAGCGACGCCGGCGCTGGCGATCACCGAGGTGCTCGCCAACCCGGCCGGGCCCGAGCCGGGGCAGGAGTTCGTCGAGCTGCGCAACCTCGGCGACGGTGATCTCTCACTGGGCGGGCTGCGGCTCGAGGACTCGAAAGGCGCCGACGTGTTGCCCGAAGCCGTGCTGGCGGCGGGGGCCTATGCGCTGGTCGTGCCCTCGACGTTCGATCCGGGCAGCCCGCGCGACGTGCCGCCGCGGCCCGGCACGTTGATGGTCCCGGTCGACACGCGCCTCGGCGCCGACGGTCTGTCGAACAGCGGCGAGGTCGTCCGGCTGCGCATGCCGGGGACCGGGACCGAGGCGGTGATCTCGATCTACGGCGGCTGGGTCGACGTCTCGGCTGCGAGCGCCGCAGGCAAGAGCGCTCACCGGCTGGTCGACGGGTCCTGCGATCACCCGACGGCCTGGACGAAGCCGCCGCGGGTGCCCACGCCGGGGTGGGGAACGCCGTGAGATTGTGCCTCCGAAATCCGGGCGGTGGTATGGTAAGAGCCACGTCATGTCAGGCCACAATCGCTGGTCCAAGATCAAGCACAAGAAGGAGGCTTCGGACTCCAAGAGGTCCAAGGTCTGGACCAAGGTCATCAAGGAGATCACGATCTCCGCCCGGCTTGGCGGCGCCGACATCAACGGCAACCCGCGGTTGCGCGCGGCGGTCGACAAGGGGCGCGCGGTCAACATGCCCAACGACACGATCGAGCGCTCGATCAAGAAGGGCACCGGCGACCTCGAGGGGATCACCTACGAGGAGTTCAACTACGAGGTCTTCGGCCCGGGCGGCACCGCGATCCTGGTCGAGATCATGACCGACAACCGCAACCGGACCGCGAGCGAGATCCGCAACCTGATCCAGCGCGGTCATGGCAACCTGGGCGCCCTGGGATCGGTCGGCTGGATGTTCAAGAAGCAGGGGATGATCGTCTTCGAGAAGAGCGCGGTGGACGAGAACGTGCTGACCGACCAGGCGATCGAGCTCGGCGCCGAGGACATCCGCGGCGAGGGCGAAGCGCTGATCGTCGTGACCGAGCCGAAGGAGTTCGAGCGCATTCGCGAGGGGCTCAAGGCCGCCAAGACCGGCGGCGCGGACAACACCAAGCTGCCCGAGCCGGTCTCGGCCGAGGTCACCATGGTTCCGCAGAACGTTGTGCGTCTGACCGGCAAGGACGCCGAGGGCGCGGTGAAGCTGGTGAATATGCTGGAAGACCACGACGACGTTCAAAACGTCTACTCGAACATGGACGTCGACGAGTCGGTCCTGGAGAGTGTCGGTTAGCGCCGACCGCGGACCGCGCACGTCGCGTTCGGCGCGGGCGCCCGCTGCGACGCGGGCTCAAGCACGTCCCTGGCGGATTCTCGGCATCGACCCCGGTACGCTGCGGATGGGGTACGGCGTGGTCGAGTGTGATGGAGCCGCGCGGGTCGCTTACGTCGAGTGCGGCGTGCTCACGGCGTCGGCGCGCGCCCCGCGCCCGGAGCGGCTGTGCGAGATCGGTCGCGGGTTACGCGAGCTACTGGCCGAGCTTCGTCCCGATGCGGTGGCGATGGAAGAAGCGTTCTACGGCAAGAACGTGCAGGCGACGCTGGCGCTGGGCGAGGCGCGCGGCGTGGCGTTGTTCATCGCCGCCGAACAGGGGCTGTTGGTTCACGGCTATCCGCCGGCAACCGTGAAGCAGGCGGTCGTCGGGCACGGGCGCGCGACCAAGGAGCAGATCGGTTACCTGGTGCGCGCGTTGCTGGCGATGCGCCGCCCGCCCGCGGTCGACGCCGCCGACGCCCTCGCGATCGCGATCTGTCATGCGCGCAGCGCCGCGCGGCCGCCGGCAGGGGCGCGTGCTGGGAGTGACGGCGGCGCACCCGTCGAGGCCGTTGCGGCCGACCTGCCGCGGAAGGTGGCGCGGTGATCGCTCACCTGCGCGGCCAGCTGATCGAGAACGGCGGCGATACCATCGTCGTCGACGTGGCCGGCGTCGGTTACCAGGTCTGGATCAGCAGCGCGACGCTGGGCGCCTTGCCGCCCGTCGGCGCCGAGCTGCGGTTGCACGTGCACTCGCACTTCATCAAGGACGAGCCGTTGCGGCTCTACGGCTTCGTCGATGCCGACGAGCGCCTCCTTTTCCAGACACTGATCGACGTCCAGGGCGTTGGTCCACGCGTCGCGCTGGCGATCCTGGCCGGTCTGCCGGCGGGCGAGCTGGTACGCGCCATCGCGGGCGGCGACGTGGCACGCCTGACGCAGATCAAGGGCGTGGGCCGCAAGATCGCCGAGCGGCTCACCGTCGAGCTGCGCGAGAAGATCACCACGCTGCCGTCAGGACGCGGCGGTCCGGTGCCGGCGCCGGCCCCGCGAGCGGCCGGTCCGACGGGGCCGCTCGGCGACGTCTACGGCGCGCTCGTCGGGCTCGGATTCCGTCCCAGCGAGTTCGAGGCCTTGCTCGACGACATGGACGGCGCGCGCCCGACCGGCGATCTGGTCAAGCAGGCGCTGGCGGCGCTGCGGAGGCGATAGCGATGTCGCGCAAACGCCACGACGATGGAGCGGAACCGACCGCCGACCCAGGCACCGGCGCGCGCGTGGTGTCGGGCGACGCGCACCGCGACGAGGCGCCGGCCGACGACGACGCGGCGCTGCGCCCGCGCACGTTCAGCGAGTTCGTGGGCCAGCGCAAGGTCGCCGAGAACCTGGCGGTCTACGTCCAGGCGGCGCGCCAGCGCGGCGACTCGCTCGACCACGTGCTCTTGTCGGGGCCGCCCGGGTTGGGCAAGACCACGCTCGCGTATCTGCTCGGTCACGAGATGGGGACCGAAGTGCGCGTGACGTCGGGGCCGGCGCTGGAGCGGAAAGGCGATCTCGTGGGGATCCTCACGTCGCTCGGCCGCGGCGACATCCTGTTCATCGACGAGATCCACCGCTTGCAACCGGTCGTCGAGGAGAGCCTGTACCCGGCGATGGAGGACTTTCGCATCGAGCTCGTGACCGGCGTCGGTGCGGGCGCGCGCGCGATCCCGCTGCCGATCGAACGCTTCACCCTGGTCGGCGCGACGACGCGCACGGGGCAACTAACCTCGCCGCTGCTGTCGCGCTTCGGCATCGTCGAGCCGTTCGACTTCTATTCTGCGGCCGAGCTGACGACAATCGTGCGGCGGTCCGCGCGTCTGCTCGGCATTGCGATCGATCCCGAGGGTGCCGAGGAGATCGGCCGCCGGTCGCGCGGCACGCCGCGCGTGGCCAACCGTCTGCTCAGGCGCGTGCGCGACTTCGCCGAGGTCCGCGGCGACGGCCGCGTCACGCTGGACGCGGCGGCCTACGCGCTCGGCCGCCTCGAGGTCGATCACCTGGGCCTGGACGCAGGCGACCGCAAGATCCTGACCACGATCATCAAGCGCTTCGACGGCGGCCCGGTCGGCATCGAATCGATGGCGGCGTCGCTGGCCGAGGACCGCGACACGCTGGAGTACGTCTACGAGCCGTACTTGATCCAGGAGGGTTTCCTGCTGCGCACGCCGCGCGGCCGCCAGGTCACGCGCCGTGCTTACGAGCACCTGGGCTTGCCGCCGCCCACGCGGGGCACCGGGCCGGGTCAAGGAACCTTGTTCTAGCCTCGCGCCCCCCCCGGGACGGCGACGGCGACGAGGACGAGGCCGATCACGAAGACAGGGCGCCCGGCAGCGCTCGGCGCGGGCTCGTGACAGCTCCGTCATGACATTGGCACCGAATCGACGCGATCGATGCGGGCGCGCCGCTTCACGATTGGCGCGTGCGAAAGGTCGGGACGGTGGTCGCGGTCGCGCTGGCCGCGACCGTCGCTGTGCTCGGTTCCCAGGTGCGAGGCAGGCGCGCGCCGCTCGATTACGCGCACGACGTGGCACCGATCGTCGCGCGCGCCTGCGCCGACTGTCACGCGGGTGAAAAGCCGCGAGGGGGGCTGCGCCTGGATCAGCCGGCGCGGCTCGCGACCGCGGTCGTCCGCGGCAAGAGCGCCGACAGCCAGCTCGTTCATCGGCTTCTCGGACAGGGCGGCGACGAGCGCATGCCGGCGGGACGTCCGCCCTTGCCGGCGCGCGAGATTGACCTGATTCGCCGCTGGATCGACGACGGCGCGGCCGGCTTGCCCGCGCCCGCGGCGGCGTCATCCGCGACCATCGCCACACATTGGGCCTATCGTGCCCCGGTGCGCCCGCCGTCACCGGCGGTACGCGACACGACCTGGGCGCGCAACGAGATCGATCGATTCGTGCTCGCGCGCCTGGAGCAGGCCGAGCTGGCGCCGGCGCCCGAGGCTGACCCGGCGACGCTGCTCCGCCGCGTCACGCTCGACCTCACCGGTTTGCCGCCGTCGCCGGCCGAGGTCGACGCCTTTCTCGCCGAGCGAGAGCGCGCCGCCGGCGACGCGGCGGCGGCCGACGCCGCCTACCAGCGCGTGGTCGACCGGTTGCTGGCGTCGCCTCACTTTGGCGAACGCTGGGCGGTTCCCTGGCTCGACGTCGCTCGCTACGCCGACAGCAACGGCTACGAAAAGGATGCGCCGCGATCGATGTGGACGTACCGGGACTGGGTTGTCGACGCGCTGAACGCCGACATGCCGTTCGATCGCTTCACGCTGGAGCAGATCGCGGGCGATCTGCTGCCGGGCGCGAGCGTCGCGCAAAGGATCGCCACCGGTTTTCACCGCAACACGATGTTCAACGAGGAAGGTGGCGTCGACCCGGAAGAGGCGCGCTTCGAACGGATGTGCGATCGCGCGGCGACGACGGCGACGGTGTGGCTGGGCAGCACGCTCGGCTGCGCGCGCTGCCACGACCACAAGCACGATCCGTTTTCGCAGCGCGATTTCTACAGCTTGCTGGCGTTCTTCGACGGCGCGCGCGAGGAGACGCTGCCGCTGCCGACGGCGGCGCAAGCGCGGCGGCTCGATGAGATCCGCGCCGCGCGCGCGCCGCTCGAGCGGGCGCTGGCGACCTGGACGCCGGCGCTGGGCGAGGCGCAGCGCCGCTGGGAGCGCGAGCTGCTGGCGCTGCCGGCGCGTTTCTCGACGCTGGCGATGCTTTCGGTCGCGTCGACCGCGGGCGCGCCACTGGTCGCGCTGCCCGACGGTGGGGTCTTCATCGCCGCCGGGGCGGCGAGCGCGGCACACGAGCACGACACCGCCTCTCGGGGCGACGTCGAGACGATCGTCGGCGCGACCGCGCTCTCGCGCCTGACCGCTGTCCGCCTGGAGGCGCTCCCCGACTCGCGGCTGCCGGGCGGCGGGCCGGGGCGTGGCGCCGACGGCGCGTTCTTCCTGAACGGCGTCGAGATCGAGGGCGCGCCGGCCGCCGACGCGACGGCGCCGTGGCAAGCGATCGCGATCGCGAGCCTCGCCGCCGACGATCGCCCGCGCGAGGAGCCGGAGCGCTACGCCGCCGAGAACCTGCTCGCGCAGGCGCCGGCCGGTGATGCGCGCGATCCGAACGTGACGCGCGGCTGGGGCGTGAGCCCGATCTACGACGGCGCGCAGCGCTTGCCGCGCCAGCTGGTGCTGGTCGCCGCGCAGCGGTTCGGCTTCGCGGGAGGCACACGCATCCGCGTACGCCTGCGCTATGCGGCGGCTGCGCAGGGCGAGGTGATCGGGCGGTTCCGCCTGAGCGCGACCGACGTCGACGCGCCGGGCGCGATCGCGGCGCTGCCGGCCCGCCTGCAGCGCGTGGTGGCGACCGCCGAGGCCGCGCGCGCGCAGACCGACGGCAATGCGCTGGCGCAGGCATTCAGGCAGCTGACGCCGCTGCTCGCCACCGAGCGCGCGCAGCTCGCGGCGCTCGAACGCCAGGAGCGTGAGCTAGG
Organism: uncultured Myxococcales bacterium; assembly: GCA_964571275.1. Taxonomy (GTDB): domain Bacteria; phylum Myxococcota_A; class Polyangia; order Fen-1088; family Fen-1088; genus DASRQZ01. The sequence continues at coordinate 25,603 of CAZNCQ010000028.1, forward strand.
TGTCGTCTCGACGCTGGTGATGGCGGCGCCGGGCGCGGGCGCGCCGGCTGTGCTGACACGCGTGCGCCAGCGCGGCGCCTTTGCCAGCCCGGGCGAGGTCGTGGCCGCGGCTGTTCCGGCGGTATTTGCGCAACAGCCGGCCGCGGCGGCGTGCGATCGCCTCACGCTCGCGCGCTGGTTGACCAGCGACGGCAACCCGTTGATCGGGCGTGTGACCGCGAATCGCATCTGGGCCCAGTACTTCGGCCGCGGTCTCGTCGAGACCAGCGAGGATTTCGGATCGCAGGGGGCGTCGCCGACTCATCCCGAGCTGCTCGACTGGCTGGCGACGGAGCTTCCGCGTGCCGGCTGGCGCCAGAAGGCGCTGCACCGTCTCATCGTCATGTCAGCCACGTATCGCCAGGCGTCGGAGCCGGCGACAGACGTCGCCCGCGCGGTCGCCGAGCGCGACCCCGACGACCGCTTGCTCGCGCACGCGCCGCACCGGCGGCTCGACGCGGAGATGGTGCGCGACGTGACGCTGGCGGCGAGCGGTCTGCTCGACGCGCGCGTGGGCGGCCCGCCCGTGTTTCCGCCGCAGCCGGCGGGCGTCTGGTCACCGCCCAACAGCCGCGAGGGCGAGTGGCGCGACAGCATCGGCCGGGATCGCTTCCGGCGCGCGCTCTACACGTTCTGGCGGCGGACCGCTCCCTACCCGAGCGCGGCGCTGTTCGATGCGCCCAGCCGTGAGAGCTGCACCGCGCGCCGCGGGCGCACCAGCACGCCGTTGCAGGCGCTGGCGACGCTGAACGATCCCGCGTTCTGGGAGGCGGCGCGCGCGCTGGGGCGGCGCATGCGCGACGAGGCGCCGTCGGCCGGCACGGCCGAGCGCATCGACTACGGGTTCCGCCTGTGCACGGCGCGCGGCGCGCGCGCGCGCGAGCTGCAATCGCTGCGGGCGCTCTACGAACGGGAGCGTGCCCGGCTCGGCGACGAAGCCGCCTGGTCGCTGGTGGCCAACGTTCTTCTCAATCTCGATGAAACCCTCAGCAATCATTGATGTAGAGGTCGCCGGGAGCGACGGTGGCGGCGCCGGCGGCGCCGGACCATGTCAGGTCTTGCACGTGGCGCGTGCCGCGCCAGCGGCGCGCGCGGTGCGGCTGGCGGTGTCGTTGCTCGTCTTCGTGGCGGCGCTGTTCGCGTTCGGCGTGGTCTGGCTCGCCGGCGGCGGCGTGCTCGGCGGCTGGCTGTCTCTGCCGGCGCTCGCGGCCGGCGCGGCCGCGTCGGCGTGGGCCGCGCGTGCGGAGACGCGGCGGCAGGCGCTGCGGGAGATGGTGTGCGCGGCGGCGTTGCTGATCGCGTGCAGTGCCGCGGCGCTGCTCTTCGGCGCGGCGTTCTACGACGTCTCCTGGGACGGGCAGGTCTATCACCAGCAAGCCGTGCTGGCGCTCGCCGAGGGCTGGAATCCGCTGCGCGACGCGCCGCTGCCGGTCGAGCTGCGCGCCGACAACATCTGGATCGACCACTACCCCAAGGCGGCCTGGATCGCTCAGGCGATCCTGCTGCGCGCCACCGGCTCGCTGGAGGCGACCAAGGGGTTGCAGCTCTTGCCGCTCGCCGCGGCGGCGCTGCTGGTGTTCGCGGCGCTGCGGGCGCGCGGCGCGCGCGTCGGCATCGCGGCGTTTCTGAGCGTGCTCATCGCGGGCAATCCGGTCGCGCTCGCCCAGATCTTCAGCTTCTACAACGACGGCATGGGCGCGTCGCTCATGACGGCGATGCTGGCGCTGGCCTGGTACTGGCGGCGGCGCGCCGATCCCTGGCTGTTGCTCGCGCTGGCGGCGTGCATCGCCGTGATCGTCAACCTCAAGTTCACGGGCCTCGTCTATGGCGTGCTGCTCGGCGCGGGCCTGGTGCTCTACGCGCGCCGCCGGGGCGCGGCGCCGGATCGCAGCGGCGACTTCCGGTGGTTCGTCGCCGCGATCGCCGGCGCGTTCGCGCTCGCGACGCTGGCGCTCGGCTTCGATCCCTACGTGACGAACCTGTTGCGCAAGGGCCACCCGTTCTACCCGCTGATGGGGCCGGGCGCGGTCGACATCATCAACATCCAGCTCGCGCCCGGGTTCCACGCGCTCACGCGCCCGACGCGGTTCCTGATCTCGCTGTTTGCCCGCGCCGACGAGCACAACGTCGCGCCCAGCTTGAAGTGGCCGTTCACGCTCGGCGCCAGCGAGCTGCGCGCGCTCGGCTACCCCGATCTGCGCATCGGCGGCTTCGGCCCGCTCTATGGACTGGCCGTGCTGTGCGCGGCGGCGATCGGCCTCGCGCGCCGCCGGCTGGGCGTGGTGGTGCCCGGGAGAGCCTGGGCGCTGGCCGCGCTGCTGGTCGGCATCGCCTTCTGCAATCCGGCGCTGTGGTGGGCGCGCTACGTGCCCCATCTGTGGCTGTTGCCGGTCGGCCTGCTCGCGCTCGCGCTGCTGTCGCCGGGGCTCGCGCGCGTCGGGCGCGGCGCCGCGCTGCTGTTCGGCGCGGTGCTGGCGCTCGACCTCGCGTTGGTGGCGGGGGCGGCGACCGTGGCCAGCGCCGGCGCGTCACGCGCCGTGGGGCAGCAGCTGGACCGGCTGGATCGCGCGGGCGGTCCGCTCACTGTGCGCTGGGACGGCTTCGAGGCGGTGCGGGCGCGCCTGCGCGGACGCGCCATTGCGTTCGCCGAGGTCGACCATCTTCCTTGCGCGCGGCCCGAACCGCTGATGGCGTCACGCGCGCAGATCTGCCCGCCCGCGCCGCGCCGAGGCGGGCGATGATCTCGCGCCGCCGCCTGCTGGCGGCGAGCGCGGGCGGCCTCGGCACGCTGGCGCTCGCGTCGCTCGCGGATCGCGACCTCTTCGCGGCGCGGCGGCCCGCGGCGCGCGCGCGGCACGTGATCTACCTCTTCATGGCGGGCGGCCCGTCGCAGCTGGACCTGTTCACGCCCAAACCGGCGCTGGCGGCGCACGACGGCCAGCCGCTACCGCCCAGCGTGGCGCGCGGCGAGCGCTTTGCGTTCATCAAGGGCACGCCGCGCTTGCTCGCCTCGCCGTTCCCGTTCGCGCCGCAGGGCCGGTCGGGCGCGATGGTGTCGTCGCTGATGCCGCACCTCGGGCGCGTCGTCGACAAGGTGACGTTCCTGCACGCGGTCACCACCACCCAGATCAACCACGCGCCGGCGCAGATTCTCATGACCAGCGGCCACCAGATCCCCGGACGTCCCAGCTTCGGCGCCTGGTTGGCGTACGGCCTGGGCGCCGACACCGACGAGCTGCCCGCGTTCGTGGTGTTGCTGTCGGGCGAGCGCCATCCCGACGGCGGCCAGGCGCTCTGGGGCAACGGTTTCCTGCCCGCGGTGCATCAGGGTGTCGAGCTGCGGCCCGGGCGCGATCCGGTGCTGTTTCTCTCGAACCCGCCCGGGATCGATCGCCGGGCGCGGCGCGACAGCCTGGACACGTTGAAGGCGCTCGACGGCCTGCGCTTGCAGGACACCGGCGAGCGCGACATTGAGGCGCGCATTCACAACTACGAGCTGGCGTTTCGCATGCAGACCTCGGTGCCCGAGCTGGCGGCCCTGGAGACGGAGCCGGCGGCCATCCATCGGCTGTACGGCACCACGCCCGGACGCGCGTCGTTCGCCAATCACTGCCTGCTCGCCCGGCGCCTGGTCGAGCGTGGCTGCCGGATCGTGCAGCTCTTTCACCGCGGCTGGGACAATCACGGCGTGAACCGAAGCGACGACCTCCACCACCGATTGCCTGCGCTTTGCGCCGAGACCGACCAGGCGGTCGCGGCGCTGCTGACCGATCTCGAGCAGCGCGGGCTGCTCGATTCGACGCTGGTGGTGTGGGGCGGCGAGTTCGGGCGCACGCCGATGATCGAGGCGCGCGACGGATCGAAGTTCCTCGGGCGAGATCACCATGGTCGCGCCTTCTCGGTCTGGCTCGCGGGCGGCGGCATCAAGCCGGGGCTTTCGCACGGCGCCAGCGATGAGCTCGGTTACCACGCGGCCAGCGGCACGGTGAGCGTGCACGATCTGCACGCGACCCTGCTGCACCAGCTGGGCATCGACCACACCGCGCTGACGTATCCGTTCGAGGGCCGGCGCTATCGATTGACCGACGTCGCGGGCGAGGTCGTGCGCGACATCGTCACTTGAGGCCTTGCGCGAGGCCTCACTCGAGTCCTTGCCACGCGCGCCAGAGATCCGCGAGCCCCGCCGCCGCGCCGGGGTCGTGCGCTTCGTGAAAAAGCCGAAAGAAGACTGCGTAGCGGATGTGGGGGCCGAGGTTGGCGGACACGCCGTGCACGAGCAGGTAGTGCGCGAGCAGAGCGTCGCCGGCGGCGACGGTCAGCTGGCGCGGCGGCTCCGGCAGCGGCACCGGGGGAAAAGGAGCGTCGGGTCGGGCGAGCGCCGATGCGGCGTCGGTCTCGGCAAAATAGGCCGCCATCGCGCGATGGCTGCCGGGCCAGACCGTGAAGTTACCGGCGAACGGCTGAGCGGTATCACTGAGGAAGACCGCCGCCAGCGCGGTGAAGTGATGGAGGGTCCCGGCCGCGACACCGTTCAGCGCCCGCGGCAGGCCGTCGATGTGCGGCCGGGGCTCGATTCGCTCGGCGTCCGGCGTGGGAAAGCGCAGGGCGATCTGGGCCTCGCGCGGCTCGCACACCCGGCCAACCCCGAGCGCCGCCGCGGCCAGCGCCGCGACCGGCGTCGCACGGTACAGATCGACGATCGCGGCGTCGGCCACCAGCTCGGGGCAGAAGGTCTGCGCCTGCATGCGCGGGAGCGCGTCCGGCGGCAATCCATTGCGGCCAATCGACGCATTGATGGCCGCGAGCGCCGTGCGGATGCGGTCCGGCGCAACCAGCCCGGGAACCAGAAGGTAACCGGTGTCCTCGAGCGCGCGCTTGTCGTCGGCGGTGAGAGCCACGGTGGGAGATCGAAACTAGCAGGCGACCGTCTGATTTCAATTCGGCGCCCAGAACGCGTCGAGATGACGATGGGTTCGAATTTGATTCCGTTCATTCACAATTCGCCAATCGCGTGTGACGAGCGTTCCGGAAACGTCCCAACGAGTTCAACGAACGGTCGGCGGACTGCAACCAGCGTCGCTCAGTATGTCGGGCATCGCCGGCATCGGACATATCGCGGTTGGAATCGCCTCGGCGCGGCTGCAAGGCGACGCGACGCCTCGGCGTGGCGCCTGGCTCAGCATCCTTGCCTATGTGGCGCTGGCGATGCTGCCCGACGTCGATGTGTTGATCTCGGGCGTGTTCAAGCCGCGCGGGCCGCTGCTCGATCACCGCGGATTGACGCACACGCCGATGTTTGCGCTGGGGGTTGGTGTGGTCGTGTTCGCTTGCGGCCTTCGCTGGACAGCGGCCCGCGCGCGCGCGTTGCGTGCCGGCGTCGTTGCCGCGTTGCTAGTCGGCAGTCACTGCGCACTGGACGCGATGGCGCAGGACGGCCGCGGGATGCTGTTCCTCTGGCCGTTCTCGCTGCAGCGCTGCCACTTCCCCTTCCGGCCCATCCCCGACATTCCCACCGGGTTGAAGCTGCTCTCGCGTCTGGGCGTACGGCAGCTACTGACGGAGCTGATGATCTTCTTGCCGCTCGTCGTCGATTCGTTGCGCTGGCGTGCGCTGTGGCGCGCTGACGTGGCTCGCGCGCGTGGCGAACCTACCGCGCGCGGCTCTCGCCGCCGCGTGTTCGACTGGCGTCGTGCGCGCGGCGCGGGCGCGGCAGAAGGCGGCTGATCCCAATACGGATCGGATAGGGCAACCGCCACGGCGCCGAGAACGCCAAGATCCGGGCTATCAAGTGTCCGGAGTGGCGCGATGGCGTCGTGGCGGTGACCACTCCGGCATTGTGGCTCGCCGGCGCGCGAGCAAACGCGATGTCCTACGCGTGCGCGAAGCGCGCGAGGTCGAGCTCGGCGCGGAAGACGGTCACGGCCGGGCCGCGCATGCGCACGCCGTCGAGGTCCGGCGCGACCGTGATGTGCAGTGTGCCGCCCGGCAGGTGCACCGGCGTTTCGACGCCGGCGTGCAGTCGGCCCTCGACGCACGCGGCGGCGACGGTGGCGCAGGCGCCGGTGCCGCATGCGAGCGTGATCCCGCAGCCGCGCTCCCAGACGACGAGATCGATCTCCGCGGCGCCCGCGCCGAGATCGGTCTCGTCGCGCCGGCTGCCCGCGCGGATGCGCGCGAACTCGACGTTGGTCCGTCGCGGGAAGAGAGTATCGACTTCGATCGCGGGTCCGAACTCCTCGGCGAGCGCGCGCAGATCGGCCTCTGGATCATCGACGAAGATCACCGCGTGCGGGTTGCCCATGGATACGGCGGTCATCTTGAAGCGCGTCCCGTGCGCGCTGATCGGCGCGCGCACCGCGCGTTCGGTGCCGGCGGGCTGCATCGGGATCTCCGCGCGCGTCAGGCGCGGGCGGCCCATCTCGACCGCGACCGAATGCGCCTCGCCGTCCGTCACATCGATGGCGCACGCGAGCAGGCCGGCGCCGGTGTCGATGCGCAGCACCGGGCGCCGCATGGTCGCATCGCCGTCGTACAGCACCTTGGCGACGCAGCGAATGCCGTTGCCGCACATCTCGGCCTCGCTGCCGTCGGCGTTGAGCACGCGCATGCGCGCGTCCCCCTCGATGCCGGGCAGGATCGCGAGCACGCCATCAGCGCCCACGCCGAAGTGGCGATCGCAGACCGCGCGCACCACCGCGGGCTCCTGAATCGTGCGGTTGACGCCACCCGCCGACCCGGCGGCGTGGCGCAGATCGACGACGATGAAGTCGTTCCCCAGGCCTTCGACCTTTGTGAAGGGGAGGGTGGTCACGGCCGATCGCGCCTAGGGCGCCGCGGGCGCGGCCGGCGCGTTCTCGGGTTTGGTCTCAGGCTTCTTCTCGCGCGCTTTTTCGGACGTTTTTTCAATCTTGGGCTTTTCGCTGGTCCCCTCGGGACCAACCACCACGCGCTTTTTCTGCGCGGGCGCCGCCGGTTTTTGACCATCGGCCGCCGGGGCTTCGGCGGTCTTGCCTTCTGGCTTCGCGGTCTTCTTCTCGGTCGCCTTCAGCGGAGCCGCCGGAGCGCCGGGCGCCTCGGTCGGCGGCGCCGTGCTCATCCCCTCGGCGGGCGCCGCCGCGGGCTTCTGCGCGCTCTCGCGCGCCTTCTCCAGCTCTTGCTTCAGCTTGGTCACGCGATCTTCGTCGGCCTTCTTCTCGACCTGCTGGCGCTCGGCCAGGCGCTGCAATCGCCGCGAGTCCTGCTGGCTGGAGAGGTGCGCCAGCCCCAGCGACGTGATCAGAAAGATCGCCGCGGTGATCGACGTCAGCCGCGTGAGGAAGTTGCCCGCGCCCGACGAGCCGAACACCGTTTGGCTCCCGCCACCGCCGAACGCGATCCCCATGCCGCCGCCCTTACCGGCCTGGAGCAGCACGACCAGGATCAAGAATATGCAAACCAGCACGTGAACCACGGTCAAGAACGTGAGCATCGAAATTATCCTTTGGCCGGCGCGGCCGCCGTCCCGTGCGCCGCCTGCACGATTTGCACGAACGAAGGAGCGGAGAGTGACGCACCTCCGACCAGGCCGCCATCGACGTCCTCTTGCGCCAGGAGCTCGGCGATGTTGTCGGGCTTGACGCTGCCGCCGTACAGGATCCGGACCGCCGCCGCCACCGACGCGGAGCGCGTGCCGACGCGGCCGCGAATGAAGCGATGCACCTCTTCGGCCTGCGCCGGCGTCGCGTTGCGACCGGTGCCGATCGCCCACACCGGCTCATACGCAATCAGGGTGCGTGCAAGATCTTCGTCGGAGATATCCTTGATCGCCGCGTCGAGCTGCGCCTCGATGCGGCCCAGCGTCTCACCCGCGTCGCGCTCCGCCAGCGTTTCACCGACGCAGATGATCGGCGTCAGGCCCGCGCGCAGCGCCGCGCGCGCTTTCAGGTTCACCGCGGCGTCGAGCTCGCCCATCAACTGGCGACGCTCCGAGTGGCCGAGGATGACGTACTTACACCCGGCGTCGACAAGTTGAGGCGCCGACACCTCGCCGGTGAAGGCACCTTTGTCTTCCCAGAAACAATTCTGGCCGGCGACCGCGACCGGGCCGCCCTCCAGCTTGCGCGCCACCGCTGGGATGGCGAGAAAGCTCGGTGCGACTGCCACGTCGACGTCGCGCCAGGTGGCGACTCCATTACGCACCTGCGTGGCCAGCTCTACGGACTCCACAATGTTGCCGTTCAGTTTCCAGTTGCCGCAGAAGAACGGACGGCGTTGGCTTTGCTTGACGGACACGATGCTTTCAGCCCTCCAGTGCGGCCAGGCCGGGCAGCTTCTTGCCCTCGAGGAGCTCGAGCGAAGCGCCCCCGCCGGTTGAGATGTGAGTGATCTTGTCGGCGACGCCCGCCTTGTGCACGGCGGCGACCGAGTCACCGCCGCCGACGACCGACAACGCCTTCGCCGCCGCGACCGCTTTGGCGACGGCGAGCGTGCCGCCCGCGAACGGATCCGATTCGAAGACGCCCATCGGGCCGTTCCAGAGGATGGTCTTCGCGCGCGAGATCGCGTCGGCGAATCCGCGCGCGGTCTCGGGGCCGATGTCGAGCGCCGCGAGATCCTCGGGCACGTCCATGGCGTTCACCACGCGGCCGGACTCCGACTTGATGCCGGGGGCGGCGACGAGATCGCGCGGGAGCAGCACGTCGACCTGTGCCGCCTCTGCCTTTCTCAAGAACGAGCGCGCGAGCGCGAGCTTGTCCTCCTCGACCAGCGAGCGCCCGAGGTGGCCGCCCTTCGCCTTCAAGAACGTGTTCGCCATCGCGCCGCCGATCAAGATCTGGTTCACGCGCGCGAGCAGGTTCTCGAGCACGCCGATCTTGTCCGACACCTTGGCGCCGCCGATGATCGCGATGAACGGCCGATCGACCTCGCCGAGCAGCTTGCCGAGGAACTTCACCTCGCGCTCCATCAGCAAGCCCATGCCTTTTTCGGCGACGAACTTGGTCATGCCCACCGTCGACGCGTGCGCGCGGTGCGCAGTGCCGAACGCATCGTTCACATAGACATCGGCGTAGCTGGCCAGGCCGCGCGCGAACGTCTCGTCGTTCGCTTCCTCGGCCGGCGTGAAGCGCAGGTTCTCGAGCAGCGCCACGCTGCCGTCGCGCAGATCGGAGACCACCTTGCGCGCGCCGTCGCCGACCGGCTCGTCGGTGAGCGCGACGTCGATGCCCAGCATCTCCGCCAGCCGCGCCGCCACCGGCATCAGCGAGTACTTGGGGTCGGGCTTGCCCTTGGGGCGGCCCAGGTGCGAAGCCAGCACCACCCGCGCGCCGTGCTCGATCGCGTACTTGATCGTCGGCAGGCTCTCGCGGATGCGCGTGTCGTCGGCGACGCCGCCCGCGGGTGTCAGCGGGACGTTGAAATCCACCCGCACGAACAGGCGGCGACCGCCAATCGCGAGGTCGGTAATCGGTTTGATCGGCATGTCTTGCGGCTCCGCTCCCGATTCCAGGACGAAAGCCAAAAAAAAGCGCGCCCTGTCCGGGGCGCGCAGAGGATGCTCGAAGAAAAAACTAAAAGCTAGAAAAACTTTCCGCGCAAAAACCGCGGAATATCAAGGGACATTGACCGAAGATCGCGACCCGTCGCTATCCTCCGCGACCGGCCGCTGCCTTCGATCAATCGAGGGGGCTCTCGTCTTTGATATCGGAGGTCACCTGGCTGATTAGCTCCGTTGCCAGCGCCACGATCTGCTTGGGCTCATATCCGTTTTGGCGCAGTTCTTTGTAGATGGATTTCGAAAGAATTCTCAGCGCCTTTTCCCGATTTGGAATCGTCGCCGTTGCCGGACCCGTCGGACCGGGCTTGGTTTGCGTGAGTGCTTGAGGCATTCAACCCTCCTCCCAGAAGGTCGGCCGGACATCTAGCATGCGTTGTGCCAGCGGCGCCAGTTTGTAACTCATTGAAATCACTGACTGCGGTTGAGGTGACCCAGTTCTATGCGCGAAGACCGGTACGCACCCTCGTGAGGCGTAACGGTCGCGGGACCGTTTCAATTTCGTCGAAATTCGCCGGTGAAATTGGAAGATGCGGCCGATGGTGCTCCTGCGCGGCGGCCGGACCCTGCGGTGCGAAGGGGCCTTTGCACCCGACCCGTCTGGATCCATATGGGGCCCATGTAACGAATAAACGCAGACCTGCGCGGCTCATGCATCGTGTAATATCCGCTGAGACGCAACCGAAACACCGAATGGAGTAACGATCGTGAACCACTCGATCGAAGTCGCGCACCTGGTGAACGGCGAGGTGATCTCCGTGCGGCGCCTCTCGCGCCGGCGCGAGAGGCGGGAGGTGGCGGTCGCGCTGGTGGTGGTCGTCGGGGCCTTCTTGGCCGCGACCGGCCTCGTCGCGGCGGCGCTGCTAGGGGCCCACCGGGTCGTCTACGGGCCGGTCTATGGCACCGTCTGGATGGTCGTCGCCGCCATCATGGGCGTGATGCTCGGGCGGCGGGCGCTGGAGCGTGCCCGGCGGTATCGCGTGGGCGTATCGATCGATGACGACGCGTTCGCGGGCGCGGAGGTCGACCTGGTCCGCCGCGTCGGCGACGGTTACGAGCTGTCGCTGGTGCCCGGCATGACCGGAACCATCGCGGCGGGCCGCTCGCCGATCGCCGTCGAGACACTGACTTCGTCGACCAGGACCGCGCGCATCCCGCTGGGCGGCGACGTGCGCGCCGAGGTGGCGATCGGCAACACCACCTTCGTCGTGCGCGGCGGCGGGTCGGCGTCCCGCGAGGAGCCGGTGTCGCGCGCGCTCGTGAAGCGGTTCGCGCGTCCGACGCTGACCGTCGTGCAGCTCATGGCGATCGCGAGCTTCCTCTATGCGGTGCCGGTCGGCGCTGCGCTGGGCGAGGCCGACATGAAGTCTTCGATCCCGGTCACGGCCACACCGTGGGAGACCGAGAAGGCGCTGCGCGCGGAAGCGCAGGCTCAGGCGCGCACGCTGCACCGGTGCTTCGACGCCATGCCGCTCGAGTGCCAGCGACCGGGCTACGTGGGCATCGGCCTGTCGCTGTCGAAGCAGGGCGAGATCCGCACGAGCTGGATCGCGCGTTCGACATACGGCAGGGACTGCCCGGTGGAGCAGTGCATGGCCGAGGTGGCGGCGGGCTGGTTCTTCGAGCCGCTGCCGGAATCGATGCAGATCGTGCTTCCGGTTCAGGTGCTGCGCACGGACAGGCCGCTCGTGCGCCCCGAGGTGGCGTCGCTGCCGGCCACGCCGCCGGGCACAGCACGGTATCCGACTGTGACAACTCAGCCGGCGCCGCCGCCTTCGCTCGATTTCGGTCGCGTCTCCACTGTTGAATGAGCGCCGCACATCCGGGATCGTCGCGCCGGGCTGACGTCTCGGTCAGGATTTGATTGTGAGCGACGATGAGAAGCGAAGGCTCGACCTGCTCGAGGCCAACCACGAGTTTCCCGGCGACTACCCGATCACGGTGATCGCGCTCAACAGCGACGCCGTGACCGCTGCCCTGGTCGAGTCGGTGCAAGAAGGGCTGGCGGCGCCGCTCGGTGACGAGGCCCGCGAAACGCGTTCCTCATCGGGTGGGAAGTACTTGAGCCACCGCCTGCGCGTCCCTTGCGCATCGGCGGCCGACGTCATTCGCCTGTACGAGCGCGTCCGGCGCGTCGACGGTGTGGTGACGGTGCTCTGAATCGTGCGGCGGCCGGCCCATGTCGATGAAAAGCGACCAAGGAGACGAGAAGCTGGATGACCAGACCGTGGTCCGGGTCTCGGTCGCCAAGCGTCAGTGGGAGCGGACGTTCGATGCGATCTCCGAGTCGTTGATGATCCTCGACGAGGAGTACGTGATCCGGCGCGCGAACCTGGCGCTGGCCGACGAGCTGGGCACGGCGATCCAGCGCGTCGTCGGGCGGCGCTGCTTCGACGTGCGCTCGCAGTCGCCGCAGGCGCTGGTCGGCGCGCCCGGGCGCCCGTGCGACGGTTGTCCTGTCTCCGACGCCCAGCACGCACGCGCCGCGAAGGACGGCGAGGTGCGGTCGAAGACCGGGCGCACGCTGATGCTGCGCGCGTTCCCTCTGCTCGACGAGGAGGTGCCCCTGACGGTGTGCAGCTACCACGACGTCACCGAGGAGCGGGAGATGACCCGGCAGCTCGGCAGCGCCGAGAAGCTGGCTGCGATCGGCCGCCTGGCCGGCGGCGTCGCGCACGAGATCAACAACCCGCTTGGGGGCATCCTGGCGTTCGCGCAGATCCTGCAACGCGAGGACGTCACGCCCGAAGAACGGCGCGACTACCTGGGCGAGATCGAGCGCAGCGCGCTGCGCTGCAAGGCGATCGTCGAATCGTTGCTGCGCTTCGCGCGCCAGGCGCCGCAGATCAAGCGTCGCGTGCTGTCGCTCAATGACGTCGTGCGCGACGCGGTTCGGCTGACCGGGCAGAAGGCCAGCGCGCGCGCCGACGTGCGCGTGCGGCTCGACCTCGAGGCCGACCTGCCGCCCGTGCTCGGCGACGCCAACCAGCTGCTGCAGGTCGGGGTCAATTTGATCGGCAACGCCTTCGACAGCGTGGTCGGCGCCGGCGAGATCGAGATCGCGACGTCGGGGTGCGAGGGCGACGTCAGCCTGCGCATCGCCGACTCCGGCTCGGGGATCGCCAGCGAGCACATGGCGAGCCTGTTCGATCCGTTCTTCACGACCAAGGAAGAGGGCAAGGGCGCGGGGCTGGGACTGGCGGTGAGCTACGCCATCGTGCAGGAGCACGGCGGCCGAATCACCGCGCACAACCGATCGACGGGCGGCGCGGAGTTCCTGGTCGTGCTGCCTCGCTCCACCGCGGCCGACGAGAGCTGAGCGACGTTTCAATCGCGCCAGCGCCGCGACAGCGCGACCGCGGCGCGGTAGCGCTCGATGCCGCGCGCGCGGCGCTCGGGCGACCAGCCGAGGACGCGTGCCATCAGGTCGCCGGCGTGCTCGACGGCGGAGAGCCCCTGGTCGCGCGCGTCGCGCAGCAGGGGCACGCGGCGGGAAAGCGCGTCGTCGACGTCGAGCGCGTGCTCGGCGCGCGCGGCGTGCACCACCTCGGCCCAGAGGTACGGCAGCTCGCCGTCGATCCGCCGCGCGAGCTCGGGCGCGTCGTCGACCTCGGCGAGCACGTCGGTGGCGCGCGTGCCGTAGGTCGCCAGCAGGTGCGCGCGGACGTCCGGCGCCAGCTCGTGGTCGCGGAAGGGCGCGGGCGGATCGCCGGCGCCGGGCAGCGGCCGTGTGCGCGTGACGCAGGGGCCGATCGCGCGCTCCATACCGCGGTCGCGCAGGAGCTCGACGACGATGTCCGTGGTCTGTTCGGCCATGCGCCGGAACGTCGTCAGCTTGCCGCCGACCACGGTGATGACGCCGTCGGGCTCGCGCAGGATCTCGTGCTCGCGCGAGGTCGACGACACCGTGTGCGCCGGCTCGGCGATCAGCGGCCGCAGTCCGGCGTAGGTCGCGATGACGTCGTCGGGGCCGAGGCGCGCCGCCGGGAAGGCATGCGCCGCGGCCTCGAGCAGGTAGTCGACGTCGCGGCGGCGCGCGCAGATCTCGGCGTCCAGCGTGGGCGCGCCGTTGCTGGTCGACCCGCTCGCGCTCGCGGCGCCCGCGCGGCTCGGTGGGCTCCAGTCGGTGTCGGTGGTTCCGATCACGCTGCGCCGGCCACGAGGCAGCGCGAAGAAGATGCGGCCATCGCGCGGCGCGCGCAGCACGACCGCGCGCCCGCCGAGGTCGAGGCGCCTGGCGTCGAACACCAGGTGCACGCCCAGCGTCGGGCGCAGGTTGTGCCGGCCGCGGTCGAAGGCGTCGGAGAACGGGCCGGTGGCGTTGACGATGACGCGCGCGCGGAGCTCGTGGAGCTGGTCGGTGAGCTGGTCGCGCACGATCGCCGCGCGCGCGCGGCCCGCTCGGTCGCGGCGCAGCGAGAGCACACGCAGGTGCGAGAGCACGGCGGCGCCGGCGCGCTCGGCGTCGAGGACCGTCTCCAGCACCAGGCGCGCGTCGTCGGTCTGACAGTCGGTGTAGAGCTGCGCGCCCTCGAGACCCGCCGCGCGCAGGGAAGGGCTCGCCGCGAACGTCGCGCTCGGGTCGAGGCGGCGGCTCCGCGCCGGCGGCCGCCAGAGCGCGAGCGCGTTGTAGATCGCGATGCCGGCGCCGATCGTGCGCAGCCCCGGGCGCTCGCCACGGTATGCGGGGAAGAGGAACTCGATCGGGCGGCACAGGTGCGGCGCGGTCGACATGAGGCGGCGCCGCTCCGACAGGCCCTCGAACACCAGCGCGAGATCGCCGTACTGCAAGTATCGCAGGCCGCCGTGGATCAGCTGCGACGACCGACTCGACGTCTGGCCCGCGAAGTCGCCCGCCTCGGCGAGCGCGACCGACAGCCCGCGCAGCACGGCGTCGCGCGCGATGCCGGCGCCGGTCGCACCGCCGCCTACAACCAGAACGTCGACCTCTTCATCGCCGAGCCGTTTGAGCGCCGCCTGGCGCAGCGCTTGTTGGCCGGCGCGGGCGGTCACTTGACGCTGATGTGCAGCTCGTCGAGCTGCCGGGACGACACGCTCGACGGCGCGTCGGTGAGGAGGTCGGTTCCTTTCTGCGTCTTGGGGAACGCGATCACGTCGCGCAGCGACTCGGCTCCGCACAGCAGCATCGACAGGCGGTCGACGCCGGCGGCGATCCCGCCGTGCGGCGGTGGGCCGTACTTGAACGCCTCCAGCAGGAAGCCGAACTTCGCCTGCGCATCCTCGTCGGACAGGCCGAGCGCGCGGAAGACGCGTGCCTGCAGGTCGGAGCGGTGGATCCGGATCGATCCACCGGCGATCTCGTTGCCGTTGAGCACGAGATCGTACGCACGCGCGCGCACTGAAGCCGGATCGGACTCGAGGCGCTCGACGTCGTCGGGCGCCGGCGAGGTGAACGGGTGGTGCGCGGCGACCAGGCGGCCGTCGTCGGTTTGCTCGAAGAGCGGGAATTCGGTGATCCAGCAAAAGCGCCAGAGGCCCTTGGGGATGAGGTCGAGCTTCGCCGCCAGGTGCAGGCGCAGTCCGCCCAGGACGGCGTTCACCAGCTTGGGCGCGCCGAACTGCAGGAACAGCAGATCCCCCTCGGCGGCGCCGGCGGCGGCGTTGATCTCGTTGCGCAGGCTGTCCGACAGCGTCTTCATCGGCGTCTGCGTCCAGGCACCACCCGCGCCGATGCGCGCGCGCGCCAGACCGCGGGCGCCGAAGCCCTTGGCGAACTCCTCGAGCTTGTCGAGATCGGCGCGCGACAGCTTGCTCGCCTCGGCTGCCGGGAGGCGCCAGCCTTTGACGATGCCGCTCGGCTGCGCGACCGCCGCCTGCAGGAGCGGCACGCCGCCGCCCTCGTGCTTGCGCACGACCGCGGTCAGATCGGAGAGCGGCAGCTCGAAGCGCAGGTCGGGCTTGTCGGAGCCGTAGAGCGACATCGCCTGCGCGTAGGTGAGGCGCGGCAGCGGGAGCGGCACCTCGATGGAGAGAATGTCCTTCCACAGCGCGGCGATCAGGCCCTCGACCAGGCGCTGCACGTCGTCCTCGACCACGAAGCTCATCTCGAGGTCGATCTGCGTGAACTCGGGCTGCCGGTCGAGGCGCAGGTCCTCGTCGCGGAAGCAGCGCACGATCTGGAAGTAGCGATCGAAGCCCGACACCATGAAGAGCTGCTTGAAGATCTGGGGCGACTCGGCGAGCGCGTAGAACTGGCCGGGGTTGAGGCGCGACGGCACCAGGAAGTTGCGCGCTCCGCCCGGCGTGTACTTCACCATGAACGGTGTCTCGATCTCGGCGAAGCCTTCGCCGGCCAGGTAGCGGCGCGTGGTCTGGTAGATCGTCGAGCGCACGAGGAAGTTCTTCTGCAGCGCGGGGCGCCGCAGATCCAGGTAGCGGTGCTTGAGGCGGATCGACTCGCCGGCCAGCGTGTCGTCGCTGATCTCGAAGGGCGGCGTCTCGGCCGTGGAGAAGATCGTCAGCTTGTCGGCCTTGACCTCGATCTCCCCGGTGGCGAGGTTGGGGTTCTTGTGGCCGCCGCGCTCGGCGACGACGCCGCTGATGCCGACGCAGAACTCGCTGCGCAGCCCGCCGGCCGTCGCGTGCGCCTGCGCGTCCTGGTGCGGCTCGAACACCACTTGCGTGAGGCCGGCGCGGTCGCGCAGATCGATGAACACGCAGCCGCCATGGTCGCGGCGGGCCGAGACCCAGCCAAACAAGACCACACGCTGTCCGGCGTGGCTGGCGCGCAGCGCGCCGCAGTCGTGGGTCCGCTTCAGATCGGTGAGGAACTCGGGCATGGCGAGAAGTTACATGTTCGCGCGTCCGACTGCGAGCCCGCGCGCATTTTTGTGAACGCAAATCCTGCTTGCCCTGATGTCGGGGCTCCCGCTACCTTGGCAGTGTGCGTCTCCGCGTTTTGTATCACGGCAACTGCTTCGACGGATGCAGCTCGGCGGGGGTGTTCACGCGCTTCTATCGCGAGCGGATCGCGAAGGGGCCGATCGACGTCGTCTACCGGCCGCTCGAGCACAAGGGCGACGCGCAGGCGTTCCCGCCCGATGCGTTCGACGGCGACGAGAACGCGTGCGTCGATTTTCGCTATTCGCAGGATCCGCGGCTGACCTGGTGGTTCGATCACCACGCGTCGGCGTTCCAGCAGCCGGGCGACGAAGCGCACTTCCGCGCCGATGCGACCGGGCGCAAGTTCTACGACCCGACGGCGAAGAGCTGCACCAAGTTCATCGCGACGACCGTGGCCGCGAAGTTCGGCTTCGACGTGGCGCCGCTGCGCGAGCTGGTCGACTGGGCGGAGATCA
>CAZNCQ010000029.1:0-40531 GCA_964571275.1 uncultured Myxococcales bacterium
AGAGCTCCCTCAAGGCGGGGTTGCGCGGCCCGGCGCTTCTCGAGGACTTCATCCTTCGCGAGAAGATCACTCACTTCGATCATGAACGCATCCCGGAGCGCATCGTTCACGCCCGCGGCTCGGCCGCCCACGGCACCTTCGAGTGCTACGAGCCGCTCACGGAGCTCACGCGCGCCTCGATCTTTTCGCAGCGCGGGAAGCGCACCCCCGTGTTCACGCGCTTTTCGACGGTCATCGGCGAGCGCGGCTCGCCCGATACGCCGCGCGACGTGCGCGGCTTCGCCGTGAAGTTCTACACCGACGAAGGGAACTGGGATCTGGTCGGCAACAACATCCCCGTGTTCTTCATCCAGGACGCCATGAAGTTCCCCGACCTCATCCACGCCGCCAAGCCCGAGCCCCACTTCGGCATCCCGCAGGCGGCCACCGCGCACGACACCTTCTGGGACTTCGTGTCCCTCATGCCCGAGTCGACGCACATGCTCATGTGGGCGATGTCGGATCGGACCTTGCCCCGCAGCTTGCGGATGATGCAGGGCTTCGGCGTCCACACCTTCCGGTTCGTCAACGAGGCCGGTAAGTCGACCTTCGTGAAGTTCCACTGGAACCCGGTCGCGGGGACGCACTCGCTCGACTGGGACGAGTCGGTCAAGATCTGCGGCGCCGATCCGGATTTTCACCGGCGCGACCTGTGGGAAGCCATCGAGGCCGGCAACTTCCCGCAGTGGGAGCTCGGCGTGCAGGTGTTTTCAGAGAAGCAGGCGGAGGCGTTCAGCTTCGACGTGCTCGACGCGACCAAGCTCGTGCCCGAGGAGCTCGTGCCCGTACGTCCAGTGGGGAAGATGGTGCTCGACCGAAACCCCGACAACTTCTTCGCCGAGACGGAACAGGTCGCCTTCTGCGCGGCGCACATCGTCCCCGGGCTCGACTTCTCGAGCGATCCGCTGCTCGCGGGCCGCATTCACTCGTATCAGGACACGCAGATCTCGCGTCTCGGCGGTCCGAACTTCCACGAGATCCCGATCAATGCCCCGGTGGCGCAGGCGCACAACAATCAGCGCGACGGCATGCACCGCCAGGCGGTGAACCGCGGGCGGGTGTCCTACGAGCCGAACTCGCTCGCGGGCGGCTGCCCCTTCCAGGCGGGCGCGACGGGCTTCACGTCGTTCCGCGAGCCGATCGAGGACGACAAGGTCCGCGGCAAACCGGAGCGCTTTGCCGAGCACTACAACCAGGCCACGCTGTTCTGGAATAGCCAGACGCCCATCGAGAAGGCCCACATCATCCGGGCTTTTCGCTTCGAGCTCACCAAGGTCCAGGTGCCGGCCATCCGCAAGCGGGTCGTCTCCATGCTCGCGAACGTCGACGCGGGGCTGGCGGACACACTGGCGGCGCAGCTTGGCATGGAGCGCCCCGAGCCGATGCCGAGGGCGCTCAAGCGCCCGCCCCGTCCCGAGGTCGAGCGGTCTGCCGCGCTGTCGTTGTTTGCGCGAACGGGGGAGGGCGGCATCCGCGGCCGTCGCATCGCCATCCTCGTGGCCGAGGGCGTCGACGGCGCGGCGGCGCGCGCGCTTCACGAGGGGTTCACCAAGCACGGCGCCGTCCCTCGCTACATCGGGCCCCGGCTCGGCGCTGTCCTGACCGAGGGCGGTGACACGCTCGAAGTCGAGGTCACGCTCGAGACGATGCCAGCGGTTCTCTTCGACGCGCTCGCCGTGCCCGGCGGTCAGGACGCGGTCAAGCGGCTCGGCAACGTCGGGCACGCGCTCGAATTCATCAAGGAGCAGTACCGCCACGCCAAGGCCATCCTCGCGCTCGGCGCGGGCGCGGATCTGGTCGAGAACGCCGGCGTGCCGAGCAAGCTCTCGACCGGAGCGCCCGATCCCGGCGTCATCATCGGCCGGGGCGCGGGCGCGGGGGATCTCATCGCCAAGTTCGTGACCGCCGTGGCTCGTCATCGGCACCACGAACGCGAGATGGATCCGCCCGAGCTCTGAACGAGACGCGGCGGATGCGGGAGCATCCGCCGGCTCCCGCACTCAAACGCCGGTCACAGCTTGACGTGGCCGGTGTGCCGCTCGTCGCCGTCGGATTTCGGGCGCGTGCTCGTCACGTAGGCGCGCGCCATCTCGAAGAGGTATTTCAGTCCGGTCACGCCGGCGCCGTCCCAGTAGGCCGCTTCGAGCGGCTCGACCGCCAGCAAGCACAGGGACGGATCGCTCTCGCCCTGCGGAAACCAGACCTTCCACGGCTCGGACCACAGCTCGTGGATGAGGGCCCGATCGTGAACGACGCGCGCTCGCCCGGTCAGTGACACGAATCGGCGGCCATCCTGCAAGACCACGTTCACGTTCGAATTGCGCTCGATCTCCTCTACCTTCTCCGAGTCGAACGCGGTCGCAAAGTAGAGCGTGTCGTCGCCGCGGTTCTTGGCGATGCTGAGCGGGCGCGACCGGAGACCACCGCCGAGAGCGGATGTGACAAGCATGGCGGTGTCGAACTCCGCCACGAGCTTCCTGACGTGTTCGCGCTTCTCTTCCTCGGATACCTTGATTGCGTCGGCTGTACTCATGGCTGACAAAGTATCCACCGCCACGAGTGATGCCAGGGCACGCTCCGGCGCCGGCGACTTTTTTCTGAGCGGAGCGCCGTTGCCGGGGCCGCAAACCCTGACTCAACGTTGATATGCAGCGTGGGACAATAAAAAAGCGGCCGGGAGAGCTCCCGGCCGCTGATTGACTATCTGCCGCGGGCTGTCGGCGTTAGTTGTTGAGCGCGCCCGCGTTGATCCAGCTGACGACCAGGTTCAGCTCGTCCATGGTGATGGCGTGCGTGGTGACGGTGAACCCGGCATCCGGACCGGCATCGGCGCCGCCGTCGTTGGGCAGCGGGATATTGAGTGGCATCCCCACGCCGTCGCATGCGGTTCCGATCCCCAGCCCCTGACGCAGCTTCTGCACCAGCACGCTTTCATCGGCGTTGCCAGGACGCACGCGCTTGATGGCGGCGCCGCCATCCATGCCGGGGCAGCGCAACGAATCCACGCCCACTGCGGGGATCATCGTGCCCACGAGCGCCGTATAGGCCGCCGCCTTGTCCCGGTAGTTTATCGAATGCGCGATCACGAGGCCGGCGCTTCCACCGTCGACCGGAATACCGTCGTGACAATTGGCGCAACCCGGCGATGTCGCGGGCGCCGGCATGGTCGTGTTGTTCAGGATCTGGTTGAAGACCTGAGTAAAGGTCCCGGGAAGGGGCCCGTCTCCGGCTGGCGCATCCACGTTGCCGTCAGCGGGCACGTCGGTCCCGGCGTCCAATCGACCGCCGACCGCGCCGCCTCCCGCACCGCCGGTACCGGCGCCGCCGGCGCCGCCGATCCCGGATCCTCCCGCGCCACCGCCGCTTCCACCGGTTGAGCTTCCGCCCGCTCCTCCGACGCCACCGTTGTTGCTGCTGCTGCAGGCCAAACCAAGGAAGGTGATCGCCACCGTCATAGACAGTCCCAGATGTACTCGCTTCATTGCGCACTCCTCAATCAATTAAGGGTAGAAATCGTCAGGTCGCGTAAATGCTAACCACTGCCACGGGGAAGGGCAGTCGGGCGGGCCGCTTTGGCTCCCGGTCTCAGCGGTGGCTGCCCGCCGATTGCTCGGCGCGGGCGGCGCCGATCGCGGTCTTGACCTCCTTGACCTCCTCGGGCGGCGGCAAGACGGCCTTCAAGCCGAGCGACTGGAGCCAGAGCTCCCGGCACCATCCCTTGGTGTGATAGAGGTGCTCGTCCTCCTGGTCCTCGATCTCGTCGTAGGCGTCCTTCAGGGCTTTCTTCTGCGCCCCGTCCAGGTGATCGACGCACTTGCCGAGAAGCTCCCAGTCGGCGTGGTCCTTGACCTCGGCGAGGACCACGCTCTCGCAGGCCACCAGCTCCGCCGCGGCGGGATTGCCGGCCTCCTTGGCGAGCTTCATGGCCTCGACCAGCGCGCCGCCCACGGTGCGCACCACCTTTCTGCCGGGCGTTTCTTGCTTGGCGTCGATCTTCAGCGCCTTGCAAACCTCCTCGAGCGCGGTCACGTGCGTGCGGGTCTGCTCGTGGTACTTCGTCCACTCCTTCTTGAGATCGGCGTTCTGTACGCAATCCAGCGCGGCCGCGTAAACCTTGACGCCGCCCATCTCGTGCTCGAGTGATTGCAAAATGAGCTCTTCCAGTTGCTTGGTTTTCATTTGGGTTCCTCCAGTGAAGAAACCACCAACCTAATGCTCGTTCGTCGAGAAGCGAGCGATGGCGGTCGTGCTGATCTCGAGGTGGAAAAAAACGCGCGCGGCCCTGGTCAAAACCGACATCGCCCCAATAGTGGTTTCCCATGACCAAGACATTTCATCTCGCGGCGATCGTGGCTGGGGCGCTGTCGCTGTTCGGGTTGACGGGAGCCGTCACGGCCGCCGACAACGACACGCCGGCCGCGGACAACACCGGCACCAATCAACGCGACCGCAAAGACAGCGAGCCGACCGCCGATCAACAAAAGAACGGCAAGAGCGATCTCGATCTCACCGCCGAGATTCGCCGGTCGGTGATGGCGGACAAGGCACTGTCCATTAACGCTCACAACGTCAAGATCATCGCCGAGAACGGCAAGGTGACCTTGAAGGGACCGGTCGCGTCGGCCAAGGAAAAGAAAATCGTCGAGAACAAGGCCCAGCAAATCGCAGGCTCCGAGAATGTCGTCTCGGAGATTCAGATCAAGAACAAGAAGTAGCTCAATCGCGGCGCTGGCGTGCAGCGCCTTTTCACAGGAGATCCCATGGCTGGAAAAAATACGTCCGTGTTCGGAGTGCTGCGCGATTCGAGGCAGCTCGATCGCGTCGTCGAAGACCTGAAGTCGTCAGGCTTTCGCGGTGACGACATCTCGGTGTTGTTCCCGGACAAGCAGAGCACCAAGGAGTTCGCGTTCGAAAAGAACACCAAGGCGCCCGAGGGCGCTGCAGCGGGCGCGGGCACCGGAGCCGTGCTCGGCGGCGCCCTCGGCTGGCTGGTCGGCATCGGCGCGCTGGCCATTCCCGGACTCGGGCCCTTCATCGCGGCCGGTCCCATCGTCGCGGCGCTCGCCGGCGCCGGCGCGGGTGGCGCGGTCGGTGGGCTGACCGGCGCGCTGGTCGGGCTCGGCATCCCCGAGTTCGAAGCCAAGCGCTACGAAGGCCTGCTCCGGGACGGCGGCATCCTGATCTCGGTTCATTCGGATTCGTCCGAGTGGACCGCCAAGGGAAAGAAGATCCTCGAGCAGGACGGCGCGACCGACGTCTCGTCGGCCGGGGAAGCCAGTATCGACAAGGCGGTGTAACGCCCCAGTCTTCTGGTTGCTCATCGGAGCTCCGCACCACCCGAGAACGGCGGAGAGGCGCGCCTTCAGCTGACGGCCCGGATGACGGGCGGCAACTTCGCTGCGCTCGAGTGGATGGCGGAATGCGAAACCAGAAGCGGCTCCCGTGCCCCATGGAGCTGTCGACGCCGACGGTCCCGCCGTGCGCTTCCGCGATCGCCGACATGACCGATTCGATCCTACGGCGCCGCTAGCAAACAGCGGAGCACCCCGGGTCCGAGGGTCATCCCTTGCCGGACGTCATCGGCGTCGCCGAGGGATCCTTCCCGCCGGCGGCGTCCGCGTCGCGAATCTCGTTGGCGATCTCGGTCGCCACCGCCGCGGCCTCCTGGGGCGACGCCCCGGCGGTCTCGCGCGCGTAGGTCCGTTCCGCGCGGGCGTCTCGAGCGCGAACACGTCGATCGTCCGTGTCGTCGCCGGGCAAGTCGACGCGCAGCTCTTCGACCAGCATGCGAAGCGCCGCGGCGATCGGCAGCGCCAGCAGAGCCCCGATGACACCGCCCACCTTGCCCCCGACGAGGAGCGCGATCACGACAACCGCCGACGACAGCCGCAACGCTTGACCATAGACCCGCGGGACGATCACGCGGCTCTCGAACTCCTGGTAGCCGATCATCGCGACCAACACGATCGTCGTGACCGCGGATCCGCGCGTTAGCGCGACCAGGACCGCGGGCGTGGTTGCCAGCAATCCGCCGACGAAAGGAATGACGTCCGTCAGGGCGGCGAACGCCGCCAAAGCCAGCGCATTGGGTACGCGCGTGATCGAGAGAAGCCCGAACGTGAAGATGCCGATCGCGACCGACGTGATGATCTGGCCGCGAAGATACCCGCCGACGATCGTCTCGAGGTTCAGGAGGACTCTCGCCAGCCGCACGTGGAACCGGCGCGGAAACAGCGAATAGAGGAGCCCCCGCGTGCGTTCGCCGTCGGCCAGGAAATAGATCGCCAATACCACGGACGTGGCCGCGTACCCGATCACCTCCACCACGCCGAGCGAGGCCACCACGGCGGCCGTCATGTTGAGACTTCGCACCCGGTCCTCGGGTTTGAAGGTGCGAATCGCGTTGGCGAGCGGCGCCGTGAAGCGATGAGCCTCCAGCGTTCGCGCGAGGCTCTTTTGGATTTCGGGCAGGTTGTTGATCGCCTGGCTCACCTGGGCGAACAGCGCCGGAAGGGTGATCAGGCCGACCCCCAGCATGACGATCGCGCACGCGATGAACACGATGGCAATCGACAGAGGCCGGCTCACGCGATGCCGCTCCAGCCAGCCGACAAACGGGCTGAGCGTTCCGACCAGCATCAGGGCGATCACGATGACCACCAGGATCGGCAACAGGAGATTGAGGAGCCAGATGGCGCCCGCGGTCAGCGCGACGGCGACGATGCTCCGGTACGAGATCTCGACGCGGTGAACGACCGTCTGGCGATCGGTGCCCTCCCGACTCGGCTCGTGCTCCTGCATTGGTCGATTTGTCAGAGATTGAAGTGGGCCACTCAGACGTCACCCGGCATCGTCACCCCGTGGCCGATCCGCGTCCACGGAGACCCAGGTTACCGCCGAGCGGATCCCTTCTGCCGCCAGATTCGTATATAAGAGGGTTGGTTGGTTAAACAAGTCCCCTCGAGACAACCGGTCGCGTCGAGGCTTTCGTCGGCCTCCAAGGGTCCCCTGGTTCTGACGGGATTCGCGATCGTGGCCGTCATCGCGCTCAGCGCGGCTGCCGTTCGCGCCTACTCGAAGGCGACCGGGCTGGCGGATCACATCGCCGAGGTCCGCCAGGAATCCGACGAGTGGCTCCACATCGTGCTCGACGCGGAGACCGGGGTGCGGGGCTATGTCGCCAGCGGCGAGGACCTCTTCCTGGATCCTTACGTTACGGCGATCGCTCGCGCGCCCAGGCAGGCCGCCATCGTCAAGGACTTGATCGCCGGCGATCGTGAAGTCGGCCGGTTCGCCGAGGTCGCCGACGCCGACGCGCAGGCGACCATGAATCACCTGGCCGGGATGGTGGCCTTGGTTCGCTCCGGACGTCGCGGCGAAGCGCTCACGGTTCTGGCGTCCGCTCGGGGCAAGCGGCTGATGGACACGTTCCGTCGAGATGTGCAGGGGATTCGACAGGGCGTCGGCGCTCTTCTGATCAGGCAAAAGGCGCTCGCTGGCTCGGCCGCTCGCAGGGCCCTGTTCGGATCGGTCATCCTCACGCTCCTGGCATTCAGCGTCATGGTGCTGAGCTGGCGCCGCGATCGATCGCACCAGCGTCACGTCAACCGGCTGGCCGACGAGGCGCGACAGAGACTGAAGGCCTTGTCGGAGTTGGCGGGCGCGCTGGCCGAGAAACGAACGCGCGCCGATGTGGTGCGGGTCGTCATCGACCACGGCGTACGAGCGGCCGCTGCCGACACCGGCACGTTGTACCTCCTGGATCCATCGGGAACGGCGCTGGAGCTCGTCGCCGACCGCGGCGTGGCGCCCGAGGTCCTGGCGCGGATCCAGCGCATCACCGGCACCGACGGCAACCCCGACGCCTTCAAGCGGATGAAAGAAGGCCGGGCGACCTGGGCCGAGAGCGACGCGGACTACGCGGGGCTCTATCCCGATCTGGCGACCGTGCAGGCTCAGCAACGTCGCGCCAGGGCCTTCTGGAGCGTGCCCCTGATCGCCGAAGGCCGATCGTTGGGCCTTTTTGGCGTCGGTTTCTACCAGCCGCGACAGTTCTCTTCAGAAGAGCGAAGCTTCGTCGAGACGCTGACCGGGCATTGCGCCCAGGCGCTGCTTCGGGCCGAGCGCCTGGAGGGGGAGGACGAGGCGCGGCGTTGGCTGGTGACCACGCTGCGCAGCATTGGCGACGCCGTGATCGCGACCGATCCGCAGGGCCACGTGACGTTCATGAATCCGATCGCCGAGACCCTGACCGGCTGGGCCGAGGCGGACGCGCGCGGCCGCGACCTGGACCAGGTGTTCTCGATCTTTTCGGAGCAGACCCGGGCGGTCGTCGAGAGTCCCGTCACCAAGGTCTTGCGCGAGGGCGCCATCGTCGGCCTGGCCAACCACACGGTGCTGCGATCCAAGCGCGGCGTCGAGATCCCGATCGACGACAGCGGCGCGCCGATTCGCAACGAAGCCGGGCAGATCCGGGGCGTGGTCATGGTGTTTCGCGACGTCACCCACGAGAAGCGCGAGCGCGTGAGGCGCGAGTTTCTCGCCAAGGCGGGCGAGGTGCTGGTGTCGTCGATCGACTATCAAGCGACCCTGGCGACGGTTGCCCGGTTGGCCGTTCCCACGCTGGCGGATTGGTGCGCGATCGAGCTGCGCGAGCGAGGCTCGAACGCGACCCGTCAGGTCGCCGTCGCCCACGTCGACGAGAATAAGGTTCGGTTCGCCCGCGAGCTGGGCCAGCGCTATCCGCCCGACCCCGGGGCGCCGAGCGGCGTTCCCAACGTCCTGCGCACGGGCCAGTCGGAGCTTTACACCGAGATCCCCCGCGAGCTGCTGGAGCGGGGTGCCCGCGACGCCGAGCATTTGCGCATCATCCGTGATCTGCAGCTCCAGTCGGCGATGGTGGTGCCCCTGCGCGCGCGCGGGCAAACCTTCGGCGCGATCAGCTTCATCTACGCCGACTCCGGCCGGCGCTACTCCCAGGATGATCTGTCGTTCGCCGAAGACTTCGCGCGGCGCGCGGCCATGGCGATCGAGAATGCGCAGGCGCTGAAAGACACCGACGAAGCCCGGGTCCGTGAGCAGGTCCTGCGCAGCGAGGCGGAGCTCGCGAACCGGGCGAAGGACGAGTTCCTGGCGACGGTGTCACACGAGCTGCGGACGCCCCTCAGCGCCATCCTGGGCTGGGCGGTGATGCTACGTCGCCGAAATTTGCCCGAAGAGATCGACCGACCCCTGGCGACGATCGAGCGAAATGCGCGGCTGCAGACCAAGTTGATCGAGGACGTGCTCGACATCTCGCGGGTCATCAGCGGCAAGTTGGTTCTGAACGTGGGCGTCACCAAGGTCGGAGACGCCGTCGTCGCCGCGGTCGAGACCGTCGCGCCCGCGGCTGCCGCGAAGAACATCGTCGTCACCTCGGAGGTCGAGGACCACGAGCTGACCACCATGGCCGACGCCGACCGGATGCAGCAGATCGTCTGGAACCTGTTGTCGAACGCGGTGAAGTTCACGCCCAGGGGCGGACAGATCACGATCCGCGCGGCGCGACAGGCCACCGACATCTGCATCGCCGTCACGGACAACGGCGAGGGGATCCGCCGCGCGATGTTGCCGTACCTCTTCGAGCCGTTCCGACAGGCCGATGCATCGACCACGCGGCGCCACGGTGGGCTGGGTCTGGGCCTGGCGATCGTTCGGCAGCTCGTGCTCGCCCACGGTGGCACGGTCGAGGCCGACAGCCAGGGCGAAGGAAAGGGATCGACGTTCACGGTGCGGATCCCGGAGGTGACCGTGCTTCCCGCCATCAACGCCGGCCGAGGGTTCGGGACGGGACCAGCCGTCGACGACGCGCCGAGGCTGGATGGCCTGCGCTTGTTGATCGTCGACGATGACCCCGATGCGCTCGAGCTCTTGAGCGAGGTCCTGCGAGGGCAGGGAGCCGAGATTCACGCGGCGGTGTCGGCGCGCAAGGCGTTGGAGCTCCTGGCCAACGTCAAACCAGACGTGCTCGTGAGCGACATCGGCATGCCGGAGATGGACGG
This sequence comes from uncultured Myxococcales bacterium, assembly GCA_964571275.1. Lineage (GTDB taxonomy): Bacteria > Myxococcota_A > Polyangia > Fen-1088 > Fen-1088 > DASRQZ01. The sequence continues at coordinate 10,080 of CAZNCQ010000029.1, forward strand.
GATCGCATTGATCCGCGCGGTACGCGACCTGCCGTCCAACCTGGGAGGTCAAACACCCGCGATCGCGCTGACGGCGTTTGCGCGCGCCGAGGACGCGCAGCGGGCGCTCACGGGCGGCTATCAGGTGCACCTCTCGAAGCCGGTCGAGAGCGCGTCGCTGGCCCGGGCCGTGGCGCGCCTCGGCCGGTCTCTGGTGCGTGATACGGGCTCGTGAAGGCGCGCCGGACGTCCCGAGACCGTCAGATCACCTCTCGCACCTTGTCGCCGAGAACGGTCTTGAGGATGGCGTAGCGGTCCTTGTCGCCGCGCGCGAGCGCCTTGGCGAAGTTCATGGCCTGCGTCGTCGTGATCTGGCCCGGCATCGGCGGCTCGTTCGCGTCGACGACGGCTTCGATCAAGACTGGACCCGGCTCGGCAAAGGCGTCGCGCATCGTCGTGTTGGCCTTGGCAGGATCGTCCAGGCGGTAGCCCGCGATGCCGCAGGCGCGGGCGACGGCCGCGAAGTCGATCGGCTGAAGGTCGATGCCGAAGCTCGGGTTTCCCTCCATCGCCAGCTGCTCCCACTTGATGTGGCCGAAGCTGTCGTTCTTGATGAGCAGGATCTTGATCGGCAGCTTGTACTTCGCGATCGTCGCCAGCTCACCCATCAGCATCGTGAAGCCGCCGTCGCCCACGATCGCGACGACCTGGCGCCCCGGGAACGCCACCGCCGCCGCGATCGCGTAGGGGAGGCTGTTGGCCATTGTCGCCAGCGAGCCCGAGCAGCTGAACAGCATGCGGTCGCGCATCGCCACGTGGCGCGCCGCCCAGGTCGTGACGGTGCCGCAGTCGGCGGCGACCACCGCGTCGTCGGCCAGCGCCTGGCTGAAGGCGCGCACCGCCACCTGTGGCTTCATCGGCCGGGTGTCGCGCGTCGCGCGCGCCTCCATCAGCTCGTTCCAGTCGCGCATGCGTGCCTGCGCGCGCTCGAGGAACTTGCGGTCGGTCTTGGGCTCCAGCATCGGCAGGAGCGCTTCGAGCACGTGCGCGCAGTCGCCGACCAGGCCGACCTCGACGGGGTGACGCACGCCGATGCGGGCCGGGTCGATGTCGATCTGCACCGTGCGCGCCTTGTCGGGCTTGGGCAGGAACTCGAGGTACGGAAAGTTCGTGCCGGCGAGGATCAGCGTGTCGCACTCCTTCATCACGTCGGCCGACGGCGCGGTGCCGAGGAGGCCGATGCCGCCGGTCGTGTACGGGCTGTCGTCGGGGAGAACCGCCTTGCCGAGCAGCGCCTTCGCGACCGGTGCGCCGAGCCGCTCGGCCAGGGACAGCACCTCGGCGCGCGCGTCCAGGCAGCCGCGCCCGACCAGGATCGCCACCTTCGTCCCGCGATTGATGACGTCGGCCGCACGGCGCAACTCCGGCTCGGCGGGCACGACCCGCGCCCGCGCGGCGACGCCGTCGCTGTGCTGCGGGACGTTCGCAGGCGACGTCTTGTCGTCGTGGCTGGTCCACTCCTGGATGTCCTTCGGGATGTTGAGATGGGCGACGCCGCGGTGGCCGAGCGCGTGCTTCATCGCCGCGTCCACCATGTTGACGACGTGGCTTGGTCCCATCACGCGCTCGTTGAAGACGGCGACGTCGGCATAGAGCTTGTCGAGGTCGACGTCCTGCTGGTAGTGCGTGCCGATGAGGTCGTGGAAGGTGTGGCCGGTGATGGCCAGGACGGGCTGGTTGTCCAGCTTCGCATCGTAGAGCCCGTTCAGCAGGTGAATGCCACCTGGCCCCGACGTCGCCAGGCAGACGCCCACGCGGCCGGTGTACTTCGCGTAGCCGCAGGCCGCGAACGCCGCGGATTCCTCGTGGCGAACCTGGATGAACTTCAACCGGTCCTGGCGTGTGCGCAGCGCCTCGAAGATCCCGTTCACGCCGTCGCCGGGGAGGCCAAACAGGGTGTCCACGCCCCAGGCGATCAGGCGTTCGATCAACAGATCGGCGGTCGTCATGGCTCTCGACATCGGGCACCTCGTTCGCTGGAGTCTGTGCGAGACAATGAGTCAGTGCCTGACCGGCGAACGCCGTTCCTCGACCAGGCGTTGCAGCAGGCGTCTCACCAGAAACGAAGCCGCCGCAGCGCCGGCGGCGGCGAGGATCTTGAGACCCACACTCTGAGGCGGTGGTGACTGATGCTCGGGGTGATTGACCATCCGAGTCAGTGCCTGCCCGATCCGGCCCGCGCGGCCCGGGAGGCTCTGGCGGGCGCGAGCTCGATGCCGAGCCCGCAGCAGGCTACCGGTGGCCAGACCGACCAACACCACACCGCCAACGGCCAGCGACACCCCGTGTCGCCTCAGTTGAGCCCCGACGTCGAAGAAGTCGTGGCGCCGGTGATCGAGCTCCGACACGAGACCGCCGATGTTGTCGCGGATGGTCTCGATCTCCTGTTGCAACTCTTCCGATCGCTTGTCGTTCGAAGGTTCGCTCACGCCACTTTCTCCTTGGTCCACTGCAGGTCTTCTTTGAGGGTTTGTCGGGTACGTCGCAACGGCGATCTGACGCGCCGGCTCCACCCCACGGCCGCCGCGATCCCGGCAATGAGCAGCAGACCTCCTCCCACGATGAGCGCCGCTTCCCAGCCTGGCATCACCAGCGTCAGACCGAAGACTCCGGCCATCAGCAGAACGGCCAGCCCCAAGATCGCCGCGACGGCGGAGATACCGATGCCCTCGACCATGCGCAGCTCCGCAGTGAGATCGCTCCTTAGCTCGGAGGCGGCCAGGTCAATCTGCTTCTGCGCCAGCAAACCGATCTGGCTGGTGACCTTTTTCACCAACTCGCCGGCAGACACCGCTTCCAGCGGGCGCGGTGCGTTCGGGGTGACGGGTTCGGCCAGTGGTTCGAATGGCTTGCGTTCGGTCTCTTTTGCCATCTCTTTTCCTCCTGCCCCGGAAGGATGTCGATCATCCAGGAGCTGCCGCTGACCCTCGAGCGCCCGTTCGAGCTGCAGGATCTGTCGATACACGACCTGCCAGTCATCGAAGCTGATGTTGACCATGCCGAGCTCCTCGGCCAGCTCTCGCGTCCGGCCCAAGAGCCGCGCCGAATGGACGTGAGCGATGGGCTCGTCGTCGAGCCCCTTCCAGATGCGACGAATCTGCCGCTCGAGCTCCTGGGCGTCGGGGGCGGAGGTCTGCAGGCCCGGGCTATGCACCACCGCCTCCGCGAGCAGGCCATGGGCCCAGACCGTATGCCGTGGCTCTCCGCGCAGCACGGCGCCGCTGGGATAAAATGAGATCGCCAGCGCCGGCGATTCGAAGTGTTCCAGCTTCTGCGGCACGAAGGCGCGGACGGCCTCGCCGCCGAACCAGCTCAGGATCCGGGTCGGCGCGCGGACCCACCACCCGGGCTGTGCCTCCTGCAGGCCGAAGCCATGGCGGTTCAGAACAGACAGCGCCAGCGCCGCGACCTCGTGATACGCGGCGGTGTCCGTGACGATGGGAACGTCGGCGCTGACCTGCTTCTTGACCATCGCCCAGAAGCGCATGACCGGAACCGAGACGAACATGATGATGAAGGCCGCCGCGAGCCCGATGGTGATCGGGAAGCCCCGCAGCAGGCGCTTGACGAAGGATTCGCGCGGCGCCGAGCGCGGGGCTCTGGCCGCCATGGCCAGCCCCAGCGAGAAGGGTACGAGCGCCGCCAGTCCGAGCCAGACGATGCGGACGATCCACGACGGCACCCAGTGGGGAATGGGAACCAAGGCCAGCATCAGCGCGCCGGTCTTGGGCAGCGCCGTTCCCACGACGAGCAGCGGCCAGGCGACCGCGGCGCCCACCAGGCCCGAGAGGAACATCTGCTCCTTTGCGGTGGTCCGACCGAAGAGAGCCCGCACGGCCCATCCGAAGATCGCGTTCAGGATCTTGCCGGCGGACTTGCTGATCAGCGCCAGGAGCGCTTGAAGGATGGCCACCAGAAGATGTTGAGGCTGCCGAGCGCGAGGGGAAGGCTCCCTGGAGCAGGAAACGTCGGGCGTGGACATCCGCGCGAACCGGCCGTGCGATCGCCGGAGTCACGTCGGCCCGACGTCGAGCTCAGTGACCTGCCGTCGCTGTTCTCGCGGGCGGCGACGGAGCGGTCGCGACCATTTTCCCATTCTTCCAGCGGACGTCACCGACGAACTGGGGGTCGGCCAACGTGCCGGCCAATTGGGCGTCGGCGCTGACCTGGCCGCCCAAGGTTTCGACGCGCGGGTTGAACTGCGCGATCCAGGCCACGTCGAAGTCTTTCGCGACGACCTTGCCGTGCACCGGAATCTTCTTGGCCACGATTCCCTGGGTGACGCGCGGATAGCCGAGATCGATACGGGCCGTCGCGTTCACCCGCAGCGTCCCGCCCTGGGCCGATCCGAAATCGATGTCGGCGCGCGCAACGCTCTTCTCATAGGTCAACCGGATCCGCGCGTGCCCGAATTCGATGGTCTTGGCGCCCACACTCGCGCCGGCCGGACGCTTGACGTCGAGGTCGCGCCCGATGACCGTCAGATCGGCCTTGGGACTGGCTGCCTCGCCCGACACCCGGAGGTGAGCACTGAGACGACCGTCGACCCGCGGCGCCAGGGCCGCCGCCAGCAGGGCGTCCGCGAGATCCAGGCGGGTGACATTGAGGGTCACGTCGAGCGGACCGCCCGCAAGCGGGTCAACCGGCGCCTGGAACTGGCTGTCGACAAGGGCAAAGGGCGCGCTCAGCGCCAGTGTGCCGTTGATCCCGTGGTCGGCGACGGTGGCGTCCAGGCTCGCGCTCAACCGGGACACCCTCTGGAAGCGCCCCTGCGTCAGCCTCAACCGCGCCGTCAGTTTGGGATTGTCGAGGTCTCCGCTCGCAGCGACGTCGAGGTCGACCGCACCCCCCAGCTTCAGGGCCGGATCGACGAGCGGTGCCGGCAGCAGGTCCAGGCGGAGCTGGCTCAACGCGAGATGACCCTCGACGCGATCCTCGACCTTGGACGCGTCGAGCGCCAGCGTCTGCTTGTCCGAGCGCAGCCGAAACTTGTCCAGCGTGAGCGCTCGATCGGCGAAACGAACGCGAGCATCCCCCTCGGAGATCCAGTGCACGCGCGGATACAGAAGCTCGAAGCGCGACAGCTTCAGTCCCTGCCGGTCGTCGTCCAATCGCGCCGCCAGCGACAAGCTGATGGGCTCGGGCGCCGCGAGAGCCAGCTCCGCCGACAGCTCCTGGTGTCGAAGCCCGGCGTCGAGCCGGATCGCGCCGAGCTTGGTGGCTCCGGCCACGATCGACGCGAGCGCGACATGGAGATCGGCTTCGCCGTCGAAGCGCGCGTTCGCCCCGCTCGGCCCTCCGGGGAGCGGGCCCTGGAGCGTGACGTTGATCTGCCCATGACCCGCGAGCGCCAGCGCCTCGCTTGCGGCGGTCAGGGCCTGCAGCGCCCGCGCGGTCAGCGACAGATCGTTGACCGCCAGTCGAGCGTCCAGCTTGAAGATCGACGGGCCGTCGCCCTTTGCGGTCAGCTCGACGCCCGGAATCGACAGCAGCGCGTCGACCTTGGGGATCATCCCGGGATGGGCGCGCCCGTCGACGCGAAGCGGTCCCCAGTCGAACCCGAACAGCTTGGTGCGAGGAATCGCGAGCGCGACGAGCGCGTCGGTCGCCTCCAGGCGGCCGCGGTCGATGTCGGCGCGCGCTTCAACCGTCCCGCCCAGCAACTGGCCCGCGACCGCCACGTGCGCCGCGTCGCCGCGCACGCGTGCCTCGGCCTTGATCGCCAGCGGGCCGCTCGGTGCCAGCACGCTTTGCCCATTGAGCCCGAAGGCGAGGTCGGTCGAGCCGTTGCCCGTGGCATAGCGCGCGCTGATGCCAGAACGGAGATGAGTGAAGTGAATCATGTCCCGGCGCGAGCTCGAGCTGGCAGAGACCAGCCGGACATCGCCGTTGCCGAGCTCGAAGCGATCGAGCGCGATCACCCAACCTTCTTGCTGCGTGCGAGGCCTGGCCGGTTGCGGCCTTTCGGCCGTCTGCTCGCGTTGCGCGGTCGCGCGCGTGAGGTTCATGCCCTTTGCGTCGGTGACCAGGGACAGCTCGGGCGACTCGATGACGAGCGCGGTCACGCGGACCTCTTTGTGCAAGAGGCGGCCGATCCGGACGTCGACCTCGGCGCGTGCGATCTGCGCCACCAGCTGGCCTTCCGGATCGCGCAAGGTCACGTCCCAGACCACGAGGCGATCGCCGCCGAATGAGAGCCGGCCGATTCCAAGCCGCCCCTGGATCTGCATGTTGGCGATGGAGACCACCTGTCGTCGGATGCGCTCGCCGCCCCAGCTGGTCTTCAGGACCACGATCAACGTGCCCACGAAGATCGCGAGCGCGGCGACGACGATTCCGATCACGCGCAGCGCCACGCGGCTGATGCGTATGAATCGGTCATGCGCCTCCGTTCGCTCGTAGACCACGGTTGCTCTCCTGACGACAGACCTGAAGCACGGAACCTGGTCACTCCTGGTCGGATCGCAATCAAATCGAACAAAGTCCGTGCGCGCGAGCCAGGCGAACATCGAGGAGCAACCTTCGATGGCATCACCGCGCTTCTGCCTCACACTGATTGTCACATCATGGACGATCTCCCCCCGATCACCGGCGACACCGAACAGACCGTCGACGTCACGCGCAGCCTTCCCCTTGGCAGGGGGATCGATCTGCAGCAGGTCCGCGCGACCTTTGGCCTGGCGCTGCACATGCACCAGCCCACCGTCCTTGGCGACGGTGAACGAACGACCGCGCCCCTGATCTCGAATCTGCAGTACATGCTGGATCACGCGGGTCAGGGCGATAATCACAACGCTCCGGTCTTCTTGCGCTGCTACGGCCGGGTCGCCGATCTGGTCGGGGCGCTGGTGGCGCGCGGGCGCCGACCCCGGCTGATGCTCGACTACTCGGGCAATCTGCTGTGGGGCCTGACGCAGATGGGCCAGACGGATGTCCTCGCGGCGCTGCGGCGCACGACCGAGCCGGAGCTGGCGCCGTCGATCGAGTGGCTCGGCACCATGTGGTCGCACGCCGTCGTGTCGTCGACGCCGGTGCCGGATCTGAAGCTGCACATGCTGGCCTGGCGTCATCACTTCGCCGCGCTCTTTGGATCGCCTGCGCTCGCGCGCGTTCGTGGGTTCTCGGCGCCCGAGATGCACCTGCCCATCCACCCCGACGTCTGCTACGCCTACGTGAGGGCGCTGCGCGAGTGTGGGTACCGGTGGCTGATGGTCCAGGAGCACACCGTCGAGAGCCCCGACGGAAACGCGCTGCGCCAGGCGCGCCTGCCCCACTTGCTGGTGGCCCGCAACTCCGAAGGCGAGACCGCGTCGATCCCGGTGCTGGTCAAGACCCAAGGTTCGGACACGAAGCTCGTCGGTCAGATGCAGCCGTTCGGCGAGGCGAAGTCGCTCGACCGGCAGCCGTTCGGGGACGGAGCGGTCCCGCCTTACTCCCTCCAGATCGGCGACGGCGAGAACGGGGGTGTGATGATGAACGAATTCCCAAGTGCCTACGACCGCGCCTTCGACGAGCTCGGCGCCGGTGGCGCGAGCGGCGTGGTGGCGATGAATGGCACGGAGTACCTCGAGGCGCTGGCGGCGATGGGCGTCGACGAGCGCGTGTTTCCCACGGTGCAACCGGTGTCACAGCATCGCATCTGGGAGCAGGTGACCGGGTCGGGGCCCGGCGCTGCGGATCGGGCCATCGCCCGCGTGCGCGAGCGCGATCCCTCGTTCAATCTCGATCGCGCGTCGTGGACCAGCGACCGCAGCTGGGTTGCGGGATACGGCGATGTGATGGATCCGGTCCTGCGGCTCAGCGCTCGCTTTCACGAACGTTGGGATGGGGCCGGAGCCGACGGGGACGCCCGGCTCGCGGACCCGACCTACCGCAGCTCCTTGCTCTACTTGCTGCTCTCGCAGACCAGCTGTTTTCGCTACTGGGGCCACGGCTTCTGGACCGACATTGCGCAGGAGATCTGCCGGCGCGGCCTCGCGTCTCTCGCCGGCGCTCGAAGCTCCGAAGACCCGTGAGAAGGCTCCAGAAAGAAGTGTGGGCCGCCGGTTTCAGCGCCGTCCTCGCTGTCGTTCTCGCTCTACCGGCAGCAGCCCGGGCGCTCTCGCTCGACGGGCAGAAGCCGATCGGTGACGTCTCGCGGGTCTCGCGCACCGAAGGCTCGCTGCTGATCGACTGCGCCGACGGCTCGCAGGTACGGCTCTCGCCGCTGGCGGCCGACCTGATTCGCGTACGCGCCAGCTTCGGCCGGCCGCTGCCGGTTCGCGATCCGCCGTACCACTCCTGGGCGATTGAAAAGGCCGCCTGGGACACGCCGCGCTGGACGGTCCGGGAATCGCCGGCGGAAATCGTCGTCGTCACCGAGGAGATCGAGGTAGCGGTGCGGCGTGCCCCGCTCCTGGTCGAATTCCGCGACGTGAAGACCCACCGGCCGGTGAACGGCGACCTCCGTCCCATGTCGTTCGCCGCCAAGACCGGGGTGGTCGCCGGCTACAAGCGCCTCGGCTTCGACGAGCACTTCTACGGGCTCGGCGAGAAAGCCGCGCCGCTCGACAAGCGCCGGGGTGGCTACACGATGTGGAACACCGACACCTCTTACGGCGAGGGCACCGATCCCCTCTATCAGAGCATTCCGTTCTATCTCGGGTGGGAGGCGGGGCAGGTCTACGGGATCTTCTTCGACACGAGCTATCGGTCGGAGTTCGACATGGGAAAGACCCAGCAGGAGTACGTGAGCTTCTCCGCCGAGACCTCGCCCGACGACGCCCAGCTCGACTATTACTTCTTCTGGGGCCCTTCGATGAAGAAGGTGGTGTCGCGCTATGCCGACCTCACCGGCCACATGCCGCTGCCGCCGCGCTGGGCCCTCGGGCATCAGCAGAGCCGCTGGAGCTATTACCCGGACAAGACGGTCGTGGAGCTCGTCGATCGCTATCGCGCGGATGACCTGCCCCTCGACGTGGTCTACCTGGACATCGACTACATGGACGACTACCGGGTCTTCACGTGGAGCCCGAGGACCTTCCCCGATCCGCGCGGGTTGATCGCGCGCCTCGGGCGCCAGGGGGTCAAGGTCATCACCATCGTGGATCCGGGCGTGAAGTACCAGCCGCGACAACCAGGCTACCGCGCGTTCGACGAGGGGATGGCGCGCGATTTCTTCCTGCGGCGGCGCGGCGGCGCCCTCTACGTGGGGGCCGTCTGGCCGGGAGAAGCGGTGTTCACCGACTACACGAAAGAGGCGGCCCGGCGCTGGTGGGGAGATCTGCACCGCGTCTACACCGACGTCGGCGTCGCCGGGATCTGGAACGACATGAACGAGCCGAGCGACTTCGTCGACAAGAGCGGGAAGTCGCAGGCTGACGTGATCAGCGACGACGGCGGGACGCGCTCCCTCTACGCGAAGAACCGGAACGTGTTCGGCACGCTCATGTCGCGCGCCACCTACGACGGGCTCACGCGGCTGGCACCCGACAAGCGCCCGTTCGTCGTGACGCGCGCCGGCTCGGCCGGCGTGCAGCGGTACGCGGCCACCTGGACGGGGGACAACGCCAGCACCTGGGAGCACCTCGCGCTCACGCTACCGATGTTGCAGAGCCTGGGCCTCGCCGGGCAGCCGTTCGTGGGCGCCGACATCGGCGGGTTCTTCGGCCGCTCGAACGGCGAGCTCGTCGCCCGCTGGTACGAGGCGGCCTTCCTGGTGCCGTTCTGCCGCAACCACAAGAACCGCGAGGCGAACGACCAGGAGCCCTGGCGTTTTGGAACGCACGTCGAGGACATCATCCGCAAGTATCTCAAGCTGCGCTATCGGCTGCTCCCGTTTCTCTACACGGTGCTGGAGGAAGCCCACCGGACCGGCGTGCCGATGTTCCGTCCGGTGCTGCTCAACTACCCGACCGATCCAGACGCGGTGGCGCTCGACGACGAGGTCATGGTGGGCGACGACCTCCTCGTCGCGCCCATTCTGCGGCCGGGCGCGGAGAGCCGCCTCGTCTACCTGCCCGAGGGCGTCTGGATCGACTACTGGACCGGGACGCGCCACGCGGGCCGCAAGACCCTGCGGGTCGCGGCGCCCCTCGAGATGGTGCCGCTCTTCGTGCGCGCCGGCGCGGTGATTCCCATGGGACCCGAGATGAACTGGGCCGGTGAAAAAGCGCTCGATCCTCTCACGTTCGAGATCTACCCCGACGAGCACGGGCAGGCGCGCGGTCTCCTCTACGAGGACGACGGCACCAGCCCCGCCTATCTCACCGGGCGTGTGCGGCGAACCGAGATCCGCGTCGACCCGGCGGCGGGCGGGGTTCTGAAGGCCACGTTGTCGACTCCGGAGAATCGCTTCGATCCCGGTCCCCGCCGGCTCCGTTACGTTATTCGCGGCACTGCCAAGTACCGCGCTGTCAGGGGGTTCTAGCTCTCGGGGAGATCGAACGATCGAGCCCCGCCTCGCGACCGGAAGAACTGCTTTATGAGCGGGGCCATCCCGACGCCCAACCCGAACGCGACATGAGAGAGGAACCATGCGCCGGGCGCGCCGATCACGCGCTGCCTCATTATCGGATTCGCGTACGGGAGCACGACGTAGGTCATGAACAGCAGGATCAGCAGGCCATAGGCGATCCCCATCACCATCGTTGGGGCCAGTCCGGGCCTCCGCAGAACGGCCATCGAGAACATCGTTCCGAAGACCAGCGACGCGACGGCGTGCAAGAGGAGGCCCGACAGCATGACCCCAGTCCCGCCCACCAGCGCCTCGGGTCCACGAAACGTGGCGCCGATGAGGTTCAGGGGAAATAGCGCGCCGTAGCCCGTGATAGCTGCCTGCGCCACCAACGTCGTCATCATGAGCACGCCGCCGATCGCTCCGGTGACGGCCCCCGCCTCCAGCGCGGCGACCCACGACGAGGCCTTGAGCATCATGCCAACGGAGCTCACTTCACCCTGTGCTTCGATTCTCGCTTGCGACATGGAGTTTACCTTCCGTTCCGTTCCCTGTCCTCTGCTTCACCCGGCGTCGCCGAGCAGTGTTTGCGCGATCCAGAGATCCTGCCGGAGGATCGGCAATATCTTCCTGAAGATCATTCTGAGATCGGGATCGTCCACGGTCTCCCGCGCGGTCTCCAGCAGGCTGACGGCCGACTGGTGGTCGCTCACCATCATGATCAGAAACGTGTCGTCGAATTCGGCTCCGTTCAGGGTCGCCATTCGTTCGGTCGCGGCCACGTGCTCGGCCATGAGGGCGCGGTTGACCGGCGGTACCTCTTCACGAGGGCCCCGTTGCAGACCCAGCTTTCGAGCGGCGTAGTCGATCAGACGCCTGTCTGCGCCCGCGTGATCAGCGACGAGCAGACGCCCGTAGCGCCGCGCCTCGGCCGTGCCAGCGCGCACCTGCGCCATCTGGCCCGCCCGCAGCTCGATCTCATTCATCTGGCGAATTCGCGCGATGACCTCGCGCGAGTACGACAGCGCGTTCTGGTTGGCGACCTCCGCCACGGCGGGCCATCCCGCTGGGCTCTTGCGCGTGCCAGGAACGCCCTGGGCCCCCACGAGCGCCGGCGCCAACATCATCCCCACGACTACGACGATTCGCCTGGCTTCCATCCCACCATTCCCCTTCCCGGTTGAGAAACGTAGCCATCTGTCACTAGGGGGCAACCCCGTCTGCGCGTGTCTCTTTAAAGACCCGAGACGCGGGTGACGATCCCGGTTTCAACAATTGGTCCAAAGCCTGCAATGGCCGGTGTCTCGAAATGCAAAAAGGAGAGACGCCATGCCTACCAATGAACGAAAGACGAACCCTGTTGAGATGTTCGAGGCGATATTCGATCGAGGCGCGCAGTACAGCCCCGAATTCGACGACGCGGCAGCATCACTCGCCGCCTCCGAGGTGATGCGGCTGTTCCTGCGCCGGCGAAGATCCCTGCTGGGCCTATCGTCGCAGAATGCGTTATCCGCTCAGCTGCCGCCCCCGATATCAAGATCGTGAATGCGCCCACCCTGGGCGCTCGCGATGCTCTGGCGCGCGCATGCAGATCCTTTGGCACGTTCCATGCGTTGCCCTGTGAATGGTTTAGGGGAGGAGGGGCGTCGTGAGAACAAAACAAAATCTCTGGGTTCTGGGCACGTTCAGTTTGGGGGCGGTCTTGTGGACAGGGGCGAACCATCTCGCCTTCGCGGACGACACGGTGGCGCCGCCGCTACCTGTCGCCCGAAAGAGCGGGCCGCAAGCTGTCCAAAATGAAGGAGCCCCACATCAAAATGATACAATTCCGCTTCCGGTGTTGTTTGTTCTCAGTCCCGATCCGCCTGCCGCGTCGGGGCTGTTGGGCGGACAGAGAAGTCACCTCTCAAAGGATGCCGCCGGTCGCCCCATCAGCTCATCGAAGTTGCCCGGAGATCGTGTCGCAAACGCAGGGAAGTCGACCACCGTCGACGTCGCGATGGCGGGGATGGGCGAACCAACCCGACCGAGCTCGCTCTTCCCCGGCCCGTCCCTCCGCGAGACAGGACGGGTCGGAACAGCGATCGTTTACGACCCGGGATTCTGGATCCAGCTGACACCGGACTCCGCGATGCCCACCGAGGAAGCCGTGCAACCCGCGGAGATCGACGTCAACAGACCGCTGATTGGTCCGCGCGCGGGCCTGCTCAGTCGAAGCGTTCTCGCGCAACAACTGGGGAAACAGGTGCCGACCCTGCGTGACTGTCGACTCGAGGTTGCGCGCCAGCAACAACTCCCATGGAATGAAGTCGCGGCCGGACAGGTCACGCTGCAGTGGAACATCCTGTCGACGGGCGCTGTCGCGGATGCCACGGTGGTGGCCGTGGATCCGATCGACCTCCATGTTCTCGACTGTGTGCACTCGAAAATGCGGCGCTGGACGTTCACACGTCCGTCCAGCGGAAGCATCGTTCACGTTGTGCAGCCCTTCGCGTTTCGTTGAGTGTCGAGCCCGAGCGGGCGCGACCCGCCCGCCACTGGGCACTGCTGCGATTCGGAGAGTCTTGGCGCGGATCGGGCCAGTCGACCAAAGTGATGGGTCGACCTCGTCAATTCGAGGGAGGAGGTAGGCCCGGATCCCGCCGCGCAATATCGCATGATCGTCGGCCATGAAGACCCAGGTCCTTTTGCGTCGCGCGCCTGGCCTTTTCGCTGCAATCTCGGCCTGGCGGTCGGCTCCATGAGGTCAAGCGGAGCCTCGCGAGGGTCCCAACCAATCACCGAGCTCTCGCTCGAGGTGGGTGCGGAGACGGGCCTTGAGACGAGCCTCCAACTGGCGTGTCCGCTCGCGGGTCACGCCAAAGCGAAGCGCCAGAGTCGCGAGTGTGGCCGGATCCTCCATCATGAGACGTCTTTGAAAGATCTCGCGGTCCCTACCGAGAAGGCGCTCCCCAAAAGCTCTCAGATGACTCTGCACTTTGTGGGCAAGATCGGCGTCCTCGACCTGTACGTCAGGCTGCTGCGTCGACGAAGCGCTCAAAGAGTCGCCCAGGCTGCCCGCATCCCATTCGCGGAACCGCCGGGGCGCGTCCAATGATGCTTCACCGGCGGCGAACCGCCCCAGCATCGCGGTGACATCCTGTTCCGTGACCTCGAGGGTCGCCGCGAGCGCCTTGGGGTCGGCTTCGACACCCCGACCCTCGAACTTGTTCCGTTCTCGCTGCAGGCCGAAGAAGAGCCGGCGTTGCGCTCGCGTCGTTCCGGTCTTCACCAAGCGCCAGTTCTCGACCGTGTACTTCAAAATGTACGCTCGGATCCACCACGCCGCGTATGAGCTGAGCTTGACACCGCGGTTCGGGTCGAACCGCAGGACAGCCTGAATCAGCCCGAGGTTTCCCTCCTGGATCAGATCGCGGATGTCACCCTGGGCGCGGCGATAGTCTCTCGCAATTTTGACCACCAGGCGCAGGTTGGCTTTGACGAGGCGTTGGGCCAGAAGCGGGTCGCGCCCCTTGACATACTCGCTTGCGCATCGATGCTCCTCTGCGCGATTCATCGGAGCGCTTCCCCGCATGTCGAGGTGACTTCGTGGAGTAACGGACATTTTTCACCTTCGGAGGTCTTAGTTGTCAACAGACAGTAGCCCCACGGGAGAGGTCTCTTGACTCGGGGAAGCCCGCGCTGCTCGTAGGGGTTTGCCCGCGTCGGGCCAGATTCTCGCCAGGGTGATAGAGAGCCGTTGGAGACCTTCGAAGTGAGTGAGATGCCCTTCGTATTGATGTGGGTGCCGCTCTGCTCAAGAGGCCCCGGCCCAACCCGAGGCCCGCGCTGGCCTGGAACGTGCTGCCGGTTCCTCGCCAGGAACGAGAGATGACTCATTCGGGTTGAGAGGGGCTCCTTCGCGGCCCGATTGGTGGCCCTCGTCGTTTGCGCTTGGTTGCCGATGGCATCGTGCGCCGTGGCGACGTGGCGTCCCTCGGCGGAACGCAACAAGGGCCTTTCGGGGATCACGCACTGGTGGATTCTCATCGGGCGCTCGAATGCATTCGACGCGATCGATTGGAGGTTGCCGGGGCGGGAAACCGAGATGGTCATATTGAACGACGATCCCGGGATCGCCCTCGGTGAGATTCCGCGCGCCACGTTGCGGCTCGCCTATCTCAGCGTCGGTGAGGCGGATCGGGAGAGAAGCTATTGGGCATCGATTCGGGGCCGTCCCTTCTTGGTGGAGGCCGACCCGAATTGGCCCGACAACGTTCGCGTCGACATCCGCGACACCGAGTGGCAACGCCTCTTGCTGGAACAGGAGGTGCCGCGGCTCCTCCAGCGAGGATTTCAGGGTCTGATGCTCGACACCATCGATACCGTCGCCTATCTCGAAGCCAAGGATCCCGTGCGGTTCGCCGGGTCCCGTGAGGCGTTGCGCGCCTGGCTCTCGACGTTGCGGCGACGCTATCCCGACATTGTCCTCCTCGTGAACGGGTCCGACGCGCTGGCGGATGCCGGTCCGTTCGTGGATGGCTACGTCGTCGAGGGAGTGTTCGCGACCTATGATTTCGGCCGCCGGGACTATCGCGCGACGACGGCGGCGGAGCGATCCTGGAAGCTGGCCCAGATTGAACGCGCGCAGGGCGTTGCTCGTCGTCCGGTCTTCGCGATTGAGTACGCGTCCGTCGGGGACATCGCCCTGGCGCGATGGGCAACGCGCGAAGCGGCTGGTCGGGGATTCCGTCCGTACGTGACGGTCAAAGAGATCAACACTCTTCCCTGAATCGTCGCGGCATCTCCGACGGCTGGTCGGGCTGAACGCTCGCCGTGTCTGCGAGCCAGATCGGCGGGGCATGTTTACTGCAGTGCTGCGCAATGGAAGCAAATGGACGGCGGAAGGAGACGACGATGACAGGGCACGATCTTCGGTTGATGACCATGGTGAGCGCTGTCGCGTGGACGGTGCTCGCTTCGCCATCGGCGACCGGCGCCGAGGAGCCCGCCACTGCGCGCGCCGAAAGGCTGCGAGGGGAGGCGATGAAAGCATTGGCGGCCGGCGACTTCGATCGCGCGCGGCAAAAATTCGAAGAGGTGCTCGCGATCCTGCCGGCTGACGCTCCGGCAGCGCGAGACGCAGCGCGCGCGGCGGAGGCGGCCGGGAAGTTCCAGTACGCCGCCGACGCGCTCGAGCAGGCGCATGATCTCGACGAGCATCGCGTCGATCCCGAGCTCCACTACTTGCGCGGCGAGGCCCTCTATGCCCTCAACCGCGTCGACGGGGCGCGCAGCGAGCATCGCATCGCCGAGCTGGAGATCGGTCCTGCGAACGATCGGATGAAGAAGCTCTGGCTCGCGCGCATCTATGCCCGGCGAGGCGAGCTCGCGCGCGCCGACGCCGTCTATGAATCGTTGTGGCCGGCCGCGCCTCAGTTCGACGCCGAGGCGGCAATCAATCAGGCGGAGGCGCATGTCCTCAATCACGACTGGCCAGGGGCCCAACGGGTGATCGAGCGGCTCCTGGTTCGCGATCCCAAGAACCTGCGCGCGCGCGAGCTCCTGGCATTCGTTCTCGAGCTCCGGGGCGATCTGGATGGCGAGCTCCCTGTGCGGAGAGACGTGGCGCTCGACGATCCCACCGCCGAGAGTCTGCGTGGCTGGGGCCGCGCGCTCGAGCGCGCGGAGGACTTTCCCGCCGCGTACAACCGCTACAAGGATGCCCAGGCGATGTCGCCGGGTGAAGCCGACGCCACGCTCGCGACTGCGTTGCTGCGAATGCACTACCGCACCACACCCGAGGCGACCGGAGGATTCGTCGCTCGACGCGATCCCCAGGCCGATAGCCTGCGGGCCCAGGCTGGCGTCGCTTTGCCATTCGGGGCACGGCAGAGCCTCTCTGTCCTCGGGTGGTACGAGACGACATCGGGCAGGGTCTTGCGCGACAACGTTCTCGTCCCCGGAGGCGGCAGCACGTCCGGCATCTCGAGCGCGCTCACGCTTTCGGCTCGACGGGGCCTATCGCTTTCGTTGGGTGGTGAGCTTCGGACGATCTCCCCCTCCTCCGCCGGAGTCGAGCCCGGCCTCGCGCCGACCCACACCCAGGTGGGCGCGACCACCGAGATCCTGGTTCCCCTGTTCGATCACACGGAGACCCGCCTGCACGGTGATCTGAACCGGCAGTGGAATGACGCTCCGATCACCATCTCCGAGGGGGGCAGCGTCGATGGGGCGGGCGGCGAGTTGTTCGCCTTCCCGACGGGCCGCCGGATCCTCGCGGTCGTGGGAGGCGAATGGCGGCGGTTCCGCCTCGCGAATCGGAGCACGAGCGACAATCCCACGGCGAGGCAGAGTCTCTTCCTGGGCGGCGCGGACCTGCTCCTGTGGAGCGACCCGGCAACGCAGGTGCGCGGCGAATTTCTCGAGGAGAAGATGGTGCGACGAACCTACCTCAGCGACGCTGGCATTCTCAGCTATCGTCACTATCAACTCTTTGGGGATTCATCACCGGACTTCTCGTCGCGCATCGTCCTTGCGTCGCGGGCGGCGATTGACAGCGGTTCCATGGTGATTCGAAAGGCGTTTGCCTCGGGACGAGGAGGTTTGGAGCTGCGGGGCGGACTTGGGTACGACAGCGAGAGGAACGTCAGTCTCTACAACGTCGGGGCATCCGCGGTTGCGGTCCCTTTCTGGTCGAGTCGCGTGTTGGTGAGCTACGACCGAGCCAAGGAGAGCGCGACCGGATTTTCAGGGACACGACAAGCGGGATGGGTGACTTATCATGGCGACTTCTAGCTTCAAATCAGTTCAATTCGTCTCGGCGGTCATTGACGTGAGGCCGGTGAATCCGATCTCTTCTTTTCAGTCGGTGGCGAGCCGGACCGTCGTCTTCGAGTCGCTCGTTGCCGGGGGTATCGTCCTGGCGGCGATGCTGGTCCTGTCTCCAAGCGACGCGGGCCTGCGCAGGGCGGGCCCGCACTTTGCGTGGATTGCCGTCTTTCTCCTGGCGGCGCGGTATGGCACCAAAGGCCTCTGCGTGTCGCTTCCGCTCAGCGTGGCCCTCGTGGCAGCCGCGGCCGGGATCCTGGGCCAGATGCCCGCGCTGGCGGGGCGCGTGAATGGGAGCGGCGACCTGGCCGCTCTGCTGGCGGCGGTGCTGATCGCGTGGGTCGCCTCGACCCACGAAAACCGGCGCAGCGTCATGGCCCGGGAGCTCGATATGGCAAAGGCGGGCTCCCGTGCCGACCGCAAGGCGGCAAGTGAGATGCAGAGCGCGCTCGTCGCGCTCCGCTCGCGGGCGGATCGAATGACCTTGTCCCTGACGTTCCTGCGCGATGTCGCCGAGCGACTCGAGAGAAGAAACCCCGAGGAGGCCATCGGCGCGGCGCTCGCTCTCGCGATGACCTGCCTCGGGGCGCGCGCGGGCGTCGTCGAGATCGCCAGCTCCGTCGCGGGAGCAGGATTCGACATCACGCCGAGCCTCTCTTCATGGACAGGCCCCTGGAACGGCGACGGCTCGGTCCCGGTGTTGGCCGGTGATCGCGTGGCCGCGGCCGCTCTCCAGGCGAGAATGCCCCTGGTCGCGGGCGACGTGGATGGCGCCGGAGTCGGCGACGCCGATATGGTTGCGCCGCTTCTCGATCGGAACGGCACGCCGTTCGGCGTGTTGGCGCTTCGAGGCTTGCCCTACCAGGGAGCCGGCATGATGGCGACCCGGGATCTCGCCGTGGTCAGTAGTTGGCTGGCGAACGTCCTCACCCAACCGGGTGAGGTGAACGCCGTGGCGACGGAGGTGGCCGACAAAGACGATCTGGAAGACCTTCCCTATCTCGACTTCGCGCTTTGGTCCGACCTCGACCTCACGTGGCGCCGCCTTGCCGAGGTGCGCGCGTGACTCGCTCGGCGCATGCCCGGGAGCTCCCGCGCGGCTCCGTTCGGCGAGCCCGAAAGCGTGTCTCTTGGGTTCCCCTCGGGCTCTCGGCCGGGCTCGATCTGGTCGCGGTCGCCGTGATCTTCTCCAGCCATCGGTATCTGCCCTATTGCTCGGCGGTGGCGATTCACCTGATCGCCGTGGTGGTCGCTGTCAACTTCGACGACCGGCTCAGGGGAAGCCGGTGCTGGCTCGCCGGGGCGTTGGTCTTCGCCCTACCGCTTGTGGGCGCCGGGCTCGCTGCGGTGGCGCTGGCAACGCAGCCTCGGTCCGGACTGACCGCCGCCATTCCGGTCGACTACGTCGACTCGCCCATGCTGGACGTGGCCTGCTTCCGAAAGATCGCCGAGGCGCTCTCTCCCTGCGAGGTGTTGTCCGTGCCAGGAAGCGAGCAGGGTTGGTCCACGCTCGCTGCGCTGACCCGTCGAGGTGACGGGGAGTCGGTCAGGCTCTTGCGTTGGCTCGTCCTAGCCAACCCCAACATGGCGGTCGATGCGGCGTTGGCCCTCGAGGAGCTCTCGGTGCGTTTCGATGCCGGGCTCGAGAGTCGGCGCCGCGAGCTGGCGGAGACTCCGTCGGCTGAGTCCGCCCTCGAAGAGGGCGCCTTCATCGCCCGTGCCATGCAGTCCGGGCTCATCGAGCCGGTCATGCTCAAGGCCCGTGCGGCGGAGGCGCGGCGGTGTTTCGCGTTGGCGAGGGAGCTCGCCCCTGCAGAGGGCCAGCAGATCACGCTCGAGTGGGCCCGCATGGAGCTGGCCGCGATGCACCCCGAGGCGGCGCTCTTGGTGGTGCAAGAGCATCTCGCGCGTTTCGCCACCGGCCGGGCGTGCCTCGCGTTGGTCGAGCTCGGCGCCGAGGCGCGGTTGGCGTCGCACGTGGATGCCAGGCACGCTCTCGGGCCAAGGATACTCGACGTACAAGCGACGCTCGCGGATTGATGCGCGTCATGGAGACGGAGGCGTCGGATGTAGCCGCGCCGCTTCCCGACACGTCGGCGCGCACGGATGTATGCATGATTGTCGAGGGGACCTATCCATTCGTCGCGGGCGGGGTGTCGTCGTGGGTGCACGACATCGTGCAAGGATTGCCGGAGCTGACGTTCGACATGGTCAACATCGGCTCCCACCCAGGTAGCTACGGTGAGCCGCGGTTCCAGCTCGGGTCCAACGTGCGGTCACTCAGCGTCCTCTTCTGTCGCGAGAACGACCACGGGGAGCCACTGCGCGGAGCGGCGCGCCGGGCGCTTGCGCGCCGGATTCGCGCGGTTCGGCGCCGGCCACCCGACGAGGTTCCTTCCCGGACCCTGCGCGGGATCCGGCGCCTGCACCTGGACGACACCGTGGACGACGAGCTCATTGCGGATCTGGGGTCTCGGGACCTCGACATCGCTTCGTTTCTCCATGGTCGGGCGAGCTTCGAGGTGCTCCTGGAGATCAACGAGCGTCTCGCGCCGTCGACTTCCTTCCTCGATCTCTTCTGGCACTTCCGCGCCATGCACCTGCCGGTGCTGCGGTTGCTCGCCGCGCCGGCGCCTCGCGCGAGCTGTTACCACGCGGTGTCGACCGGGTACGCCGGGCTGCTGGGCGCGGTGTGGAGTCAAGCAACCGGCCGCCCGTTCTTGGTGACCGAGCATGGCATCTATGCGCGCGAACGCGAGATGGAGCTCGCCCGCGCCGAATGGATTCGGGACGATGGAGAGGACGACGGCCTCGCGGGCTGGGCGCCGGCGCCGTCGGCGCTCCGCCAGCTCTGGTCCCGGATGTTCCGCAAGCTGTCCCGGATCGCCTATCACCAGGCCGCACGCATCGTGACCTTGAGCGAGGCCAACCGACAAAAAGAGATCGTCGACGGTGCGCCCGCCGACAAGATCAAGATCGTTCCCAACGGCGTTCGGCTCGCGCCACTCGTCGCCACCGTGGCTCCCGTCGGTCCTGGTCCAGGCAGCGATCAGGAGATCGCGTTGAGCGTACGCCCTTTGCGCGTGGGTTTCGTGGGCCGCGTGGTTCCGATCAAGGACGTCGTCACCTTCATCAAGGGTTGCGATCTGGCCTTGCGGCAGACGCCGCTCGACGTGCGGATCATCGGGCCCGACGCCGAGGATCCCGCATACGCCACCCGCTGCCGGGGGCTCGTCGAGACGCTCGGCCGGCAGGATAGCGTGCGCTTCGTCGGTCCGCAGCCGCCGGCCCAGATCTACGGAGATCTCGACGTGGTCGTGCTCACCAGCTTCAGCGAAGGGCAGCCACTGGTGATCCTCGAGGCGTACGCCGCCGGGATACCGGTGATCGCCACCGACGTCGGCGCTTGCCGAGAGATGATCGAGGGCCGCTCCGGCGAGGATCGGCAGCTTGGCCCGAGCGGTCTCGTCACTCGTGTCGCCGTTCCTCAGGACACGGCCGCCGCGTTGGTTCGCCTCGCGGCCGACGCCAGTCTCCGCCGCCGACTCGGTGAGGCCGGCCGCCGGCGCGTCCGGGCGTACTACCAGCGCGGGGACATGCTCGACGCGTACCGCGCGATCTACGAGAGAGAGGTGAGGTCATAGCGGGGATCGGCTGGAAGCTGGAGCGCATGATGGAACGCGGGACGCTCGCGGGGACGGTCGGCGCCTATCTCACGGGCGTGGCGGTCACGTCTGCGCCGTGGCTGCTCACGACCGCCGTGCTGGCCAGCCTGCGTTTCCTGGCGCGCTTCGGCGATCGGAGCGACTTTCTCCAGACCGAGCGCATCATCACGCTGGTCTATGCCCTGACCGTGGTCTTGTCGGCGCCCGTCCATGTCGTCGTCTCGCGCACCATCGCGGACCGCCTCTACGAGGGACGACTGGATCAGATCGCCGCACCGCTGTGGCGCGCGGTGGTTCTCACCGTGGTCGGCTTCTTGATCCTTGGCGCGGGGCTCATGCGGATCCTCGGGGTTCCTCTGGACGTGGCCGTCGCTGGCACGATCCTGACGGTCGTCGTCGGGACACAGTGGCTCCTCCTGTCGGTGGGGGGCGGGCTTTCGTCGCCGACGGTCGTCTTGGTGGCGTTCTGTCTCGGTGCGCCGCTCAGCATCGTCGCCGCGATCGGCGGTAGCCACCTGCTCGGCTTGGGTGCGCTCGGATACCTTTACGGTTACGCGACGGGACAGTTGGTGACCGTCGCGCTCCTCCTGCACGGCGTGGCGGTTGCGCTGCCCCGCGAGGTCGACGAGGAGGCGCGCCTGGCGCCCGCGTTCGCGGAGTATTGGCTGCTGGCGCTCTCGTCTCTCGTTTACTACCTGTCGATCTGGACCGACAAGATAGTCATGTGGGCGGTCCGCGGTCGCGCCGCCGCCGAGCTCTATTCCGGGCTCTCGGCCATCGCCTGGTTTTCGGTGATTCCCGCGTTCGGCTGGATCTACGTCAACGTCGAGACGGCATTTTACCGTCGTTTTCGAGCCCTATACGGCGCGCTCGAGGCGGGCGCACCGCTCTCGAAGCTGACCGAGGGCGCCGCGCAACTCGCGGCCGAATCGAGCCGAATCCTGCGCGGTGCCGCACAGATTCAACTTGCTGGAACTGTGGTCGTCATGCTCGGGGCGCCCGCGATCGTGCGCCGTGCAGGCATGCCGCCCGATCTGCTCTGGCCATTCCGCCTGGTCACAATCGGCGCCGCGATCCAGGTGCTCGCATTGCTGGAGATCTTGCTGCTCTACTACTTCGATCTCCGGCGCGAGGCGCTGGTGATCTCGCTGGTGTTACTCGGCGGCGAAGCCCTGTTCATGACGCTGGCGCAAGCGATGGGGTTATCGCCCGCGGTCGGTTTTCCCGTCGCGTGCGCGTGCGCGGCGCTGACGGGGCTCACTCTCGTCCGTTCACGGTTACGAACGCTGCTGGCCGACACGTTCCAGTCTCAGCCGTTCGGAAGCGCGACATGAGTGGGCGCGCGACTCTACGCCCCCGAGGGCCCCGACATCGCGGTCTGGTGTCGCTGGGCCTCGAGACGGGCCAGGAGCGGCGTGAGTTCGCCGCCCTTCTCGAGAGCCTGGAAGAGTCGTTCCGGCGTTCCGCAGTCCGACCAACCGGCGTTCGTCATCGAGATAGCCAGAAGCCCTTGCGCCCGCTGTAGGATGTCGCGGCTGAGATCAGTCGCTGGCAGGGTGGAGTAGACATCGCGAAGGTGCGCCGTGGCGTCGCGCTTCCCGATGAGAGA
The DNA here is from genome assembly GCA_964571275.1 of uncultured Myxococcales bacterium. Taxonomy (GTDB): domain Bacteria; phylum Myxococcota_A; class Polyangia; order Fen-1088; family Fen-1088; genus DASRQZ01. The sequence continues at coordinate 32,638 of CAZNCQ010000029.1, forward strand.
ACGATAGGAGAGCAGGGCGGGGCAGATGGCCGGGACGTGCTGTTCGGCGAGAGCCCAAAGAGCCCGGCCGCTGGCGGCGATCACAAGGGTGTTCCACAGCGCGCCTTCACGGAGGAGCACCCGTGCGGTATCGCCGTCCGGCTTCTCCTTGAAGTGTTCGACGCGGCGTGCGCCGGCCGCCCGCGGGCCGTGGGCCTTGCCGCACACGATCCACCCGAGGTCGGTCGCCGGCGTCTCAGCCGCGGCGCCCAAGAGGACGGCGGTCTCCGGCGCGGCGCCGGCCGCAAGCATCGCGCGTGCAACGGCCTTCTGGAAGACCTCTTCGCGTTCGAAGTAGTGATCGCACGGAAGGACGATGACCCCGGCGTCTGGGTCGCGCGCCAGCACGTGGGCGAGCGGCAGCAACACGCCGGCGCCGGTTCCTCGGTTCCTGGGTTGGTTTACGATCTCGATCCCGGCGTAGCCACCGATCTGACGGGCCGCCATCTCCGCTTGATCTTCTGCGACGACGACCACGGTCCGCTCGCTAGGTATGACTGGACCGATCCGGTCGAGTGTTTTTTGCAGGAACGACTGATCGCCGCATAGCGTGGCGAACTGCTTCGGCACTGCCCGTGAATGAACCGCCTCGGTGAGAGCCGCCAAGCGCGTGCCCTCTCCCGCGGCGAGCACGATCGCGAATTGCTTTGTGTCTCGCCCTGGCTTGACCATTTCGAGCCCCCTTCGGATGCGGCAAAGGACACTCCCCGCGTTGCACGCAGGGTGCCAGAGCTCGGGGCCGCGCCTTCATAACGGCGCGGCCATCAAAAGGTCTCGCGACTAGCCGGCAGTGAGTTTTTGCCAATCGAAATGAACGACGATGCAATCAATCCGATGGATCCTCGTCGGGGCGTTCAGCGCCCGCTCGCGTCCGGGTCGCTCATTCATTTGTGGTGAATCGCGTCCGCGGCATTGTGGAGGCCCTCCACAGTCCCCATAGTGCTCTTGGTGTGATTTGGCTTCTCTCCAGCGTCCGGCGCCGCGCGCGCCGAGCTCGTCGGTCGACGACGAGAGCGGAGTCTTGCTTCGGGTGGCATCCGGCGATGTCGCGGCGCTTCGCGCCCTTTACGTCGACCACGCGGGGCGGGCCATGGCGATCGCAATGCGTGTGCTTCGTAACGAATCCGCGGCCGAGGACGTGGTTCAGGAGACATTCCTCGAGCTCTGGCGGCGCGCAGCCGAGTTCGATAGCCGGCGCGGTGGTATCGCGGTGTGGATCGTCACGATAGCTCGCAGCCGCGCGATCGATCGTCTGCGGTCGTCGGCGTCGACGACACGCGCGATCGAGGCCGCCTCGGGGACGCTGATCCCGCTGCCGCAACCGTCGCCCAGCGAAGGCGTGGAGCGGCGGCGTGACGAGGCGCGGGTGGCGGCTGCGCTCGTCGCGCTTCCGCTCGAGCAGCGGCGGGCGATCGAGCTGGCCTACTTCGAAGGGCTCACGCAGCAGGAGATCGCCGTGAAGACGCACAGCCCCCTTGGAACGGTGAAGGAGCGCGTGAAGCTCGCCATGAGCAAGCTCGCCAAGTTGCTCAAACCAACCGAGGAATAGTATGGATTGTAGAGACTTCAAAGGCCTCGTCCCGGCGCTCGCTCTCGGCGCGTTGAACGAACCCGAACGCGCCGCCTGCCTGGCGCACCTCGCGGCGGGCGGACAGCATGACGGCTGTCATCAGGCGGAGCCGCACGCGCGCGCGCTGGTCGCCCGCTTGGCTGACGTCCTGCCCGACTACCCGGTGAAGCCGGGCGTGTGGCACGCGATCGAGCAGCGCGTGAGGGCGAACGGTCCGCCTTCCCCGCCGCCGCGCCGACGTACCCGCTGGCGCGAGCTCGGCGGATGGTTCGTGGCGGCGGGGCTGCTTGCTCTTTACCTACAGAAGGTGCCGCTGAGAGCCTCGTCGGTCGCGGACGCCGCGTCGGCCCCGCCGCCCGCGTTCGAACACGCGGCGGCCCTGATGACGGATCGAGAGCTGCGCCGCTACATCTTTCGACCGGCGCAGGGAGGGACGGCGCATGGGGCGCTGCTGCTCGCTCCGAGCCACCGCAGAGCGGTGATCCTGATCGACCGCGTCGCCCCACCGCCCCCCGGCCACGGGCTCCATCTCTGGGCGGTGCGTGGGTCCGGCGCACAACCGACGCTGGTCACCCGCCTCGTTCCGGCCGCCGCGGGTATCGCCATCGCAGACGTGGGGGCGATCCTCTTCGAGCCGACTCTGCCGAGCGAGCTCGTCCTGTCGAGCGATCCCGCGGACGCCGCCGCGCCACGTTCAGTCTTGATGGTTGCCAACCTCACGCCATGAGCGAGCAGCGCGCCGTTCGGGCGACGATCGATTGAGGGTCAGGTGTCGCTAGACGTCGAATCGGTCGCGTCCATTCGCGCCCGCGCGGCACAGCGCCTGGGGAGCCACCAGCGCATGATCGAGATGCTCACGGCCGCCCTGGGAAGGCCGCGGACAGCTTATGCGACCTTGATACTGGTCTTCGGATGGGTTGCTTTCAACCTGGTCATACCCAGGCTGACGCATTGCCGGCAGATCGATCCGCCCCCGTTCTTCGGGCTCCAAGGCGTTGTCACGCTGTCCGCCCTGTTGATGACGACGCTGGTCCTCATCACCGAGAACCGTCAAACCAAGTACGCGGAGGAACGCTCACATCTCGATCTGCAAGTGAACCTCCTCGCCGAGCACAAGATCGCCAAGCTCATCGCGCTGGTCGAGGAGCTTCGTCGAGACCTCCCGATGGTGCGCGATCGGATCGATAGCGAGGCGGACGCCATGCAGGCGAGCGTCGATCCGCAGGCGATGCTCGAGGCCTTGGGGCGAGCATCCGACACCGAGCCAGCCGCGAAATAGGCCGTGTCCGCCGGCGCGCGCGCCGCGACCCGCATCGAGAGGAGCGTGGCGCCCCGCGAACAAGTGGCGTGATTACGAGCGCTTAGGAGAGTGACTGCGCCTCCCACCCGTCTGCAGCCGGCCGGCCTGCGTACAGGGGTGAGGAGGAACGATGAACCAGATCCGCACGCTCTGTATTTTTCCAGCGGCCCTTCTCATGACTGTCGGTTTCACGCTCGCCGCCTGCGACACCAGCGGCGAGGTGGTGGACAAGTCCCAGTCGGCGCTGGCTTCGGGTACGATCGACAACTTCGATGACGGCGATGTCTCCGACTGGAGCGATTTCGCCAGCGCTGGATCCAGCATTTCACACACACTATCGACGCGGGCAAACAGTGGAATCGCGTCTCTCAAGGTCGCCTACACGATCTCCACCGGGGGATACGCAGGGTTGGAAAAGATCTTCGCCTCGCCTGTCGATTGGTCGGCTTCCGACGGACTGACGGGCTGGGTCTATGGGCTCGGGACCGGGCACCCACTGACGGTACAGATCTACGACTCCGGTCTGGAGCGCTGGCAGGCCACGACCGCCGTGACGTGGACGGGCTGGCAGCAGGTGACGATGCCGTTCAACCTTTTCACGCGATCGGCATGGCAACCCGCAGAGGCCGTTCAGAATGGTGTTCGTGACCTCGCCGCCGTCAAGGGAATGGCGCTCTTGCCAGCGACCGCTGGTATGAAGGGGACTGTCTACCTCGACTCGCTCGGGCTCTTCACCGGCAGCGGGACATCGCCGACGCCGACCCCGACGCCGACGCCCACGCCGACCCCGACCCCGACGCCCACGCCGACCCCGACGCCCACCCCGACCCCGACGCCCACGCCGACGCCCACGCCGACCCCGACGCCCACGCCGAGCGCAGGGCTGACCGGGACGATCGTGCCCCTCTACACCTATCCGACGGACTCGTCGTGGGCAGCGGTGGTCACCGCGAAGGCCGCACATCCGACGGTACCGGTGATGGCCATCGTCAACCCATCGAACGGCCCTGCCACCAGCATCGACGCCGCTTACACGAAGGGGATCGGCAAGCTGGTCGCCGCCGGGGTGAAGGTGCTCGGATACGTCTACACCAGCTACGCGGCGCGTCCCACGGCGGATGTCGAGGCCGACATCGATCGCTGGCGCTCGTTCTACCCGCAGGTCAGCGGCATCTTCTTCGACGAGCAGACCAACACCGCGGGGAACGAGAGCCACTACAAGACGCTCACTGACTACGCCAAATCCACCGGGCTCGACTTCACCGTAGGCAATCCCGGCTCCGACAGCAGCCCCACTTACGTGGGAACCGTCGATCTGATTCTCATTTACGAGAACGGCGGCCTACCGAGCCTGGCGAGCCTCGCGGGTTGGCACACGAGCTACGACAAGAAGAACTTCGGCATCATCCCGTACAACGTGTCGGCGATCGACAACACGTTCATTCAAACGGCGCGACAGCGGGTCGGGTACATCTATCTTCAGAACGACAACCTGCCCAATCCGTGGGACAGCGTACCCAGCTACTTCGGCTCGCTGCTCGCCGCGCTCACAATCTAGCGGGGCCGGCAAAGAGAAGCGTCCGACCGCCACGGTCCCATGCTGGATCCCGTCGAGTGCGTCCGGCGGGCCGGCTGCGACAGCGGCTTGTAATTTGCAACGTCCTTCCGACTTCGTGGACCGAAGTCAGTCAAACACGTTTCGAGGAGGACAGTCATGCGCAGATATTCATTGGGAGGAACTAGGTGGGCGCTCGCGATCGCACTCGCGATCCCGACGCTGGTCACGGTCTCGGCCGCGTCGGCTCGACCAGCGAAGACCGAGGCGAAGAGCGACGACACGGCTCCGAGCTCGGATGCTCTTTCGAAGGAGGACCAGGTCAAGCTGAAGGAGCACAACAAGCTGCGAGCGGAGATCGCGCGCCAGAAGTATCCGGCCGCCAAGGCGGAGGTCGTTGCCCACCTGAGGGGGATCAAGGCGGACGACAAGAAATGGTTCACCGAGACGCTGCCCGATCGAGTCTACAGCTCGGCGGATGACGTGATGACAGCGGTGGGATGGGAGACGACGACGTCCCCGCCAAACGGGCAAGGCGAGAAGACCTCTCACTAAGAGCAGCGCGCTGCGGTCGGGCCCCTCGCGGTTTTGGCGGGGGCCGTCCCTGCGTTCTATCCTGGCACCGAACTGGCAGATGCCTGTCAGCGTGAATGTAGATTCAAAGACCCGAGAGAAGAAAGAGGAACTGGCGGGACTCGACGAGTCTACAAAGACGCTCGGAGGCGCGAGCGGCGAGCTCTGGCGGGGGTTCCTGGTCGATCTGGAGCGTTTCCGCGCAGCACTCTTGCAGCGGCCATCACTCGAAGCGGCGCTCGGAGCGGCAAGCCACGTGGCCCGGGCGATGGAGTCTGGTCTGGTTCAACCGACCATGATCCGCGCCATGACAACCGAGGCGCGGCAGTTCTTTGCCCAGGCCAAAGATCTCGTCTCGGCGGGCAGCCACGAGGTGATCGCACGATGGGCGCGTCACGAGATCGTCACGCTCCATCCGGAGGAGGCGCTCGCGATGCTCGACGGGGCGTTGGCTCACGCGTGCGAGGGAGCGGAGCGCCAGGAGCTCATCGCCTTGCAGGAAGAGGCCTGGTTTGCCTCATCTCCGAAGTAGAGCGAGGAGAGCGACCTCCTCGCTCGCGCCTTCAGGACGTCTTCCGCGCGGCCGTCGCTCTGGCGCGACGGCGGCCACGGGTCATGAGCCCCGCCACTACGATGATGAGTCCGAAGGCGCTTGCTCCGGGTGACCTCTCGGCGAGCGAGCAGCTACAGCCACCGTTCGGCGATGGATTGGTGGGCGTTTGTCCAGCATCGGAGAGCGCGCCGTTCATGCCCCCGATCGCAGCGTCGCCGCTCACGCCTCCGTTGCCGGCGTCAGCGCTCCGGCCACCTTCGCCGCCGGTCTCCGCTCCGCCGTCGGACCCGGTGAAGCCAGCCGTGCCATTGGCGCCGCCGAGGGCGAGCGCACCGGAGTCGACGCCGTCGCCGGAACCAGCGCCGCCGACGCCAACCTGTTGGCCACCAGCGCCCCCGGCACCCGAACCAGGATCGCCGCCCATGCCCAACGCACCCCCGGAGCCAGGGCCTCCGCCAGAACCGACGCTGACGGCGCCGCCAGCGCCGAGACCGCCCCCTGCTCCCAGCATGCCGCCGGTGCCGAGGTTTCCACCGACGCCGCCGTTGACGGCTCCGCCGGTGCCGCCCGCGGCGCCGTCTCCGCCCATCCCGGTCGCGACCGCCCCGCCGGTGCCAACCTGTCCCCCGACACCGACGGCTCCGCCGGAGCCGAGCGTCCCGCCCACTCCGGTGTTGCCCGCGGCGCCGTCCGCGCCGGCATCAGCGCCGCCCGCGCCCGCATTGCAATTGCCGAGGGGAAAGGTGGCCGCCCCGCCCGCCGGGAGGTCGACGTACGCAATCGTGTCGCCGGCGTAGGTCTCGGAGGTGGGGGTACAAAGCCCGGTCACCGGGACGGAAGCGGCGTTCACGACGCTCACGGTCAGTTGCGCGCCCGGTCCGATGACCCCCGCCGCCAGCGACCGATCGTAGTTCATACGCATCGCGACACGGTTGCCGAGCACATCCATGGTGTCGCTCACGACGGGGACCTTCGACGCCGCCGCGTACTTCGCGAGCAGGCTGCCGTGCAGGTCCGTGAGCAGGCTCTGCCCGCCGCCGTAATTGCGGGTATTGGCTTGATGAAACATCCAAGGATCGTTTGCGCCTCGCAACAGATCCTGCAGCAGCAAGTTCGACTCGAAGTCGAGGATCTCGCTGTAACTGAGGTCACGCCCCCAGTACGATCGATAAATGGCGTTGTATTCGAGCTGCCATTTGTCGGGCGTCGACACGTTGTAAAAGAGATTGGTGGGGCGCCGTGGGATGATGAGGACCTGCGGCTGGAACGTGCTGTAAATCCCGGCGTTCGGCGTCGGATTGTTCCATCCGGCGACCGAAGTATCGCCCACCATGTAGCGAATGCCTGCGTCGAAGGCAGCGTTGATGGCGTCGGGATTGTCCAATCCCGAGATCGACGGCGTCACCAGGCTCCGAATGTCGTAAGGCTGAAGGCCGAGCGCGCTCACTAGGTTGTCATTGAGCGTGAACTCGGCGAGCGCGTTCGTGTAGCTGATGTTGTCGAGCAGCGCATGGTCCCAGGTGTGGCTGATCCACTTGAAGGTCGACCCGAGCGTCCGCGTCAGGGTCGTCAGCGGATCGGACGCGCTGGCGCCGACCCCGTTCAGGGCCCAATCGAAGCGGAGGTCGGCGGTGAGTGGACTGGCGCGCGTCGCCGCCTGCCAATCGGCCAGCGCCTGCATGTCGAGCTCGGTGATCCGATAAGTGAGACCCGGGAGCGCGCCGGCATCGCCAATGATCACGGGCGCCGACCCCGCGGGCGGCGCCCCGTCGATGCCGCCGTCGACGCAGTCGCTGCAATAGGGATAGAGGTCTGACGCCAGGAAGAGGTCATCGATCTGAGAGGTCAGGTAGACGTGCCGCTCCCCGAGGAAGACCCCGCGGGTCACCCAGCGAACGAGATCATGGATGAGAGAGAGCGAGTGAACCAAGCTCGGGCTCTGCGCGAAGGTGAGCGCCAGGTATTCGCGAGAGAAGAGGTCGGTAAAGGTCGCGCCCAGAACGTTGCCGACTCCGTCGACGAGGATCGGCACCGTCGCCGTCCCGGTGGCCATAGCCGGATAGGCGTAGGCTCCGACGACGGTGATCCCGCTGGTGCAGTTGGTGTCGGCGAACACGGCGGCGCCGCTCGCGGTGCAATGAATCGACAGCGGTCCCATCGTGGTGTCGATCGGCGCTCCCACCGGCGTCAGACCGTAGATGGCTTCCGGGTAGGCGTACAGAGCGACGCGACGCACCTGAAAGCGCGCCTCGTAGTCGGTGAGCACCCCCCATTCGGCAGTCGAGAACGCGCTGACCGTACCGG